>JAJDVB010000204.1 GCA_022826345.1 Alphaproteobacteria bacterium
AGCCCCTTGATATCTTCCGCCGAAAGAACCTCTGGCATTGGCAGATCGTCCACATCAACGTCGAGGGAAGGATTGGTGAACACCTGCCAAATTGATGAATCCGCCGCCGCCTTGAGCGCTTCGCCATCGGTCTCGATCTTCGCTTCACCCCGCGAGCACGTGACACCGCCAGCACTGAACGTCTTGCTCGGGATCAGCACATCGCACGCTGTCAGCGAGCCGAGCACCAAGACGGCGGCAATGACGCTTGCCGTCTTCATGCCGACCCAGCGGCCGCCCTCAAAGACTTCGGCAGTGCCAAGGCGCGCGCCATGGCGCATTTTGATCCCCGGCCGGGGCGGTGCCGCCGCGAACATGCCCATGAGCTTCACGCGGGTTGCGCGGTCGTTCTCTGGCACTGTCTCCAGCGCCGCCAGGATGTCATCGCGGGTCGGGTTCGGGGGTAGCTTTGGCATGGCGTGTTCCTTCGCATGCGCGAAGGACTTGCCAAGCCGCGCGGACTGCCCTAGACAAAGGGTTACCGCTGTCGCGTGCTGGCTTGGACACCTTCGCGACTTCAGAGCGCCGCCTCCCCACGAGGCGGCGTTCGTCTTTCTACGGGATGCTGAAGGGTGCGGTCAACGCGGGGTCAAGCGGAAAATGTGACTATTCGCTATAATCCCCATTTGTTGGGTGGTGACCGGCCGCTCCGCCAGATGAATCGGCCGCAACTCTCAGCATCGCGTTGTCTGCGATCAGTTGCCTATCCCGGGGCTTATAGCGGCCGCTACGGGGCCCCCGTGCCCGGGAGTTGATCGCGAACAGCCGCGTCACGGCTATCGCTGCTGAAAGCATCTTTGACGGCCATCGCCGCATTGCGGTGAGGGGCAAAGATTCCGATTCTGGTCTTGGCGGGTGAGCCCGCGGAACCCAACGCACCTGACAGCGAGGTGAGCAGGCGTAAACTGGGGGCCCGCCAGAAGAGAGCCGACACCGGCCTCATTTGCTTTATGGCGAGAGTCGACACCTCACTCCTATAGCCACGCCCGGCACGGCTCAGATTCGCAATATTGCGCGGGATGATGCGGGGTCGAACCTATTCTTATCGACAGTGCATAATGGCGGAACAGCGTCTTCCCAACGCCGGCCGGCAACGCGAGCGGGCGCGCATCTTGAGGTTTCAGACCGTTATTCGGCTTCGCCTGTCGCGGCCAGCGGAACCATCTTCGACTGGCCGATGACGCGATCACGGGTGACCAGAGGCACGTTGTGCACGACGCTGGTCGCGGCAATGATCTCGTCGGCAGGATCCCCCCTGAAGTCGAGGCGTACTGAGGTCTTGGCGATGTCCAGGTCGACGGGCCAGACGTGAAGGCGATTCAGAGCGCGGGCGACTTGGCGGTCGTCGAGATCCATCTCCACCCGCCCGAGCTGGATGAGCTTGGCAAGTTCCCACAATACGATCGCGGAAATCGACCATCTCGCCTGGCTCAAAAGCACATGTTCCGCAGGTCGCAGTGCGCCATTCAGGGAGAAGACGAGGATATGCGTGTCAAGATTGAGCATTGGCGTGCCAGTCGATCCCTGTGGCGAGGATATCGCCCCGCACTTCTATCTTGTCACGCAGGCTGCCGATCAGTTCGGCATCTTGCCGCTCAAGAGGAAGCAAGCGGGCGACGGGCTTGCCGCGCTTGGTGATGATTAGGCCGTCGTGGCCCAAATCATCCAGCAGTGCCAGACATTGCTCTTTGAATTTTGCCGCGCCGATCACTTTCATTCTGCCGCCCCTTTGCCGAGTGGACAGATGATATAACCGGTCGTGTATCATGTCCAACTTGCCGACAAATCGCGTCCAGCAAGGTCGCCGGTCCAGGTGAAGCTCTGGAACAAGGAGCTGCTTCGAATTGCAAGGCTGATGCAGAACGCAAGCGAAAGCGCTACATGCTGATCCCCCGGCTCCTGCGCAGATGCCTGCCGAGCCTGCGATCACGCTTCTCCGCCTTCTCGCGCAGTTCCTTGAGCTTCTCGGGATCGTCGAGGATGTAGGCGAAGCCCTTCTGCTGCTCGGCCTCGCTCAGAGGCTTGGCGGGCGGCTTGTCGAGCGTGTGAACGAATCCCTTCTCCCTCTCGCTCCTGCTCACTGGCTTGGCGGGCGGCCGGTCGAGCGTGTGGGCGAAGCCTTCGGGTTCGGGGGTCGGTTCCGGCCGCGGCGGCGTCCGCACTCGGCCTTCACGCAATCGGGTGCGCAGTTGCCGGAGCGTCAACTCGGCGCGGGACCTGCCGAGCGTCATCGCGTCGAGCCAGGGGCCGTACTTGTCCTCGTCCGCGGTGACGGCCACGCCGACCTCCGCGAGCATTTCGGCGGCCTGGCGCCACTGGGGCCAAGCGTCGAGGACGGCGACGGCGACGCCCCTCTCCACGGCTTCGCGCTCCAGCGCCTTGTAGGTCTCGACATGGCGCTCGGCGACGGCGACATAGCCCTCAGCGGTCTCGCGCGCGACGGCCTCTTCCGCGTCGTAATCGATGAGGTTCGCGAGCGTGCTGCGTGCACGATGGGAAAGATCGGGATGCTCGGCGAGGGAGCGGACGCGGTCGATCAGGCCGTCGTAGCCCTCCATGAGCGGCAGGGGCAGGTCGGGTTTTCCGGCGCGAGCGTCCTCGGCGCAAGCGTCCTCGGCGCGCGCAACGAGGGCGTTCCAGTCCCGTTGCAGCTCGTCGTAGAGCGTGCGCCAGTCGGGCGCCGCAACCTGCGCCTCCTTGCGCGCGACGGATTCCGCCGGGGCGGCCGGCACGGTCTCCTGCACGGGCGTTTCGACAGGAGCGGCGACAGCCTCGCCCACGACCTCCACGCCGATCCTGGCGGTCTCTTCATGCGCAGCGTCTCGGTGCTTCTCGTCCTGGTGCTCCGCATCCTGGCGCTGCGCGTCCTGCCGGACGGCGTGGGACGTCCTGGCACTGACCGAGCGCAGATACCTGCGGGCACGGGCCTGCTGATCGCGCAACTCGTCGAGCTCGTTCTCGCCAACGCCGGCGCGCTCGGCGAGGAGGCGCTCGAATACCTGCGGACGGGCCGTGAACGACGCCACCTGCTTCATGAGCGCGCCGTGCCGATCGAGAGTCTCGCGGAAGGCCGGGCTGAGCGCTATGGCCTCGCCCTCTTCGCGGGAGCGCTCACGCAGCGCGTCCCACGCCGCGAGCACTTCGCCACGCTCCACCGCGAAGGCGTCAACGGCGGCGCCGTGGCGCCAGTTGTTGACGGCATGACGGATTTCCTGGGCGATGCGCACAATGGCGTTGTCGTTCGCGGCACGCACCCCGGCACCGGCGACCGTCCGCCCTGCTTCCTCGCTGCTTTCGTCACCGCCGTGGCCTTCGCTTCGATCCGGCCGGCGCTGCCGCGCCTCCTCCTTCGCATCCCGCCACCTGCCTTCGGCCGTGTAGTCGAGCGCGGCCTCCTTGGGCACGGAGCGCGACCAGCGCTCGGCAAGATAGGCGCGGATATCGATGTCGGTGACGGGCCGCTCAGCCTCGTCCTCGGGCCTGCGCTCCGCGATGTCGAAGGCGATGGGGGAGCGGTTGACGTAGACGTCGATGCCCTCGCGATGTCGGGTGGCGGCGGGATAGATCGTCTCCCGCGCCGGCCTGTCGTCGATCAGCAGGAAGGCGCGGTCGACGGTGAGCCCCTGGGCGGAGGCGATGGTCATGGCGTAGCCGTAGTCGAGACGGATGTTGTCGTGGTAGTCGCGGATCTCGTCGTGGCGGAACGTGACGCGTCTGCCGTCGTCGGTGCGCGCCGTGATGTGGACCGGGGACTCGTCCCACGAACTCTCGGACCCACTCTCCGTGCCGTCCCGACGCCCGGCGGCCCCGCCGGCTAGCCGGTTCCGGGCCTTGCGCGACACCGCCGTCTGTTCCCCATCTCGCACCTCGATGCCCTCGACGGTGACGATGGTGCCGTTGAAGAGCTGCTTCTCCCACTGCGTGGCGCCGATGCGGATGCGGTCGCCGACCGCGACCTCCAGCGGCTCGGTCACCCGTCCGTCGAGGTCCCGGCTTACCTCGATCACGGCGCGCTTCGTGTCGGGCGTGCTTGCAAGCACGCGCTCCCGCATGAGCCACGACAGCGCCCGCGCCTCGGCCCGCGTGCGCGCGAGCACCACCGCCGACGATTCGGGTTCTCTCCTCACGTACGCCGCCCAGTCGTCGACCAGCCTGGTCAGCGTCTTCTCTTCGTCGAAGCAGAGGTGAAGCCGGCCCCGAAGGTGCCACGCCTCGATGGCCTTCTCCGCCTCGCCGTCCCTGAGCGCCTCGGACACCGCCACCTGCCACGGCGTGAACACCGGCTTCCTCTCCATCGCTTCGTACTCGGCGAGGATCGCCTCGCGCTCCTGTGGATTCGTCAGTCCCGCGCGGAAGCGCGCCTGCTCGGGCGTCTCGCCGTGCACATGGACCAGCACGTCCTCCAGGTCCGCCTTCTGACGCCGGATGCGGTCGACGCGGACGCTGCCCGCGACGTCGCGGATCAGCCGCAGCCCCGGTCCCGCCTCGACGGGCTGCTGCTGGCGGGTGTCGCCGGCGAACACCACCTTGGCCCCATGGCGCTCGGAGAGCTGCAGGATGTGGTGGGCCTGACGGGTGGACAGCATCCCCGCCTCGTCCACCACGATCAGCGTGTTGGCACCGATCTCGATCTGTCCCCTGGCGGCGAGCTTGAGCAGCTTGTCCACGCAGTAGGGGCGTGCATCGCAGTCGTCGCCCAGGGCTACAGCGGTCCGCCATGCCACGGCAGTGGGGACGATCTCGTAGCCGTGCTCCCTGTGGAGGTCGGTGATCGGCCTCAGCGTGGTGGTCTTGCCCGAGCCCGCCGCGCCCTCGATCACGGCCACGCGCCCGCCCTTGACGGTGGCGTGACGGATGGCCAGCGACTGCTCCTGGCTCAGCGGATATCCGTCAGCCAGGAGTGTCTCCACCTTCTGCCTGACCGCCGCGTCAGGCAGGCCGTGGTCCGTATCGGCCGCCATGGCCCCGGCCATGTTCTTCACCGCCTGTTCCAGCCCCAGGTTGTGCCGGGTGGAGTAGACCTCGGTGTGGACCATGCCGGCGCGGGACTCTGCCGTGGGCTTCTTCGGCTCCAGCCGCTCGATCTCGGGGTTGCGCCTGAGACGCTCGACGGCGGTCCTCACCGCATCCCGGCCCATCAGGCCGGCGGCGGCGTTGGCCGCCGCCTCCACCATGTCAGGCCGCCGGAACACGGCCTCCTCGCGGGCAAGGTGGGCAGGAAGATCGTCGAGCCGCCCGGTCAGCGCGCGGAGCTCTTCGCGCCCGACCTTGACCTCATGCCCCGTCACGGCCTCGATCAGCGCCTCACGCTCGCAATAACCCTCGGCCTCGCCGCGCCAGCGGCGGTGACGGACCTCGGGGTCGTTGTCGTGGGACTTGCCTGCCCTGGTCAGCTTGTTGACGCCGGCCATGCGCGACGCGTTGCCGAGCGACGGAATGCCAAGCTCACCGGCCTTGGCAACGATCGCCTTCCGCCGCTTCGACCAGAACGACTGCAGGTCCTCGGGCATGCCGGCAATGCGGGTGAACTCGGCGTTGGGGCCGTACTGCTCCATCCGCACCCCAAGGCCCTGTTGAAGCTCCCAGGCCATGCAGGCACGGAACGAGGCACCGGCGGCCTTCTTCCAGCTGTAGACGGGATACTGGTGGTGCGCGCGCCACTTGCCGTCCTCGCGGGTGCGGGCTGCGTTGAAGATCGTGCAGTGGACGTGAAGCTGGGGATCGTTCTCACGGCTGGTGCCGTGGACGAAGGTGGCGCCCATGAGGTCGGCCTCCACGGCACGGCTGACGCCGTCGGCGGAGACACGGGTGTAGCTGCAGTAGCGCACCACCGTGTCTTCGAGGGCCGCACGGGCGGCAGAGACCGCCATCGCCTCGATCCTCTCGCGCATGTCCGGCTCTGCGATGGCCCAGAGCGCAGAGACGCTCTTGTCCACGGAGAAGGTCATGTCCACGCCGGGGGAGCGGTCCGGGTTGCCGGCCCGCTGCGCCAGCTTGGTGGAGCCGTCGGGCGAGAAGGCGTTGTAGAGCTTGTAGAACTGGCCGGAGTCGACCTTGCCGCCGTCATCGAGACCGAACAGGCCAGAAGGATTGAACCAGGCGCCGTCGGGCTCCTCTCCGGCCGTGTAGTACTCGTTGGGATGGCGGAACGAGCGCTGGCTCTCCAGGTAGTACTCGGCGGACGCCATCTGGCCGATGGTGGCTACCACGGTGAGCCTGTCCCGGTACCGACGCGAACTGCAACCACGCGCATGGGCCTTCCGAGCCACATCGCCTGTACCGCACTCATCTCACGTCCCGCTCGTAACGCCTTGAATGCACGGATATATTCCCCTTGTAGACCCGGTATACCGTCGCTCGATGATCGATGGTACGTGCCTGGCACTGGTTCCGCAAGCGTCAGCTTGCACAGGTGTGCGAAGTCAGTAACGACAAAATACGACGAACGATAGGAGGATAGACATCATAGCGGTCATCCTGCGACAGGCACCACGGGAAACAGACCGAGAATCCGGCGCGGAAGCAGAACGTTACAGTCTTCTCGTTGACACAGTGGGGGCGTAGGCCGATCATTTGAGCTCGTCCAGACGAGACGCGACGTGAGGAGGAAGCGATCATGGTGGTCAGGCGTTTCAACGAATCGGATATCGACTTCGATGTCATAGATGCGGACCTGGCGAAGCTGGCACCACCGAAGCTGAGCCTGAAAGACGTACTGGACCGCTTGCGACAGCGGATGCTCGAGCAGCGAGCGAAGGGCGTGACCGTGGCGCAGATGCACGAAGTGCTGAAAGCGCGGGGCATCGAGCTGGGTGAGCGCAGTCTGAAGACGTTCCTCGACAAGGGGGAGCTGCCGGGCCGGAAGGCTGCCACGGTGGCGGCGAAGATGGGCGGCGCTGACCCGGAGGGGGATGCCTTCTGAGCCGGCATCGGGCGAAGGCGCTGGGGCGCCGAGCCCGGAACGGCGATGCGTCGTGCGAAGCACGGGCCGAGCCCGGATCGGCGAGCCGTGGGGCGGCGGCCGGTATTCCAATTCAGGGGGAGCAAGCGAGCGCCCGGGCGGAGCCGCGCATGCGGCGAGCCGGACGCGACGCGGCGACGGTCGGATCGGTTAAGGCGGAGAGCGGGAGCGCAAGCGGCGATGGCGCGAAGCGCCTGTGCCGGACGCCTGGCGTCGTTGCGCGACACTGGGCGCGGAGCAAAAAGGGGGGAAGAGCCGGCCCTTGCCGAGGCGCGGACCGGCTCTTCCGGGAAGGGAAGCGCCTCCGTCACGCGGCGACGCGATAGACCGGGATTCCGAGCTGCTTCGCCTTGTCGACGAGGTTGCCGGTGATGCCGGAGCCGGGGAACGCGATGACGCCCTTGGGCAGCAGGTTGAGCAGCTCGTCGTTCCTGCGGAAGGGGGCAGCCTTGCCGTGCGCGGTCCAGTCCGGGCGGCAGATCACCTGGTTGACGCCTCTGGCTTCGGCCCAGCTCGCCGCGATCTTCTCGACGCCGGGGCCGCCGCCGTGCAGCAGGACCATGTCGCCGTACTTCTCGCGGGTGCGGTCCAGCGTGGTCCAGACCGCGTCCGCGTCCGCGACGGTCTTGCCGCCGGTGATCGCCACCAGGGTGCCGTCCGGCAGGTGGGCGGTCATCTCGCGGTCCTTGCGGGCGCGCCTGAAGTCGCGGGCGTCGATGGCGGCCGAGGTCAGCGTTCCGGTCCGGCTGGCGTGCGATCCGTGGCGGGGACGCCAGACGTCGCCGGTGTGGACGCGGTAGGCGTCTGCGGCCACATCGCGCATTTTCTCGAACGCGTCGCGCCGGTCGCCGAGGTTGCGCGCCCTGTCGATCAGGATCTCGAGTTCGTGCGCCTTCACCTCCGATCCGTCCTGGGCGGTCTCGAGGTCCTTCATCTCGGGCACGATGCGGTCGACGGTCCGGTCGAGGCGGGTGACCTGGGAATGCAGGCAGTTGACGAAGCCCCACAGCAGCGCCTCGCGCTCGTCGGCCATCTGCGTGCCGTCGACGGTGACGCCGTCCACCATGATGCGGATGGCCTCGCCCAGCGCGTCGATGGCGTCGTCCTCGTCCCAGACGACGCGGCTGTCGAGCTCGCCGCGCTCGGGCGCTGCACCGTAGAGTGCCATGCTCTCGCAAACGGCAGCGGTGGCAGAAGCGGTAGCGGTCTGTGTGGCGATGGTGTCGATCATGACGATCTCCTTTTCTCTTCCTCCGGGACCCTGTGCCCCGTCGTGATGTCCTTTCGGGACACGTGCGCGCAGCGGAAGCACCTGGCCGTAGATGGCCTTGGGCGCGATTGGGTGCGGAAAGTCGGCGATTTCGGTGCGGAAGTTCGCGTTCTTGGTGCCTGGGAGGCCCGGCGCGCCGCCTCGCCGCCTGGCCGCGTTTCGAGTTGGCCTGCTCAAGAACTGCTAGCGCCGGGCCGACACGGCGGCCCCGCGTCAGGGGCCGGCGTGCCCCACGCGAGGCGGTTCGGGGTTACGCGCAAGCGAACTTCACGGTCGCCGACTTTCACGGCGCGCCCTAGGCCGTCTTGGGCCAGGCCGGAGCGCAGCGAAGGACCCGCAGGGTTGCTGGCGCGAGCACACGTGGCACGATGGGACATCACGTACGAGGAGCAGTCCTTTCTCCGCGCCAAAGCGGCGGTAGCCGCTTCGCGTCCTTGCGGACGCGACCGCCGCGAGGCGGTTTCCATGCGAGCCGTGGGGCGGGAACGGCGCCGGCTCATAGCAGGGGATGGGTCTCGACCCAGCGCTCGGCGGTCTCGCGGAGCCTGCTGCGCTCGGTGACGCGCTTCCAGCCGCGCCAGTCCTCTGCGAGCCAGATCAGGTAGTGATGCTGGCCCGGGTTGAGGATGTCCTCGTGCCTGAAGATATCGCCGATGTACTGGCCGTCGCGGTAGATGCGCACCTCGTCGGGGGCGGCCAGCTTGAAGGCGAGGTCGGTTCTGAAGCGTCCCATCGGATTGCTCCCCATCGTCGGTTGCGGCGGGTTCTCTCTCTCCCGCAATTCGCTCACCCCGATGCATGCCGCCCTCCGTCTCCTGGCAAGCTGAGGGCCGGGGCAAGGCGCGCGCGAAGCGCGGCGGAGCCGAGAGCGACGAGCTCGTCGTTGAAGTCGCCGCCCTGGGGAGCCAGGATCGACGCGGCGATGCCCGCACGTGCGCAGCGGCGGGCGAGGCGTTCGGCGGCGCGCTCGCCTTCCGGGTCGTTGTCCCGCGCGATGACGAGCCGGGCCGTGCCGGGAGGAGGCGCGAATGCGCCGAGGCTCCCGGCCGAGAGCGCGGCAGCGGCGACGATATCCGGCAGCGCGGTGACGATGGAGAGCACCGTCTCGATGCCCTCGCCGACCAGCAGCGTGCCGGCGGCGGGGTCGCCGAAGCGGACGGCGAGGCCGTGAACGCGGCCGAGCGCCTTGCGCGGGCGCGGCAAATCGGCCTTGGCCGGTTCGCGGGGATCGAGCCACGTCCGGTGCACCCCCGTAACGGTGCTCTCATCGGCGGTCACGGCGGCGACCAGCGCGGGAAGCCGGCGCACGCCGGCTTCGTCGCGGTGGAGCAGCCGGGGATGGAAGCGGAGCGCGGGGAAGCGGCAGCGGTGGATCGCCCTGGCGCGCAGATACGCCTCGGCATGGGTGCCGTCGATGGCGCGGCAGCGCTGCCACAGGCGGCGCGCCGCCTCGGTCCGGTCGTAGCTGTCGGGGCCGGCCGGGGCCGGCATGGGCGGCACGGAAAGGAAGGCGCGCGCCTCGGCGAGGGCGGCGCGGAGCGAGCCCGCGCCGGAGGCGATGCGGACGAGGTCGAGCAGGTCGCCGTGCTCGTCCGAGCTTGCGTCAGTCCACTTTCCGGGCGTGCCGGGAGGGGCGAGGCGGACGAAGAGCGAGCGGCCTCTGGCGCCGCGGATGTCACCGGCGATCCAGTAGCGGCCGCTCCTGCGGCCCTGCGGCAGGTATCGCCGGCAGACCTCCTCGGCGCGACCGGCGAGGGCGGCGGAGACGCGGGCGGCCGCGCTCACGATGCACGCTTTCGGTGAGAAGGGGGACCGGCACCGCCGGGACAGGGAGCGGGGATGGAGCGCATGAGGGACCTCTCCGGATGCTGCGTGGGACGCGCCCCGGTCCCGGCCGCCGCCCTGCCTCTCGCCGGCGCCGGGACGGCGGGCGATGCGCGTAGCGCGAGCCTTGCCGCCCGGCCGGGTGCTCGGACAAGGCAGCATAAAAAACGGCCGGTGCCGCGCGTGAGGAACGCGGAACCGGCCGGGAGCGGCGGGAGGGAGGGGCCCGCCGAGGCGCAAACCTGACGAATTGGGATGACCGGGAAGCGTAAGGTCCGCAGGGTGTTACCCCCGCAGACCTTACGAATCCGGCGATGGGCCTAGAATGGGATACCGGAGCCGTCGTCCGTGTCGGACGGGGCGGCATCGGCGGCGGCTGTCGCCTCACCGTCGGACGCGGGCGCGCCGTTGCCGTTCGAGGTGGCAGGCCTCTCGAGGAACTGGATCCTGCCGCCGGGGACGAGGAGGATCTCGGTCGAGAAGCGGTCGGAGTCCTCGCCGTCCTTGCGCCACTTCCTGGTCTGCAGCTTGCCCGCGACGTAGACGAGGCGGCCCTTCTTCGCGTGCTTCTCCAGCATGTCGATCAGCCCGTTCTGGAACGTGACGACGCGGTGCCACTCCGTTTTGTCGATTCTCTCGCCGCCGCCGTTCCGGTCTATGTAACTTTCGTCGGTCGCCACGCTCATGTTGGCGACGCGTCCGCCGGACGCCAGGTGGTTGATGGTCGCATCGGCACCCAGGCGGCCGATGAGCTGTGCGGAGTTGAGTCCAAACGGCATTGTCCGTCTCCTTCTCTTCCGGATTGCTGACGATGGTTGCCGAGCGGGTCGGAGCCTCTCCCGGCCCCTTCCCTGCTCACCTTCTCCAGGCCCTCCACGAACTCTCGTCTGCCGTCTGCCCCGGTGCCCGCGGGGAGGCATCGGGCGTGCCGACCGCACGGACGCCCGCACAGGATGCCGCGAAGGCTGACACCCGCCGGATGTGGCAGACACAGGGCCGGGCTCGGAGGAGCGGGTGGCAAAGATCGCACCCTCGCGGCGCGAAGCGCTGCACATGAACATGGGGTGGGGCGCGGTCTAGGTGGCCGATCCTCGTGTCCCCCCAGCAGCCCCGTCATCGCGAATTGACCGAACGCGGCGCGCGGCTACGGTGCGCGCAAACCAAGAGACCGATGCGCCGTGGCCACGGTGACCGTGGCTGATCCGACGGAAGCGGGTCGCGAGGAAGCCGGTCTGCGCAAGCGCGACGCGGCCGAGCTGGTGGACACCTTGATCGAAGCGATCTGCGAGCGGCTGGCGGCAGGGGAGCCGGTCGGGATCTCCGGCTTCGGCACCTTCTCGGTGCGCGACAAGAGCGAGCGCACCGGACGCAATCCCAGGACCGGGTAGGAGACGCCGATCCCGGCCCGGCGGGTGGTGACGTTCCGGGCGTCCGCTAAACTGAAGAAGCGCGTGACGGTGGGGATGGCCGGCGCGGCGGACCCTGTCTCTTTATCCTACACCTTGCCCCACACTAATTTGCCTCTCATGCTCGCGATTCTTTTCGAGTTTCCACCGTCGCTTCCCACATCGGTATGTCGCCTTAACAGCACTTGCGCCCGCGTCCGCCTCCTCGGGCGATACGCGCCTTGTTGTGAGCCCTCCAGCCGCACAACCGTAGCCCGACCCACCCAAGCCAGCGCTGCAACCAGTTCGCGCGGCGTTCTCCGGCGCCCGCCATCTCCCGCCAGATGGCGTCAGCGCGTTTCCTGTCGATGTTCGGTTGAGAACACCAGTACAGGAAGTCGTGCACGACCCCGGCGATATCCACCCTGGACCAGTGGAGGAAGGGCCGGGCCCAGCAGGGAATCGAGCTGAAGTCAGTCTCGAAGCCTTCCGGAACCCTGATTGTCGTACCGTCTTCCAACCTCACTACCAGCGCCCGAATCAGCCATCGTATGACATTGTGCGTCCCCTTTGTCAGATTCCCGGCAGGGGGAGGGTCTTATCGTCTTGTAATCGCCTAATTTTTCCGGGACGGCGGGCCACGATTTCCCGCACGCCTATCTGAACCGCCTCGCTCTCGAGCGCTTCGACCGGGATCTCCCACGGAGCCGACGGCATGAGCTGTGTTGCCGGCAGCTTTCCCTCACCGATAAGCCGATGTACCGACTCGATTGAGATCCCGAGACGGCGAGCCGTCTCGTCCGCGCTGATGGTCTCGGGTCCGGCTGTCGCCGGATCGAAGGCGGCTATGCCCAGCCGCTCGCGAAGCTCTCGAACCCTCACCGTCGTCCAGCTCCCTCCGTCCTCGGGGCGACAACGCATTCGGTTCATCGTGATCGCTAGCTCGCGGTCCGGCCAGTGGCCGCCGAGCTTGCGCATCACTTCGACTGCGGCGGGTCGGCGATCCGCGGGATAGCGGCCGGTCCTGGCCCGCGGAACCCGCGTCTCGCTGTGGCGTCCGCCCACCCAGTGGATCGTCACCACCGCTTCATTGGCCTCGTCGTCCAGATCGATGATGACTTCCTCGATCACCGTGCGAATCAAGCGCTGCTTCGTCCCAGTGCTCGTCGTCGGCGCGTTCCACACCGCAGGAAGATTCTGCGCAAGGTCCAACAGCGCTGCCCGATCAATTCGAGGACGAGACGCCCACTCCGCGTCCAGTCCAACAAGGCGTCGCTCGATTTGCTCGATGCGCTCCAGCGCAGCGTTCCAACGTGCCTCCAGTTCCCGCGCGACATGCCGCTTGGCGGGATCGACCAACTCGTAGCGGCGTGCCGCCAGCGACCCCTCGTATTGGGCCTCTTCGAGTTCGCGTTCCACCGCGCGCCGCTGATCGGCGGCAGCACGGTCGACCTGTTCGGCCGCCTCCAACGCCGCCTCCACCGCATGTGGAGAGACCGCATCGAGAATCCGCGTGGAGACCGCGTGGTCGATGCGAATGCCACCGATGCCAATGCACAAACCGGGAAGCTGTATGTTTCCTCGGCACTGGTAGCGATGGGGACGATGCGACCGCCCTTGGTAGAACACCCGCATCATGCGCCCGCACCGACCGCAGCGCGTCAGACCGGTCAGCAGGGCCCGGCCGCCCCGCCCCGACTTGCGCGACGTAAGCTTCTGCATGTGGGCGTTCTCAAGGATTATCCTCTGGTTCTCTTCGAAACGCTCCCAGGTGATGTAGCCCTCGTGGTTGTTGTGCAGCCGCACGCCCCAGTCGGCCATCGCGCGGCGATGGCCGGTGGTCTTTCGCGCACGGCCGTCGACGATCCGCGTACGCGTGCTGCGCTTTCCGAAGGCGTACATCCCGGCATATATCGGGTTCTTCAGGATCTGGTGCACGGTGTGGTAGGCGGC
Source organism: Alphaproteobacteria bacterium (assembly GCA_022826345.1). The sequence continues at coordinate 13,433 of JAJDVB010000204.1, forward strand.
CGGCCGCCACTCAATCTGGCGGACGCCAGCGTTACGCCGCACTACCGGCAGGCTCAGCTCGGAATCGTGCAGTGACAGATACACTTGGCGGCAGCTGCCGAGTTCCTGGAACTTCTCGAACACCAGTCGGATCGCGCCCGCCACGCGCTCGTCCGGGTCGATCTCGATGCGTCCGCTCTCACCCCAGCAATAGCCCGGCGGCAGGGTGAAGCGCAGCTCGCCGCGCTCGGCCTTTGCGTCTCGGGCAGCCAGACCACGCTGTCGCAGAAGGCTGAGCTCGTATTCGCTCATCGTACCCTTCAATCCGAGCAACAACCGATCGTTGATCAGACGCGGATCGTAGACCCCGTCCGGGTCGATAACCAGCGCGCCGGTCAAGGCGCACAGGTCTATCAGATGATGCCAGTCCCGCCCGTTCCTGGAGAGCCTGGAAGCCTCGATGCAGAACACCGCGCCGATTGACCCGGTGCACACCGCGGCGGCGAGCTTCTGGAATCCCGGGCGTTCCGAGGACCCGGAGCCCGAACGGCCGAGATCGTCGTCGATGACAGATACCGATGCGAACCCGGCGGTGCGCGCCGTGTCGACCAGCTCGTACTGCCGCCGCTGGCTCTCGGTGTTCTCCAGAACTTGCGTCGGACTGGACTGGCGGATGTAGACCACCGCGCCGCGACCAAGATGCTCAGATGTGATCTTCGAGCTCATCGATCGCCTCCTTGCGGTTGGCCGCTTCCGTATCCCGATCCAGCGCTTCGAGCAGAAGATCGGCAAGAGTGTGCACCAGCGCGATCGACCGCGGCGCCGCCGGCACCGGCGGTTCCAGGCCCAGTTGGAGTTGGGTTCGCGGTCGTGATGTCCGCAGCTTCATCGGCGACCTCCTTCGTGGGGGAGGCCGATGATGATGGGGTGGCGCAGACTGGCAATAGAGCCGCCAAGGCATTGGATAGCTCGCACAATGCGTCCGCTCGCACCAGCGGCTCGCCCAGTGTCATCGACCGGCACACGGTGGGATCGCACATCCACCCCGGAAGCTTGCGGGACACATGCCGGTCTCCTTCTTCAACGATCAGGAGGATGCCGTGTAGACGGCCGGCGTTGCGGGCGTGAAAGCGACGACCGTGAAACGGGTGCCACGGATACTCAACCGTCACAGAGCTACTACGGTATGCTGAATAAAAGTCGTTTGTGCTTCCGGTTGCCGTTACTCAGACGCTCCGTCTGGAGCGCTCCCGGGGGTGTTTGCACCTTGGTTGAGGCCATCGGTTACTCCCATGCCGATCGACTATCCCAGGCCCGACATGCTCAGCGATCCTTTGCGTCCGAGCGATATAGCCCGTTTGCCTGGCGACGTCTTTTCTGTCAGCGCCATTCGGATCTGCCAGCTGTTCTAGCCATCCCGAACGCGCTGCGTCACCTTCGTTGCAATCGGGCGCAAGGAAGATACCACGGCACAAAGGTGGACCGGGTCCGGGGGCACTATAATTGTGCCGAGCTTCGAGTCGGCAGAGGGGAGACGGGACTGTGGACCGGACATCAGCGGACGGGATCGACGAGAGCGCGTTGACTGCCGGGCAGCGGCGCAAGCTTCGCGCGTTGAAGAAGTCGGTGGGGGACGAAATCGGCGAGCGCGCCTTCGCCGAGTGGCTGGCGTCGCAGGGCTCTGCCGAGACCAGGGCGGACGCGAACGCCGCGCTGATCGTGGACGCGCTATGGCCTATGGTTCAGCAGGGCACGCTGGCGATCCCGCGCGGCGGCTACCGCATCAGGCGCGGACGCGGCAGAATCATCGTGGAGCGGGCACGGTCATAGACCGGCCGGCAAGGGCCTTGCGGAGCGCGGCGATCGCGATGTAGCCTCGCTACGCTCATCTGCGTCTCCCTGTTGGGCGCGCGGGCGCCGGAGATCCTGTCCGGCTCCCGCGCGTCCCTGCGCTTCTGGCCTGGGTGCGTCCCCTCTCACCGGCGGCATTCCTGTGGCAACGCCGTCAGCGTGAGCGCCAGGAGCGGCACGTTGGAGCGGATTTCCACCTGGTCGGGACGCAGCCCCGCGAAGGCGAGGCAGGCAGCGACTTCGGCTTCGGTCTCGTAGGTGCCGTGATCCTCCCGGGTATCCAGCTCGATCACGCTGTAGAAGGGCGGCCCGGCCGGCGCACCGTGATACGCAGGCACGCGGGTATTGGACCGCCGGGCGCAGTCGGGGCAACGCGCAGTGCCGGCAACGGATATCGAGCAATCCACGCATTTCCTCTGCGCCCTGCGCCTGGCATACCGTTTGCGATCGACGGCTTTCTTGCGCTCGGGCGAGACGCGCTCCGCTTCCAGCGCGGCGTGCCGGGCGCAGCGCGACGATCCGTCGACTGCCGGCTCGGAGCAGCGGACACAAGCACCGGCTGCGCGGCGGGCGGCATAGCGCCGGCGATCGATCGCGCGCCTTGCCTCGCGGCAGGGCTCGCAGACCGAGCGGCCGTCCTCGGGAGGGTTGCGGCCGCAATTTGAGCAGAGCCCCGCGTCGCGCCACGCCCGCCGGCGCCGCCTGTCCCGGGCGCGGTCGGCGCGACGACAGAGATCGGAATCCCGGCCGCCGTATTGCTTTCCCTCGGCCCTGGCCCTGGCGCGCCGGTCGCGGTCGGCGGCACGGCGCTTGTCGCCGCAATCCCGGCACATCTTGAGGCCGGGTTCGGGGGGAAGCCTTCCGCATCTGGTGCACAAACCGCTTGCGGCGCGCTCGGCGTGCTGCCGGCGAAGGCGGGCGCTGGCCCGCTCCTTCGCGGAGTCCGTGCGAGGCATGACCGCCGCCTCCGCTCACCGCGCGTATCGCATGGCCGCAATTCCGCTGGCCGAGGTTCCCCACAACTGCACGCCGGATGACTTCAGGTCGAGGGCCGTGCAGATGATGATCTCGTCGCGCTCGGGCTGCATCTTCTTGACCGCGCCTGCGCTGACCACCGTGCGGCGCGGCCGGCGCCCGCCCTTCTTCGTCGTCGGCTGCTCGGCCTCGACCGGGTCAATCCGGCCGTCGGGCCGGGAGCGGAACCTCTCGACCACGTAGCGGTCCCCGTCGAGCCCGCGCCCGAATACGTGCACCAGAAACGTGTGCGAGTTGCGACGTGACGGCCTGCGAATCCGCATGGCGTGCCTCCCCTTCGTCTGTGATGCCGACGGCCGGGCTCTCTCCTCGGCGCCGCCCGGCCGCCCCGCTACCGGCCATGCGCCGGCTCTCGTCGGCGCCGTGCCGACAACGGGCAAGCCGGGGCGTTGCCGCGTGGCTATCGGGGATGCTCAGGAGTTGGCCCGGACATCGCGTGTCAGGGTGGTGGGCCTGGCCGAGATGGCGAGGGTTGCACCACATGAAAATGCCGGAAGACCGGCGCGACGGGCAACGCGGGGCGGTGCGCCGCAAACGATCGAATAGCCGCGCCCATACGTGATCGCCAACACGCGCCGGGGCTCGTCGTTCAGGCAGTAGCGGCACCGAGACCGAAGGAGAGATTCTGGACTTGCCGGGCTCGCGTCCTTTCCGGGTTCGTGCCGGAGGAACGCGAGAAACGGGAAGGTGTCGAGTCGACGTTCAAATGTCGTCTCTATGCGCGTGTGCCGAGGGTGCAGGATTCGCCCGAACCGAGGCGACTTTCAATTGCGAATGTTCTGTCTACGTTCGCCCGCATGGATACTCTCGATCGCTCCATCCGTGACTTGATCCTGGCCCATCCGAAGCGCTCCGGCCTCACCAGGCGGCGCTTCGATGCCGAAGTGTCCGGCGACCCCGGCCTGGTCTCCTCGCTCAGGCGCGGGCGAGTGACAAGGGATGCTCGGGGCGAACCGCCCCGTGGGTACGGATCATGGCAACTGCGCGGCAGCGTGTGCCTGCCGATGTTCTTGGTTCGTCAGTGGACGAACTCGCGAATCGCAAATTCGTCCAGATCCCGAGCCTTACAAGCGCCACTCCAATGCGCCGCGACTGTCGCGGGCAGAGGACGGCACCGGCATGGGCGAGACGGACTGCGACTATCCGGCCACGGAGAAGGCGGCGGCGCATCCGGGGTCGATCGAGCCCGCGCACCCTTGAGGGAGCGCTACCGGGCGAGGGGCGGCGGGCCGTCCTGCATCTCCTGCTGCAATCGCGGGCGCGACCTGCGGAGCGAACTCGACGGCCGCATCGCGGCGGTCGGGCGCCCCATCGCCGCCGAGTCGGAGGACGAATGCGCCCGCGACGGCCGGAAAATCGCCACCGGAGAAAAATTTTTTTATGTAGCGAATTGCCTAAAGGAGTTGTCATGAGACGTCAGGAGTACGCAGGAGTACGCAGACGTTGTAATAACTGTATGAAATCAGCGACCTATACCAGTTGACAGCCCGCTTCTCGCGCGTTCTCTTGCGTGTCTTCGACGACCGGAAGGAGCTCTGGCGGGGATGTTAAAGAGGGCGACATTCGGTGAAACGAACGCGCTGTTTGCGGGCCTTTTCCGCGGTTTCGCAGCGCAATCTGCGCCGCAGGAGGCCAAGTCCGGGGGCTGTGTCCCTTCCGCCGCGCCCATCCTGCGTCGGGCGCTTCATGCAGGCGCCGTTCTCGATTAAGGGGAGATGAACTAAATGAGAACCTTCGAGCTGTCCATCTGCGCCCTCCTGCTCGCCGCAGGCGGAGGCTGGGCGATCTGGCTCACCACCGGCTACCGGCCGGACGACCTCGCCGCCGCCGCTCTCGCGCTCGCGGCCGCGGCGGCGCTCGCGGCCTACTACGCGACCGGCCGGGAGCGCTCCGGAGGCTGGATCCGCTTCGGGCTCTACAGCGCAGGCCTCTCGGTCTCCATCGCGTCGTTCTGGACCGGCATCGTGCGCCCGCTCAGTGAGGTCCAGTGGCCCGGCGCCCTGGACTGGCTGCTTGGGCTGGAAGGGTCCGGGCTGGTCATGCTGGTGCTCCCGATCGCGGCCGTCCCGGTGCTGGCCCTGCTCTGGTGCGGGGCGGCTTTCCATCTGGTCAAGCAGGCCGGCGGCGGCGAGCGCCGCCGGCGCGCGAAGTCCGACCTCCACGGCAGGGCCGCGCTGCTGGACCGGCGCTCCATGCGCAAGCTGGCGAAGCGCCGGGGCATCCTGCTCGGCCAGTGGGGCGAGCGGAGGAACGCGCCGCTGATCGGCTGGTCCCTCGAGGGCTCGGCCATCACCGTCGCGCCGCCCCGCGCCGGGAAGGGCGCCCTCATCGCGCTGAACCTGCTCTCGCCCGAGGGCCGGGGCTTCGACGGCTCCACCGTCACCATCGATCCGCGCGGCGAGCTGTACTGCATCGCCGCGCGCCGCCGCCGCGACATGGGCCGGCGGACCGTGCTGATCGACCCCTTCGGCGTGGTCAGGAAGCACAGGGAGGATTTCGGGGGATGCCTGGTGCCGGACGTCGGCAGCTTCACCTACAACCCGCTCTCGTTCATCCGCGAGGACGAGGGCCTCGCCGTGCGCGACATCAACGTGCTGCTCGACGCCCTGCTGACCCCGCCGCGTCCGGGCGCGCCCGAGAACAGCCGGCACTTCTACGAGTCCGCCCGCGCCAT
>JAJDVB010000153.1 GCA_022826345.1 Alphaproteobacteria bacterium
CTCGGAGATTCATCTGGACATCTCCGACTTCGCCGGCGCTAGCGCGGAAGGCGCGACTTCCGCGGAAAACGAATCGCAGATGAGTGACCTGCTCGGCCGTGCGCGTGGAATGGGTGAGCAGGGCGGCCTGGCAGCGTCCTCGGAACTTCGCAGTGGTCTGTATGGCGAATTCCTGTCGCTGTGCGCCAGTTGCCACACGCTGACGGGGGGCGGTCCGCAAGCCCGATAGCCTTGGACCCCTGATGTTGCGCTGGCGGCGTCCTCCACCCGACGGTTTCTGAGGGACGAAGAGGCGGCCGCCCACAACCCCCCGCCACTACAATTCCCCACCCCGCCTCCGTATAATGCGCGCGCCTCGCGCACCCTCCCCTTCGCGTACGAGCGTGGCCGTGCCGGAGCCTTACCGAATCGTGGGCTTGCAGGTCATCGTGGTCGCGGCGGTCGCGCTGCCGATGTGGCTTGTGGGAACGGCGCAGGCGAGGTCGGCGGTGCTCGGGGGACTCACGGTCGTATTGCCGAACGCGTACTTCGCGCTGGGCGCCGTGCGGCGGGCGATTCCGGACGGAGACGCCGAGCGGCTGACCGAGGCGCGCAGGCTGCTCGGCCGCGGCATCGGGAAGTGGGCGTTGACCGCGCTCCTCCTGGTCGCGGTCTTCCGGTTCGTCCCGGTCGAGCCCCTGGGGTTCTTCGGAGCCCTGACGGCAGCACTGCTGGCACAGGCCGTAGCCCCGCTCGTGACGCGGGGCCTGTAGGGGACGCCCTCGTGGCGTCCCGCGATGGATGACACGAACGACGCGAACAGAGAACGGGCACAACAGCCAATGGCCGAAAGCTCAGCCGAGTACATCCAGCACCACCTGACCAACCTCACCTACGGTCAGTGCTCCGACGGCGCGTGGCAGTTCGCCCCCTGCGCGGACGGCGCGTCCATGGGCTTCCTCTCCATCAACGTCGATTCCATGGGCTGGTCGATCGGCCTCGGCGTGCTCTTCTGCCTGATCTTCCGCAAGGCCGCCAAGCACGCGACGGCCGGCGTTCCCGGGGCCCTCCAGAACGCCGTGGAGATGCTCGTCGAGTTCATCGACGACACCTGCAGATCCATCTTCACCCACAGCAACGCCATCATCGCGCCGCTTGCCCTCACCATCTTCGTGTGGGTCTTCCTGATGAACCTGATGGACCTGGTGCCGGTGGATTGGATCCCCGAACTCGCCATGGCCCTCGGCGTGCCCTACATGAAGATCGTCCCGACGACGGACCCGAACGTCACCATGGGCATGGCGCTCGCCGTCTTCGCCCTCATCCTCTTCTACAGCATCCGGCAGAAGGGCGCCGGCGGCTTCCTCGGGGAACTCGCCTTCCACCCCTTCCCCAAGGTGCTCGCCCCGGTCAACTTCATCCTGGAATCGGTCACCCTCCTCGCCAAGCCGCTGTCGCTGGGCCTCCGGCTCTTCGGCAACCTCTACGCGGGCGAGATGATCTTCATCCTGATCGCCCTGATGTACGCGGGCTGGGCCATCGGAATCTTCGGCGGAATACTGCAATGGGCCTGGGCGGTGTTCCATGTGCTGATCATCATTCTCCAGGCCTTCATCTTCGCCGTGCTCACCGTGGTCTACCTGGCCCAGGCGTACGACGTGGAAGAAGAGCACTAAGCAAAGGAGTGAACGAACCGTGGAACTAGCAGTTCTCTTGTATGTGGCCGGTGGCCTGATGATGGGCCTCGGCGCCGTCGGCGCCGCCGTGGGCGTGGGCGTCCTCGGGGGCAAGTTCCTGGAAGGCGTCGCGCGCCAGCCGGAACTCCTGCCGATGCTCCGCACGCAGCTCTTCATCGTGCTGGGCCTGGTCGACGCCGTGCCCATGATCGCGGTCGGCATCGGCCTGTACGTCATCTTCGCCGTCGGCGGCTGACGCGCTTCCCCTCTGGGGGAGAGAAGAGAGGTAACCGATGGACATCAACATGACGCTCCTGGGCCAGACGGTCACGTTCATCGTGTTCGTGTGGTTCTGCTACAAGCTCATCTGGCCGTTCCTGATCGAAGCGATGCGGGAGCGCCAGAAGACCATCGCCGAGGGCCTCGCCGCCGGCGAGGAGGCCGAACGCAGCCGCGAGAGCGCGCGCGAAGAAGTGGCCGACCGCCTGAAGGAAGCGCAGGCCGAAGCCCAGCGCATCGTCGACCAGGCCCGCAGCCAGGCGGCGCAGATGCTCGAGCAGGCCCGCCAGGACGCCCGCGACGAGGGCGACCGGCTGAAGGAAGCGGCCAACGCGGAGATCGAGCAGGAGTTCAACCGCGCGCGTGAATCGCTGCGCGGCGAAGTCGCGACCCTTGCCGTCCAGGGCGCCGAGCGCATCCTGGAAGCGGACATCGACCGCGACCGCCACGGCGAACTCCTGAACCGGCTCGCCGCGGAGCTGTGAGGCTCTAGAGACACGCACCCATGGCCGAACTCGCCACCCTCGCCCGCCCCTACGCCAACGCGGTGTTCGACATCGCGAGCGCACGGGAGACGCTCGACCGTTGGTCGCGCATGCTCACCGTCGCCTCGGCGGCGGTCGCGGAACCGGCCGTGCAGGCGCTCATCGAATCGCCGGCGGTCACGGACCAGCAGAAGGCCCACGGCCTCATCGACGTGGTGCGCGACGAGCTCGACGACGCCGGCCGCCGCTTCCTGCACACCCTGGCGGCGAACAAGCGCCTCACCCTCCTGCCCGAGATCGGCACGCAGTTCGAGGCCCTGAAGGCGGAGGCCGAGCGCGTGCTCGACGTCGAGATCGCGAGCGCCGTGCCGCTCTCGGACGCCGAACTCGACCGCTTCACCGACGCGCTCAAGCGCCGCTACGAGCGCGACATCCAGCTCTCCACCGTGGTCGACGCGGAACTCATCGGCGGCGCCGTCGTGCGCGCCGCCGACACCGTGGTCGACGGATCCGTACGCGGCAAGCTCGACAAGCTCGCGGAGTCCCTGACCCGGACGTAGCCGCGCGCCGAACCGAATCGAGGAAAGACGAATGCAGCAACTCAACCCCTCCGAAATCAGCGACCTCATCAAGGACCGGATCGAGAGCCTCGACATCGCGTCGCAGCCCCGGAACGAGGGCTCCATCGTCAGCGTTTCGGACGGCATCGTGCGCATCCACGGCCTGGCCGCGGCGCGCTACGGCGAGATGATCGAGTTCCCGGGCGGCATCTACGGCATGGCGCTCAACCTCGAGCGCGACTCCGTCGGCGTCGTGGTCCTCGGCGACTACGAGGGTCTCTCCGAAGGCATGACGGCGCGCTGCACCGAGCGCATCCTCGAAGTGCCGGTCGGCCCGGGCCTCCTCGGCCGCGTGGTCGACTCCCTCGGCAACCCCCTCGACGGCAAGGGCCCCATCGACGCGGTCCGCACCGAACCCATCGAGAAGGTCGCCCCCGGCGTCATCGCCCGCCAGTCCGTCAGCCAGCCCGTGCAGATGGGCATGAAGTGCATCGACGCGATGGTCCCCATCGGCCGCGGCCAGCGCGAGCTGATTATCGGCGACCGCCAGATCGGCAAGACCGCCATCGCCGTCGACGCGGTGATCAACCAGAAGGACAGCGGCATCAAGTGCATCTACGTGGCCATCGGCCAGAAGATGTCCACCATCGCCAACATCGTGCGCACCTTCGAGGAGAGCGGCGCGATGGACCACACCGTCGTCGTCGCCGCGAGCGCCTCCACCCCGGCGCCGATGCAGTACATCTCCGCGTACTCCGGCTGCACGATCGGCGAGTACTTCCGCGACACCGGCCAGGACGCGCTGGTCATCTACGACGACCTCACCAAGCAGGCCTGGGCCTACCGCCAGATCTCCCTCCTGCTGCGCCGCCCGCCGGGCCGCGAAGCCTACCCGGGCGACGTCTTCTACCTGCACTCGCGGCTCCTCGAGCGCGCCGCGCGGGTGAACGCCGAGTACGTGGAACAGGTCACGAACGGCGAAGTGAAGGGCCAGACCGGCTCGCTCACCGCGCTCCCGATCATCGAGACCCAGGCCGGCGACGTTTCCGCCTTCGTGCCCACGAACGTGATCTCCATCACCGACGGGCAGATCTTCCTCGAGACCGACCGTTTCAACTCCGGCATCCGCCCGGCCATGAGCCCGGGCATCTCCGTCTCCCGGGTGGGCGGCTCCGCGCAGGTGCCGTTCATGAAGAAGATCTCGGGCGGCGTGAAGATGGCCCTCGCCCAGTACCGCGAACTCGCGGCCTTCTCGCAGTTCGCCTCGGACCTCGACGAAGCGACCCGACGCCAGCTCGAACACGGCGCCCGCGTCGAGGAGTTGATGAAGCAGCCCCAGTACGCGCCGATGACCGTCGCCGAGATGGGCGTCTCGCTCTACGCGGCGAACGAGGGGTATCTCGAGGACGTTCCGGTGGAGCGCGTGCTCGACTTCGAGCGCGACCTGCTCGCCTACATGAACTCCGAGCACAGCGAGTGGATGGCGCAGATCACCGAGTCCGGCGCCTACGACGACGACATCGAGGCCTTCATGAAGGAGACCCTCGACCAGTTCAAGTCCACGCACAGTTACTCCTAGACGGGACGCCACAAGGGCGTCCCCTACAGACGCAGAACAGATAGATGGCAGTCGGCAGGGAAATCCTCAAGAAGATCGGCAGCGTGGAGAACACGCAGAAGATCACGAGCGCCATGCAGCTCGTCGCGGCGAGCAAGATGCGCCGCACCCAGGAGCGCATGAACGAAGGGCGCCCCTACACCAGGCGCATCCGCCAGGTGATCGGCCACCTCGCGAACTCGAACCCCGAGTACAAGCACGTCTACATGACGGAGCGCGAGGTCACGCGCCTCGGCTACATCGTGGTCTCCACGGACAAGGGCCTCTGCGGCGGCCTGAACTCCAACATGTTCCGCGAACTCGTCCGGACCATGGCGGAGTGGAACGGCAAGGGCGTCGAGATCGACCTCATGCTCGTCGGCAACAAGGCCGCGGCCTTCTTCCGAGCCTTCGGCGGCAACGTGGTCGCGGCCCTCAACGAGGTGGGCGAGCAGCCCGTGCTCGAGGACCTGATCGGCGGCGTGAAGGTGATGCTCGACTCCTACTCGGACGGCCGCATCGACCGCCTCGACATCATCTCGAACGACTTCGTCAACACCATGACCCAGCGCCCGACCATCCGGCAGCTCCTGCCGCTCGACGCGAGCGACGACGCCGCCATGCAGCACCGCTGGGACTATCTCTACGAACCGGACGCCCGGGAACTCATCGAGGGGCTCGTGACGCGCTACATCGAGGCGCAGGTCTACCACACCGTCATCGAGAACACG
>JAJDVB010000121.1 GCA_022826345.1 Alphaproteobacteria bacterium
AACTTCGACTTCGTCACCGAATCGTTCACGTTGATGGCGGGCGCGCCCAGGCTGCCACTCTGCTCCATCTCGTAGAGCCGTAGCACGCCGGTGGTGGTCTCCTCCGAGATGCCCCTGATGTCCGCCATGAGCGCGGGGTGCGCGTCGTGCATGATCTTGGTGAGGTCGCCCCCATCATCCAGGATCATGTTGGGGCGCCAGCCGTCGGGGCCCTCGATGGTGCGCTCGATGCACCACTCGTACTCCTCCTCGGTCTCGCCCTTCCAGGCGAAGACGGGGACGCCGGCGTCGGCCATGGCAGAAGCCGCGTGGTCCTGGGTCGAGAAGATGTTGCACGAGCTCCAGCGCACCTCCGCGCCGAGCGACCGCAGCGTCTCGATCAGGACGGCGGTCTGGATCGTCATGTGCAGGCAGCCGGCGATGCGCGCGCCGGCCAGCACCTGGGCCTCGCCGAACTCGGCGCGGAGCGCCATCAGCCCCGGCATCTCGGTCTCGGCGATGGCGATCTCCTTGCGGCCCCACTCGGCCAGCGAGAGGTCCTTCACCTTGTAATCGGCGCCGTTCTGCATCGCGCTGTTCCCTGAGTACCCTTACGCTTCGGCGCGCGACATCCGATCCGCTGCCGGCGCGGCTTTTAGCATCGCCGCCGGGGGCTCACAACCGGCGCCGCCTCTGCCCGGGCTCGGCACTACTTTCCATTCGAGAAATCGTCGATCAGCTTCGCGATCCGGCCCGCCTCGGACTGGCTCAGCAGCTCCTCCGCGTGGTGCGCCGCGGCCGAGGCGTCGAGGCCGAGGATGCGCTGCTTCACGCGCGGCACGTTGGGCGGCGCCATGGAGAGATCGCGCAGGCCGAAGCCCACGAGCATCGCGGTGAAGCGCGGATTGCCCGCAAGCTCGCCGCAGAGATTGACCGGAATGCCGGCACGCCGGGCCGCGTCGGTGGCGAAACGGATGAGCCGGAGAACCGCGGGATGGAGGGGATCGTAGAGGTGAGCCACCTGGTCGTCGCCGCGGTCGATCGCCAGCGTGTACATGGTGAGGTCGTTGGTGCCGAGGGAGAAGAAATCGCAGGCGCCGGCCAGCGCATCGGCCGCGAGTGCCGCACCCGGCGTCTCGATCATGATGCCGAGCGGCGGCGCATCGGCGATCGGCACCCGCGCGCGGGTCAGCCGGCGCACCATCTTGTCCACGGCCTTGCGCACGGCCCTGATCTCGTCGACCGAGGTGATCATCGGCACCAGGATGCGCACCGGCCCGTGGGCGCCGGCGCGGAGGATGGCCGCGATCTGCGCCTCCAGCAGCGCCGGCGTCTTGAGCGATAGCCGCACCGCTCGGAGCCCAAGCGCCGGATTGACGCTCGGCGTGATGTGCGCGCCGAGCGAGTAGGCGAGCTTGTCCGAGCCCACGTCGAGGGTCCGTACCGTCACCGGCGCCCCCTCCATGCCGTCGACGATGTCCTTCAGCGCGACGTACTGCTCGTCCTGGCTCGGTGGCTGGTCGCGGTTCATGTACATGAACTCGCTGCGCAGAAGCCCGATGCCCTCCGCGCCGGCCTCCTGGGCTTGCGCCAGTTCGTTGGGCAGCTCGATGTTGCACTGGAGCGTCACGCGCTCGCCGTCTTGCGAAACCGCGGCGACCTGGCGCAGCCGGGCGAGCTGACGCTCGCGGCGCTCGAGTGCCCGCCGCCTGCGCTCGAGCCGCGCGATCGTCGCCTCGCCGGGGTTAACCACCAGCCCGCCACGCACGCCGTCCACCGCCACCACGTCGCCCGAGCGCACGGCGCCCGCGAGGCCGGCCACGCCAAGCACCGCCGGCAGGCCGAGCGAGCGCGCCATGATCGCGGTGTGCCCCTCGGCCCCGCCGTGCGCGGCAGCGAAGCCGCCGATGCGCGCCGGGTCCATGAGCGCGGTATCGGCCGGCGTGATCTCCTCGGCGATGACGATGGTGCCGGAGGCCACGCCGGAGAACGCCTGGTAGCCGGCGCGGGTCAGGTTGCGCACCAGGCGCCCGCTGGCCTCGCGCACGTCGTCGATCTTGCCGGCGAGGTAGGAATCCTCCATCCCGGCGAAGGCCTGCGCGATCTCCGAGAGCTGCACCTGCACCGCCGCCTCGGCGTTGATGCGCGCATCCCGGATGCGCATCTCGACGCCGCGCACGAGCCGGGAGCCCGAGAGCATCAGGAGGTGCGCATCGAGCAGGTGGCGGAGCTGACCTGCCACCTCCTCAGGCAGCGCCTCGGCCTGGACCTGCAGTTGACGGATCTGCGATGCCGAAAGCGCAACGGCGTCGTGAAAGCGCGCGATCTCGGCTTCCACCGCGTCGTCTTCGATGCGGTACTCGGGCACGTCGATGAGGCCGCGCTCAACCACGTGCGCGGGCCCCACCGCGATGCCGGCGGACACGCCAAGGCCGCTGAAGTGCCGCTCGGGCCGCTTCGTCAGTTCAACGACCTGAGCGCACGGGACGGCGCTTTCTTCAGTCTTCATCGAAGCCGCCGTCCACGAGCGTTGCCAATGCTGCCAGCGCCGCCGGAGCATCCCTGCCCGCGGTCTCGATCTCGATCTCGGTGCCGGGCCCTGCTGCGAGCATCATCAGCCCCAGGATCGACTGGCCCGAGACTCGTGTACCGTTGCAGGAGACGGCGACGCTGGCCTCGAACTGCGAGGCGGTCTTGACGAAGTTGGCGGCGGCCCGCGCGTGCAGCCCGCGCCGGTTGGCGATCAGGCATGTGCGGCGGTAGCTCCCCTCGCCGGGCGAGGTCGACGCCTCTTTCATGTCTCGTCATCCTCGAGCAGCCGGCCTGCGACATGGATATAGGTGCGTCCGGCCTCCTGCGCGGCGGCCACGGCGCTCCGCAGGTCGCTGCCCGAACGCACACTCGCGAGCTTGATCAGCATCGGCAGGTTCACGCCGGCGATGACCTCGACGTTCGCGCCCTCCATGACCGAGATGGCGAGGTTCGAGGGTGTCCCGCCGAACATGTCGGTAAGCACGATCACACCGTCGCCCTCTTCGGTGGCACCGATGGCGTCGAGAATGTCCTGGCGGCGCTGCTCCATGTCGTCGTCGGGGCCGATGCAAATGGCGCGCGTGCGGGATTGCGGCCCGACGACGTGCTCGGTCGCCGCGACGAACTCCTCGGCGAGCCGTCCGTGCGTGACCAGAACGATGCCGATCATCGGCTCATCCGTTCGCCTGCATCGCGGGTGCCGCAGGCTCGGTGTCGAGGTCGCGATGGCGCACCGTGACTTGCCAGCGCTCGCCGCCCAACGCCTCGGCCAGGCGCCCGGCCACGGCGACGGAGCGGTGCCGCCCGCCCGTGCATCCAAGCGCGATTGTGAGGTAGGAGCGCCCGTCCCGCTCGAAGGCCGGTAGCAGCGGCCTGAGCATCGCGACCATGCCCTCGAAGAACGGGCCATAGGCCGGGTCGTCCAGTACGTGGCGCGCGACCTCGGGCTCTCGCCCGGTGAGCGGCCGGAGTGTCGGCACATGGTGCGGGTTGGAGAGAAAACGGACATCGAACACGAAGTCGGCCTCCGGCGGTACACCGCGGCTGTAGGCAAAGGAGAGCACGAAGATCGCGGGCGCCCGCCCGGCTTCCGGCCCGAAGCGCGCGGCGATGATGCTGCGCAGATCGCGGACGGAAAGCCGGCTGGTGTTGACGGTGAGGTCCGCCCGGTCTCGGACCCAGCCGAGCAGCGCGCGCTCACGCCGAATTCCCTCGTCGACAGGTTCGTCGTGCGCCAGCGGGTGTGGGCGGCGAGTCTCACTGAAGCGCCGGCGCAGCACCTCGGTCTCGCAGTCGAGAAAGAGCAGCGCGATCTCACCACGTTCGCCTTCGCCAAGCAGCGGCTCGAGATAGCGCTCGATGTCGCCGGGATCGAACCCCCGCGTCCGCGAATCGATGCCGAGCGCGAGCGGGCCCGGCCGCCCGTTCTCGCCCCGCGCCTGGACCAGCTCCGAGAGCAGCGAGAGGGGCAGGTTGTCGATCGCCTCGTAGCCGAGGTCCTCCAGGATCTTGAGCGCGGTCGACTTGCCGGCACCGGACATTCCGGTCACTAGCACGAGAGCACGGCTGCCAGAGGGATCTGCGCTCATCGTCCGGCCGAGCGGGTGGCCTGCGCGCCCTGCCCGGCAAGGGCGCGCGAAAGCGCGAGCCTGACCTTCACCGGCGCCGAGGCCTCGAACGGCGCAAGCATTGCGTGCGCGATTCGATAGCCGCAAAGGTCGACGGTCGCGGCCTCCGGCATACGCTCTACCATGTCGGGTTGGGCCAGATCGACCACGAGATGGACCGGACACTGCGTCACGAAATCCATCGAGACGATACCGATCCCACGCACTTCGAGCAGCCCCGCAATGCGCACTGGCGGCGCCGCGAGCAGCAACTCGCCGCTGCTCGTCAGTGCGACCTGATCGTCCGCGACGAGCGCCGCGCCGCCTTCGATCAGGCGCAGCGCGAGGTCGGACTTGCCGGCGCCGGGGGCGCCCCGCAGCAGCACGCCCTTGCCCTCCAGGGCGACGCAGCTGGCGTGAATCAGAACCATGGCGCGACCGTGCGGCCCGGCGGGGCGGCTGTCAATCGGCCGGGCGCTCACGCCCGCGACGTGCCGGCCGCACCGGTGAGGACCGCATAGAGCGCCTCCGCGTTGTCGGCGCCGCGCAGGCGCGCGCACACGCGGTGGTCCCGCAGCAGGCGCGAGACCAGCGCCAGCGCCTTCAGATGATCCGATCCGGCAGAGTCCGGCGCGAGCAGCAGGAAGATGAGGTCCACCGGCTTCCCGTCCACCGCGTCGAACTCAATGGGCTCCCGCAGGCGGGCGAACACCGCCGAGAGCCGCGTGAGGCTGGTGAGTCTGCCATGCGGGATTGCAACCCCGGCACCGACCCCGGTCGAGCCCAGCCGCTCGCGCGCGAGCAGCAAGTCAAGGACGGTGCGTTCTTCCTGCGCCGTCTGCGCCGCGGCGACGGCGGAGAGCTCTTGCAGCGCCTGCTTCTTGCTGGCCGCCCTCACGTCGTCCAGGACGCCGCTCAATGACAAGAGGTCCGCGATCTCCATTTCCCGGCCGCTCTGTCGATTGCCGTTGGAGGCAGCGCTTGCTTGAAGTTGGTGGCGGCCCGCACCCGGCCGCAAAGCCGCTCAGTCGGCCGGCTGTGGCGAAGGCTCGCCCACGTCTGCGGCTCTACCGCTGCGCGGGGTCTTGTGATGGTCACGAAGCTTGCGCTTGTGCCGGCGCATGCGCTTCTCCAACCGCTCGGCGGCGATGCTGAAGCTCGCCGTCATGTCGGCGGCCGACGCGTGACTCTGGAACCTGATGCCGTGGCCGACATGGATCATAAGGTCGGTCTCGATCATCTGCGCCACCTTGGCGAACACCGCCTGCGCATCGATCGCGGTGGAAAAGAACTTCCCCGCCGACGACTCGAGGCGCTGCGTAACCTGGTCCCGAAAGCTTTCGTTGACGCTGACGTGCCGGCCCGTGATGGCGATCTGCATGACTACCCCCGCAGTCTCGCTGCAGGGTTGATTATAGGCGAGGTGAGCCTATGGCGGGAAGCGCGGCCGGGCGCCTTGTCGCGTCCGACGGGGGTACCTGTGCCGCCGGGAAGAATTGAACTGTTGTTAAGCGCTGAATCCTGACCCCCTAGAATCTATCTTTTTCAATAGGTTACAGTGATGATCGGCGGCAAGTCCCCGTGCCGAACAAAACGCCGGTCCTCGACATTGCATCAGGCCTGTCCGGACACCGGTGCCCCGACGGGCAAATCTTAGAAGTGCTGTCGCCAACCCGTGCAATAGTGTCGCGAGCACACCCGCCAGAGGACCGCCGCGCATGTCCAGAGTGCCCCTCGCCGATCCGCAAGACCTGCCGCCCTTCCTCAAGACCATGCACGACGGTGCTGATGCGGAGGACTGGTCGACGCGCCATTGCGCGCGCGCCTTCGCGGCGCATCCGGATATCCTGGAGCGCTATCTCGCCTTCTACTATCCCTTCCACGCGAGTGAGCCGGGAAGCCTTCTCGATAGCCGCATCAAGGAGTTGGTGCGGCTGCGTATCGCCACCCTCAACGGCTGCAAGACCTGCAAGGCGGCGCGTCTCGCGCCGAGCGATGTGAGCGAGCGGGAGGCTGCGGTCGGAGTCGACGACCCGGCCGACATGGAGTTTTCAGCGCGGGAGCGGGCTGCGCTCGCGCTCGCGGAGCAGATGGCGCTCGACCACCATGGCTTCGACGACGGGGCGATGCGCGTGTTACGTCAGCACTTCTCGCAGGCCGAGACCCTCGAACTCATGATGATGATCGGCCAGTACATCGGCTTCGGCCGGATGCTGGCGATGCTCCAGCTCGAAGAGACGCGTTGCCCCATCGAGCCGGCGGGAGATGTTCAGCCCCAGACCGCGGGGTCCTTGAGGTAGTCGTGAACCACGCGGCCGAAGTTCAGGTCGAAGTCGACGACGGCGAAGAAGCCGCCCAGGATGCGCACGGGCGCCAGTTGATGCCATGAGTCGGCGGCGGTGCTCGCGAGTGTGAGCGCGGCGCGGCCCGCGTAGAGCTCGGGGCTGCCATCGGCGCTCTTGCGCAGCGCGCCGGTGACATCGAGGCGCACCAGCTCCGAGACGCTTGGCCGCGCGGCCGTCTCCGCGCTTGGGATGTGCCGGTAGGAGAGCACCGGCGATTCGGCAAGCTCGTCGGGCGAGGCCTTGCGGTCGCACACCATCGAGGCGGTCATCAGGCGCTGCCCGCGCGGCCGCTCCACCGTGAGCAGGAGCTGTTCCATGTAGGGCATCACGTCGCCGCCCCAGTTGTGCTCGATCACGGCGATCTTCTTGGCATAGCCCCAGATTTCGCGGCCGGCGCCGAGGGGGATGTCGTTATCCACCAGGATCGACGGCTGATACATGTAGCGCGTGCCGTGCAGCATCACGTCGACCATGACGAAGGCCTCGTGATAGGGGCCGAAGGCCGAGAACGGGACCCAGCGAGCCCAGGCGGTGCAGATCGCGGGATCGTCCGCCGGCTCCAGATGGGGCGGCAGCAGCTCCATCACCGCCGCGCTGTCGGCCTCGTACCGGATCATGAGGTCCTGCACGCCGCGGAAGGGATAGGGTGGGGCCTCATACATCGGGCCGCCCAGCGGCATGCTGAAGTGGCGCTTGAAGGTGGCGATGTCCATGGCGGGTCTCCCTCGCGCGCGGGCCTAGACGTTTTCCGTGTCGAGCGCGGACCAGTCGTCGAGCCGGCCGTAGAGGTAGGGCACGAATTCATCTGCCGGGAGCCGCGCGAGCGGGCGGCAGGTGGAAAGCAGGTCGCCCTCGATGTAGGAGGCGCCGCGCACCTCGCAGACCTCGATGTCGGCCAGTGGATCGTGGACGGTCGAGCGGAGTGCGAGCATGCCCGTTCCCTCCCGCCGCTGGGTCAGGTGGTTGTCGAACTCGGCGAGCGTGAGGACCGGATCGTCCTCGAGGCCGACTCCAGTACACGACGGCAGCGCCTTGATGTTGAAGTTGGCGCCCGTCTCGCGGCTGGGTCCGCGCTCGTTCGGCAGCGTCGCCTCGATCTCGATCACCCGCGTGCCAAGCCGCTCGACGTAGCCGTGCATGAAATCCCCGCGCCGCTGCAGGCGCGTCGTGGCCTGCTTCTTGGGCTCGCCGAAGAGGTCGCGCCCGAAGATGATCGCATGGTCCTGATCCATGAACATCGCGAGCACGTAGGGCGCCTCGATCTTCCCGTGGCGGGCCATGACGTAGATCGCGCCACCGGTGAAGTCAGCGACGCAGTTAGAACGCCAGCGGCCCACCATCGCGGTTACCAGCGGCTCCGCCACGGGCTCCAGCCCCGGCGGCAGAACCTCGGTCACGATCTCCGGCCGCGTGAGGAAATCGATCATCAGCATCTCGGCACCGACGAAGCGCGGCCGCATCATCACTGCCTCAATGCGCTTCACCTCCTCAGGCGATTTCACGAAGCCCATGGCGCGGTCCTCCTGCTTGGGGCGGTGAGCGTCCCTCAGGCGCCCAGGTATGCGCGCTTGAGACGATCCGAATCCCTGAGCGCGTCCACGGTGCCGCGGAAGCTCACTTCGCCGCCGGAAATGACGGTCCCGTTGTCGGCGACCCGGAGCGCGAACTCGGCGTTCTGCTCGGCGACGATGATGGTGAGCCCCAACGACTTCAGCGCGCGGAAGGTGTCGACGAGCGTATTGATGATGGCGGGCGCGAGTCCCAGCGTCGGCTCGTCCACCATGAGCAGCCGGGGCTGCGCCATCAGCCCGCGCGCGATGGTGAGCTGCTGCTGCTCGCCGCCCGAGAGCGTGCCGCCCGCCTGCCGGGCGCGCTCCTTGAGGATGGGGAACATCGCGTAGTTCCGCTCGATCAACTCGCGCGTCTTGGCCCGTTCGCGAATGTGCACCGTGGCGCCCACCAGCAGATTGTCGAGCACGCTCATCTCCGGAAAGATGCGTCGACCCTCGGGCACGTGGGCGATTCCGTCCAGCACGATCCGGTCTGGCGATCGCTTGAGGAGCGATTTCCCTTCGAAATTGATGTCTCCCGTAAGTGGACGCATGAGGCCGCTGATTGCCCGCAGGATCGAGGTCTTGCCTGCGCCGTTGGGGCCGAGCAATGCGCAGACTTCCCCCTGATCGACCGACAGACTGAAACCGCGCACCACGCGGTTCACACCGTAGGCGAGCGTCAGGTCGTCGATCGCCAGCATCTCAGTGCTCGCCGCCGAGATAAATGCTGACCACCTGCTCGTTCGAGCGGATCTCGTCAGGCGTGCCGGAGACCAGCAGCGCGCCGTGATGCATGACGAACAGGTACTCGCAAACGTCCATGACCACTTCCATGTTGTGGTCGATCAGGAGCGTGGTGAGTCCGCCCCGCTGGCATTCGCGCAGGTGCTCGATCAGATCGAAAGATTCTTCACGGCTGAAGCCGGCGAAGGGCTCGTCGAGCAGGAGGACCTTGGGGCCGAGCGCCAGCGCCTGCGCGATCTCGGCGCGCCGGCGCAGCAGGTGGCTGAGATCGGTTGGCAGGTTGCCGCGGACGGCTTCCAGTTCGAAGAACTCGAGCAGCGCGTCGCAGCGCACGTCCTCGTCGCCGGTGCAGCCGGGGTAGCTCAAGTCGCGGCCGCCGTGCCGGCCGCCCCAGATCATCGCCGTCCTGATGTTCTCCTCCACCGACTCCTCGGTAAAGAGGCGGTTCTTCTGGTAGGTGCGGCTGAGGCCGCTGCGTGCGACCTTGTAGGACGGCAGGCGGTGGATCGGCTTCGAGTCCAGCGTGACCGTGCCCGTATCGGGCGCCGCGTGCTTGGTGACGAGGTTGACGAAGGTGGTCTTGCCGGCGCCGTTCGGCCCGATCAGGCCGACCAGCGCGCCGCGCGGCACGTCGAAGCTCACGTCGCGCACGGCCTCGACGCCGCCGAAGCGCTTGCTCAGGTTGCGGACCTCGAGGATGGCGTCCATCGGCTGCTATTGCCCCCGCGGCGCGCCGCCGAGCGCCTCGGCCACGCTCTGCCTGATGCCGACGGACTCGAGGGCGAAGCGCCAGAGCAGATTGGCGCCGCCCCAGAGCCCGCCGCGGAAGAACAGCACCGTGAACACGATCAGCCCGCCGAGGACGATCTGGTTCCACTTGCCGAAATCCTGGATGAACTGATCGAGGACCACCAGGAAGACGACTCCGATGGCGGGCCCCAGCAGCGTGCCGGAGCCGCCGATGATGACGTAGATCACATACTGGAAAGAGCTCCAGATGGTGAACGAGCTCGGGTCGATGGCGATTTGCATGGAGGCATAGAGTGCGCCGGAGAGGCCCGCGAAGCCGGCGGCAAAGACGAAGACAAGCTGCTTGTAGCGGAAGACGTCGAGGCCACGCGCGGCGGCGAGGTCCTCGTCCTGGCGGATCGCGCTCAAGGCGCGCCCCACGTGGCCACGCGCGAGCCACCAGGAGGAAAACGCCGCGATCACGAGGAAGAAGAGCACCACGATGAGGAAGCGCGCATTGGTGACGAAGGCGTAGTCGCCGAGCGCGGGCCTCGGGATGCCGGCGGTGCCGTGCGGGCCGCCGGTGAACCACTCCCAGCTGTCGAACATGATGTAGAGAAGCTGGCCGACGGCGAGCGTGCCGATGGCGAAGTGGTAACCGCGCAGGCGGAACAGCGGATAGCTCAGCAGATAAGCGAGCGCGCAGGTGATGATGATGGCGCAGGGCAGCGCGGCCCAGAAGTCGAACTCGAACTGCTGCACCGTGAGTACGCCCACCACGTAGGCGCCGACGCCGACGAAGCCGCCCTGCCCCATGGCGAGGTAGCCCATGTGGCCCATGAGCAGCCCGAAGGGGATGACCGCGATCATCGCCGTGCCCGCGCCCACCAGCAGGCGCAGGTGGTAGTTGTTGTCGACCGTTGCCCAGAGGATGCCGAGGAAGGCGAGCAGGATGAGCCAGCCGATCACGGCCCGCGTGCGGCGGTCCTTAAGCGATAGCTGGCGGGCCTGGAGGAGCGTCATGCGTTGCGATCCGGCAGGCCGAAGAGCCCTTGCGGGCGGATCATCAGGATGGCGAGAAGCACCAGGAAGGGCACCAGGTCGCCGAGCTTGGAGCCGACGTAGAAGACCGTGAGGTTGTAGAGAATGCCGAGGATGAGGCCGGCGACGATGGAGCCCGCGATGCTGCCCATCCCGCCGAAGATGATGATGACCAGCGCCATGAGCAGGGGCTGGAAGCCCATGTCTGGCCGCACGTTGAAGAGCGCGCCCAACATGGCGCCGGCAGCGCCGCCGAGCGCGCCGCCGAGGAAGAACACGATCGCCGCCACCCGCCGCTTCTTGATGCCCATCAGGGCGGCGGTCTCCTCGCCCTGGGCGGTGGCGCGCATGGTGCGCCCGAGATGTGTGCGGTAGACGACGAAGTAGAGCAATGCGAACAGGACGAGCGTAATGGCGATGGTGACCAGCCGCGCGCCGTCGATACGGATGTCGCCCGCCGTCAGCGCCCAGTCCTCCCCTGGCATGGCGATCGGCCGCGCCTCGAAGTCCCCCCAGATGCGGAGCGCCGTAGTACCGAGAACCATATAGAGGCCGAGCGACGCCAGCAGCTGGTCGGTCAGCGGGCGGCGCTGGAGGAAGCGGAAGACCGCGTTCTCCAGCACGATGCTGAGCAGCCCCATGACGATCATGGCAGCGAAGAAGCCGACGAAGAAATGGGTGCCGAGTTGCGTCGCAACCACATAGGCCACGAAGCCGCCCAGCATGATGAGCTGGCCGTGGGCGAGGTTGATGACCCGGTAGACGCCGAATATGAGGGCAAGGCCCGCGGCCGCTACGGCAAGGTTCATGCCGTAGGAGGCGCCGTAGATGAGCTGCTGGGCAAATGCGGTCACAGCCGGGGCCGCTCCGGCTGCGCGTCAGCGCCCGGCGATTGGGGGCAAAAGAGAGGCGGCGCGCACCCTCGCGGGCAGGCGCCGCCCCAGCGTGTTCTCAACCTGCGGTGTCCGGCCTGGGCCGTCCCCGCTGCGGGCCTACTTCGGCAGCTTGTCGCCGTAGACGTAGGGCCCGTAGAAGAGCTCGTCGCGGTAGCTGATGCCGGTGTACCAGACCTTCTCGTCCGCGACGCCGATGATGTACTCGGTCGCGAAGAGCTGGCCGGTCTTCTCGCCGGTATCGGGCCGGGTGAAGAACTCGTTGGTCGGCCCGCGCAGGCCGTTGATCTTCAGGTTGCGCCAGGCTTCCACGATCTTGTCGTTGTCGGTGTGGTCGCCCGAGGCCTGCACGCCGTAGAGGAACCAGATGGCGGCGTCGTAGGCGCCGCGATCGAAGGGGCTCGAGTTCCCGACCTCGGTGTCGCCGTACTTCGCATTGTAGATGGGCACGTATTTCTCGACGCGTGCGAGTGTCGCCTCGTCCTGCGCCGGATTGTGCTCCTGCCAGCCCCAGACGTAGCCCGACGACATGTTGATACCCTGATCCTTGGCCACGTCGACGAAGATCTGGAGCATCAGCACGTCGTTGCCCAGCAGAATGATCTCGCCGGTCTCGTAGTTGAGCCCCTGCTTTTTCATCTCGTTCATGATCGCCAGCATGTCGGGGAAGATGTAGGCGTCCATCAGGACGATGTCGGGGTCCTGCTCCGCGAGTTTGGCAACGTGGGGCGCGAAGTCGGTGGTACCGAAGGGATAGAGCACCGCCCAGTCGTGCTGGTACTCGTACCGGCCGCCGCCCTTTTCCACCGCTTCCTGCCAGCCGATGGAGCCGTGCACCGTGTAGAGCTCGTTGCGGCCGATGAAGCCGAGCTTCTTGCGGCCGTCGAAGAGCGCGGGATCGATGCCGTGCTCCGCCAGCCTCTCGGGCGTCTCATGGATGAACTCACCCATGGCGTGCTTCTCGATCACGCCGGTGTCGGTGATGTCATGGCCGTACTTGCGGCCCACGGTCATCGCCGGGCTCGAGCAGATCGCGCAAATGCTGATGATCCCTTGCGGATCGAGGATCGACGCGGCCGACAGCAGCGCCGAGTTCATCCGGGGGCCCCAGATCGCGCGGGCTTCGTCCTGCTCGACCAGGCGGATGACGGCGTCGATCGACTTCTTGTCTTCGGAGACGTCGTCATAGGCCGTCCACTCGATGGGGATGACCTTGTCGCCGATCTTGAGCCCGCCGCCCTCACAGGGCTGCGGCGGCACCGCCTCGACGATGCAGTCGCCCTTCATGAACTGCTCGACGGCGAGCCTCACGGCCGCCTCCTCGAAGAGCCCCAAGAACGAGGCCGGGCCCGACAGCGTGAAGACTCCGCCGAACTTGAAGGTGTCTTCCGCCTTGGCCAGTTGCGGGCCGGCCACGAGCCCCGCACAGAGCGCCGCACCCAGCAGCCCTGCCCGAATTACGCCAAAGGTTGATGCCATCTCCCTCTCCCTAAGTTCCGCGCTATGCGCGCTACAAAGCCACTCAAATTCGGCCCGGAGTATGGGTTAGCACCCCAAATGGTGTCAAACGACGCTCCGGTCACGAGCCGAACGCCTCGGTCAGGGGACCGCGCCACCCGTGATTGGTCATGTCCAGCTGGATCGGTGTGACCGAGATCGCGTTCTCGTGGATTGCGTGGAGATCGGTGCCGGGGTGTTTGCCGCCATCCTTGTAGCTGATCTTTACCCAGAAGTAGGGCACGTGGCGCGTGTCGATCCGCCCGTCGATGGTGAAGGAGCCCGGCGGTCTCTGCCCCTGGCTCGTGATGCGGACGCCGCTCACCGCTTCCGGGGTCGTATCTGGGAAGTTAACGTTGACCAGCGTGCCCGAGGGCCAGTCCGGCAGACGCATGAGGGTTTCGATCACGTCCGGCGCGAAGGCCTCCGCCGTGGCCCAGAGCGCCTCGCCACCCATGGTGAACACCTGGCTGAGCGCGATCGAGCGGATGCCGAGCAGGGTTCCTTCCATCGCCGCCGCGATGGTGCCGGAATAGGTCATGTCCTCCGCGAGGTTGGCGCCGCGATTGATGCCGGAGAGCAGGACCGTAGGCGGGCTTTCGGTCATCAGCTCGTGAATCGCCATCAGCGCACAGTCGGTGGGCGTGCCATCCACCGCGTAGCGCTTCTCCCCCATCTGGCGCAGGCGGATCGGCGTGTGCATCGAAATGGAATGGCCGGCGCCGCTCCGCTCGTGATCCGGGGCGACGACCCAGACGTCGTCCGTCAGGCTCCGGGCGATCGCCTCGAGAATCTTGAGCCCCCTGGCGTGGATGCCATCGTCGTTGGTGACCAGGACGCGGTGGTGGGAGAGATCGCTCTCCGCTGTCATGGCGGGGGTCCTTTGGGCGCTCTTGCCGGGGGCCGCAGTCTCTTCGGGGCGTCTGCCAGGCGCAAGATCGATAGCCAGATTGACAGCCGAGAGGCCAATCCGCATGTTGGCGCCTCCGTTCCGGCGAGCCTGCCCTGGGGGAGAGAGTGGCCAAGCTTTACGTGGACACGGACAAGTACGGCGACCAGGCACACTCGCCCACCGTCGAGGCTTTCCACAGCGCGATCAAGGACCTGGTGAGGCGCCGCCTCGACGAGAGCGGGGTCGACTGGAACAGCTTCGTCTTCGACAAGTCCTACGATCTGATCACCGCGGCCGACTTCGAGGAGATCGAGAAGAAGCTGCTCGACGCGGGGCACCGCTACGACTTCTCCGCCGTAATCTCTGTGAACGAGCGGCCCGAGGCCTACAAACCCGCCGAAGGCATTCTGGGTGACGACCCAGACTGGACCATGGAGCACCCGGACGCGCCCTTCGGCGAAGCCGATTCAGACGGCAGGGCGCTCTGCGGCGTCGGCGACAACGTGATGCGCGTCGCCGAAAACACCGTGGGGACCGCTCGTTACGTCCGCTCCAGCAGCCAGGTCATGCACTACCTCGGCGATGGCGTACCGCCCGAAACCATCGCCATCATCGACGACTCTGGTGGCACGTTGACGGCGCCAATCCTGGAGCAATTCACCGGCATCATCTGCATGGGCGGCACCGTGCGCTCCCATCTCGGCATCTTGTCGCGGGAATACGGCATTCCCTGCTTCATGAACGCAAAGATCACCGGGATCAAAGAGGGCCAGCGGGTGGAGATGGAAACGGCCGCGGCGGCAAAGACGGCGGAGGCCTACCAGAAAGGCGAGGAAATGACCGCCAACATCTGGAAGCTGGCTCAGGAGGCGTCGTGATGGTCGGTGCGCCTCGCCTCTCCTATGCCCAACTGCTAGAGACCAACAACCTCCTGCAGACCTTCACCGACGAGACCTACTGGCTTTGCGTCACGCGCACCGTGCAGGAATCAAAGCTCTTTCCGGTGCCGCCCTACATGCTGCTCTCGTACCTCAACGCGTTCTACCGCTATCCCTCCCTCCTGCGGAAGGTGGAGAGCGTGATGACGGCGGAAGAAATCGGCGACCGCGCCCGAGAAGGGCGCCCGCCCGGCAAGAGCGCCATGGGTTGGGGGATGCCGGGCTTCTACCTGCTCGGCCGCGAGTGGCTCATCAACATGGGCCTGCTGAGGCCGCAAGACGCTGCCGAGGATGTCGTCTACCTGATGGACTTCTGGAAGCGCCTGCAGCTTTCCTGGCACCGCAACGACGGTCACATCACCAACAAGGAGTTCGGCCACCGCTGCCAAATCTTGCCCGAACGACGGCTTCAGGTGTTCGAGTCAGACGCCTACGGCTGCGAGGCCGGCGATCCGCTGCACAGCGCGGCCACGCAGTTCATGGCCTCTGCGGCGCAGTACGGCTTCCTCGTGAGCTGCGAGAGCCGCATCAGCCTGCTCAACACCGGGCCCTACAAGCTTGCCGACGGCAACGAGATGATTGTCCGCGAATTCATGGACCTCGGCGAAGGCGACTTTCCCTGGCTCGACGACGTGGCGGCTGACATTCCCTACAACAACCTCACCGTCCCGATGCTGGTGAAGGACTGCCACTTCTATCTGGTCGACGACTGGGGCAGCTTCGAGTCCGAGCCCGAGTTCCGGGCCGAGAACATCGTCGGCGTGGGTCTCTACACTTCGGACCCGCTCACCGATGGGCACGTTCCGGTCGGGATGGAGAGCCGCGAGAGCCTGACCGAGACCTTCCGCACGCTGGACGGGCTCTTCAAGGAGGCGACGGCGCGGCTCTGGAAGCGCATCGCCGGTTGGAGCCGCGACCAGATGCTCGATGCCGGCGCGCTCACCTATTTCGGGATCTGCAAGGACCTCGCCCATGTCGCCGGCGTCTATGCCCACGAGGACTGGATGCTGATCGATGAACGGGCCGAGCGCTTCCGCCCCCTGCTCAACGACGAGTTCAGCCGCGACTGCCTGGGCGAGCTGGTCGGGCTGCTGACGCTGCCGAGCCACCGCCTCTCGTCCTACAGCATGATGCAGCACGGCAACGGCCCGACGCGGATGTACACGCCGATCCCCTACGCGGTCCTGGACGGCGAGGACTACGTGCCCACCTGCGGCCCGGTCTATCCCGGCGCCACCACGCTCCCGGCCAAGGCTGATCGCTACCGTACCAGCCAGGGCGTGCTGTCACTGGAGGAGTACAACGCGCGGGTCCGGACCTTCGCGCCGCAGTCCGACCGGTATCGCTTCCTTGACGAGACCTGGCTCAAATACAACCACGACACGGCGCGTGCCGACGAGATGTACCAGCACGAGCAGGTGCGGGCGCGGAAGATCCAGGGTCGCGGGGCCTCGCTCGGCGCTGCCGAGCTGGCGGCGCTCCCCCGCGACTAGGGGCGCGCACCTCTACCCACGCATCCGGGCGGCCTGACCTCATGCAGATCGGAGAGTACATCCGGCGCGCTGGCGCCATGTACGGCGAGGCGCCGGCGCTGACCGAGGACGCACGCACGCTGAGCTTCCGCGAGTTCGATGCGGCGACGGACCGGCTCGGCAACGCGCTGCTGGCGCAGGGCTTCGAGCCGGGTGACCGCGTCGGCGTGCTGCTGCCCAACGGAATCGACTGCCTGATCGCCTACTACGCGCTCGCCAAGTGCGGCCTGGTGCGGGTCTCGCTCAACGTCCGCGAGACTGCGGCGGACCACCGTTACAAGCTCGGCGACAGCGGTGCGCGCGGTCTCATCCACGACGATGTCGACGGCGCCGAGGGTTTCGGCGCGCCGATGGTCTACGGCACCCACGCATTGCGCCGTCTCATCGACGACGGGCCAGCCGGTGCCTGCCGCGTGGATCGAGATATGCAGGCGCCCTACCGCCTCGGCTTCACCGGCGGGACCACCGGCGCGCCCAAGGCGGTCACACTGACGACGCTCGGCGAGACGGCGGAACTCTCGGCCTTTCTTATGGACTTGGTGCCCGACCTTGCGCCGGGCGACCGCTTCCTCCACGCCGCCCCCATCGCGCACGCGAGCGGCGCGTTCTTTCTACCGTCGCTGGTGCGGGGCGTGCTTCAGTTGATCATGCCGCATTTCGACGCCGCCGGCTTCGTCAACATGGCCGCGCATGAGTGCGCGACCCACACCTTTCTGGTGCCGACCATGCTGGCCATGATCATGGAGGAACCCGCGCTAGAGACCGCGGACCTCCGCTTCAAGCGCATCTGCTACGGCGCATCGCCGATCGCGCCGAGCCTCTTGGAGCGCGCCATGGCCCGCTTCGGCCCGGTCTTTGCCCAGACCTACGGCCAGGCGGAATCCCCCATGGTGATCACCTTCCTCGGGCCGGAGGATCACGACCGCGTGGGCTCGTGCGGGCGGCCCTACACCACCGTCGACGTCGCGATCTTCGACGATGACGACAGGCCGGTGCCCGCCGGCGAGCGGGGCGAGATCGTCTGTCGCGGCACCCAGCTCATGGCCCGTTACTGGAACCGCCCCGAAGAGACGGCCAAGGCCTTCCGCAACGGCTGGCTCCATACCGGCGACATCGGCCGCATGGACGAGGACGGATTCTTCTACATTCTCGACCGCAAGAACGACATGCTCATCAGCGGCGGCTACAACGTCTATCCGCGCGAGATCGAAGACGTGCTGCTGGCCCATGAGGGCGTCGTCGAGGCCGCGGTCGTGGGCCTGCCGGACGAGAAGTGGGGCGATCGCGTCCACGCCGTGGTCGCCGGGCGGCCCGGCCTGGACCCAGAGGCCGTGCGCCACTTTTGCCGCGAGAGGCTTGCTGGCTACAAGTGCCCCAAGAGTGTGGAAATTTGGGACGAGCTACCAAAGAGCGGGGCAGGCAAGCTCCTGCGCCGTGCAGTCCGCGAGCGCGTTATCGCCGCCGCCGCGACGGCTGGGCGGCAAAGCGCCTGAGCGATGACCGACGCCTATCTCGTCCTCCACGGCCTCGCGATCAAGAAGCACGCGGATGCTGGTGCGGTCGCCGCCGCGGTCGGTCTCGACGAGGCCGAGGTGCAGGCGGCACTCGACGAGGCGGTCGCCAAGGGCCGCGCCGCGCGTGCCGGCAGGGCATATTCGCTGACTCCCGTCGCGCGCGTGGCCCTCGACGGCGCCTATTCCAGGCTTTTCGCCGCGCAACGGGTCGACCCGGCGTTCGCCGCCGCCCACGAGCGCTTCGAGGCAATCAATCGAGAGCTGAAGCAGCTCATGACCGCGTGGCAGACCATCGAGATCGATGGCGAGAGCGTGCTGAACGATCACACCAACAAGGATTACGACGACCGCCTGATCGACCGCCTCGGCGCCCTGCACGAGCGGGCCGAGGCAATCCTCCGGCAGCTCGCCGCCGGGCTGCCTCGCCTCGCGATCTATGCGGAGAAGCTCGAAGTCGCATTGGAGAAGGCCGAGGACGGCGCCATCGAGTGGATCAGCGGCGCGAAGATCGAGTCCTATCACACGGTGTGGTTCGAGCTTCACGAAGACCTGCTGCGGATCCTCGGCCGCACGCGGCAGGAATAGCATGGACTCCACCGGCCGCTGGGTCCTCGCCCTCGACGGCGCCGCGTTGCCTGAGCGCGCGCTTGTCGGGGGCAAGGCATGGGGCATCGCCGTCATGCGCCACGAAGGCCTGCCGGTGCCGCCCGCCTTCGTGGTGACGACCGAAGCCTGTCGCGCCTATCTCGCCGAAGGCGCGCTGCCCGATGGCCTGCTGGACGAGCTTGGCGCGGGCATTGCGATGCTGGAGGCGGAGACCGAGCGCCGCTTCGGCATACCCGAGCGCCCGTTGCTGCTGGCCGTCCGCTCCGGCGCCGCCATCAGCATGCCGGGCATGCTGGACACGGTGCTCAATCTCGGTATCGACGAGGCGGTCGAAGCCGCGCTCGCGGCCGAGAGCGGCGACGCGGCCTTCGCCTGTGACACGCATCGGCGCTTCCACGAGATGTACGCGCGCATCGTGCTCAAGGCCGGAATCGACGGGCTTGCGCCCGAAGGGTCCGTCGAAGACTGGCGCGCCGCCGTGGCGGAGGCCGGGGCCACGGGCAGCGTGCCGAAGGCGCCCACCGATCAGCTGCTGGGCGCCGTCCGCGCGGTCTTCGAGTCCTGGAATGGGCGGCGCGCGCGCCGCTACCGCAAGCATCACGGACTGCCGGACGACGCAGGCACCGCCGTCACGATACAGGCCATGGTGTTCGGCAATCTGGGCGAGAACAGCGGCACCGGCGTGCTCTTCAGCCGCAGCCCGCTCACCGGTTCGCCCGAGCCATACGGCGAATATCTTGCCCGTGCCCAGGGGGAAGACGTGGTCTCCGGCCGGCGGACGCCGCAGGGGCTGGATACTCTGGCGTCGTCCCTGCCGGGATCGCACGCTACCCTGATCGACGCCGCGCGCAAGCTCGAAACCCTGAACCGGGATGTCCAGGACATCGAGTTCTCGGTACAGGAGGGCGCGCTCTACCTGTTGCAGACCCGTACCGCCGCGCGGGCCCCCGCCGCGGCCGTCCGCATCGCGGTCGATCTGGTGAACGAGGGAACGATTTCCACCGACGAAGCGCTCGCTCGCATCAGCGCGGAACAGGTGCGCACGCTGCTCATGCCGCGTCTCGCGGAAGGTGGTGCCGATTCCGCCACCCTGCTCGCCGCGGGAGAAGGCGCGAGCCCCGGCATCGG
The DNA here is from genome assembly GCA_022826345.1 of Alphaproteobacteria bacterium. Next base: position 19,531 of record JAJDVB010000121.1, read on the forward strand.
CATCGGCCGGGTCGTGCTCGACGCCGACGAGGCTGAGGCTCGCGGTGCGGCCGGCGAGGACGTGGTGCTGGTGCGCCCGACCACCAGTCCGGAGGACGTGCACGGCATGGTCGCCGCCTGCGCCGTGGTGACGGAGACCGGGGGTACGACCTCCCACGCCGCCGTGGTCAGCCGCTCCCTCGGCGTCCCCTGCGTCGTCGGCTGCGGCGCGGGCGCGGGCGATGCCCTCGCAGGCAGAGAGGTGACGGTGGACGGCAAGGCGGGACAGGTGTTCGGCGGCGTATTGCCAGTCAGCGCTCCCGCGGAGACGGACGACCCGCACCTGTGCCGGATCGCGGACTGGGCCCGCGCCGCTGCGCCCATCGCGGTCTATCGTTGGGGTGACTCGGCACCCGACGGCGCGATCGATCTCGACCGCTTGCCGGGCGGTGAGGACCCAGAGCGCTTGCCCGCGCTGCTCGCGGGGGCTCCCGGTGCTAGGGGCGGTGCACTCGCCAGCGATGCGGGTGTCGCGGCCGCCGTCGCCGCCGGTCTCGATTTCATCGTCGTGCGTCATGCCCTGCCGGCGCTGCTCGCTGCTTGCGCGGCAGATCGTGCGCTGCGGACGGAGGCGGTCGCGTGACGATCGACCGCAAGGAAATCGAGGCGCTGATCCGCCTCTTCGAGCGGTCGGACTGGCACGAGCTCCGGCTTGAAACAGACGGCCTGAAGCTGGTGCTCTCGAAGGACGCAGATGCGGCAGCGTTCGGGTCGGAAGCGGAGGTTGCGGCAGCCTCGCCGACCGAAGACCCGCCGGAGCCGGCGCCCAAGCCGGTGCCGGCCGATGGGCTGGTGCCGATCACCGCGCCCAACCTCGGTACCTTCTACCGCGCGCCGAAACCGGGGGTCGCGCCCTACGTGGAGGTCGGCCAGCAGGTCGGCGAAGCGACTGAAGTGTGCCTGATCGAGGTCATGAAGCTGTTCACGCCGGTGCGGGCCGGGATCAGCGGCCGGATCGCCAAGGCCTGCGTCGAGGACGGCGAGATGGTGGAGTTTGGCGCACCGCTCTTTCTGGTCGAGCCGGAGGCCGACGCAGCCGAGACAGCGTGATGACTCTCTCGCGGGTCTTCGTCGCCAACCGGGGCGAGATCGCCGTGCGCATCGTCCGCGCCTGCCGCTCGCTCGGGCTGGAGAGCGTCGTCGGTGTCTCCGACGCGGACCGCGAGAGCCTGGCGACGGAGCTCGCGGACCGCGCCGTGGTCTTGGGGCCGGCTCCGGCGCGCGACAGCTATCTCGACGCCAACCTGCTGGTCCACGCGTCGAAGGCGACCGGGTGCGACGCGCTGCATCCGGGCTACGGCTTCCTCTCCGAATCGGCAGCACTCGCGGCGCTCTGCGAGCGGGAGGGGATCACGTTCGTGGGGCCGCGGGCCGTGACCATCGAGCGGCTCGGCGACAAGCTCACCGCCCGCGCTATCGCGGCCGAGGCGGGCGTCCCTATCGTCCCCGGCTCGGGTGAAATCCGCTCGGCGGCGGACGCCCGCAGGTTCGCCGGGCAGGCCGGCTACCCGGTGCTTATGAAGGCCAGCGCCGGCGGCGGCGGGCGCGGCATGTTCGTCGCGCGAACGGAGGCGGACATCGACGATGGCTTCGAGCGCGCATCGGCGGAAGCCGAAGCCGCCTTCGGCGACGGGGCGCTCTTCGTCGAGCGCTTCGTGGAGGACGCGCGCCACGTCGAGGTGCAGGTCATGGGGAACGGCGCCGGCGCGGTCGTCCACTTCGGCGAGCGCGATTGCTCGGTGCAGCGGCGCTTTCAGAAGGTGGTGGAGGAAGCCCCGGCGGCTGCCCTCCCTGCCGAAGCGCGCACGTTGATCCACGATGCCGCCTGCCGGCTCGCGCGCCATCTCGACTACCGGAGCGCGGGCACGATCGAGTTCCTCTACGATGTGGCGCGCGGCGAGGCCTATTTCATCGAAGCCAATGTCCGCATCCAGGTCGAGCATCCAGTGACGGAGGAGATCACCGGCATCGACCTGATCGAGGAGCAGTTGCGGATTGCCCAGGGGGCCGGCCTCAGCGTCGCGCAGGAGGACATCGCCCTTGCCGGCCACGCCATCGAATGCCGGATCAACGCTGAGGCTCCGGAGCGGGACTTCGCGCCCTCGCCCGGCCTGATCGACGCCTGGTGCGCGCCGGAAGGCCAGGGCATCCGCATCGACAGCCACTGCCGCGCGGGCGCCTTCGTGCCCCCTTTCTACGACAGCATGATCGCCAAGCTGATCGTGCGCGCCGACGACCGCGCCCAAGCGGTGGAGCGCATGGCCGGCGCGCTGGACGCGTTTCGGATCGGCGGGATCGACACCAACCTGGCGTTCCAGGCGCGCCTGGTGCGGCACCCTGACTTCGCGGCCAACAGTCTCAATACGCGCTGGCTGGAGGAAATCTTCATGCCCTCGCTGGTGCACTGAGCGGAGCGACCATGGCGCACATCGAGTTCCTCGACGAGACCATGCGGGACGGCCAGCAGAGCCTGTGGGGCATGCGCATGCAGGCCGGCATGGCGCTCCCCATTGCGCCGGTGATCGACCGGGTCGGCTATCGCGTGGTGGACCTCACCGGATCGAGCCTCTTCGAGGTGCTGATCCGCCACTGCCGCGAGAACCCGTGGGAGGGGCTCGACCTCCTGGTCGAAGCCATGCCCAACAGCACGATCCGGGGCGGCATGCGCAGCAACGCGAGCGTCACCTTCGGCGTCACACCCGATGCGCTGATGGACGTGTGGATGCGACAGCTCTGCGTCCACGGCTGCCGCAGCTTCTGGATCTACGACGTGCTCTTCAACATCGACAAGACGCACCGCCTCGCCAAGGTGGCCAAGGAGTTCGGCGCCGAGGTGGCAGGCGCCATCATGTTCACGCTGAGCCCTGTGCATACCGACGACTACTACGCCGACAAGGCAGACAAGCTCTCAGCCTCGCCGGATATCGACACGATCCTGCTCTACGACACGGGCGGCGTGCTGGAGCCGGACCGCATGCGCACGCTGGTTCCCGCCATCATGGCGAAGGCGCGCGGCAAGCCCATCGAGTTCCACTCGAATAATCTCCTGGGCGCCTCCGGCCGCACCTACGTGGAGGCGATCAAGCTCGGCATCCGCATCCTGCACACTGCCTGCGGGCCGATGGCGAACGGCCCGTCGGTCCCCTCGGTCGAGGTGATGACGCGGAACGTCGAGCACCTGGGCCACACCCACAACATCGACCGTTCGCTGCTGCCCGAGATCGCCGAGCACTTCGAGCGCGTGGCGGGGGCTGCAGGCTTCCCCATCGGCGTGCCCCAGGAATACGACCTCTTCTCGGTGCGGCATCAGGTGCCGGGCGGGATGATGGGCACCCTCAAGGCGCAACTCATCCAGCACGAGATGGCGGACCGTCTCGACGACGTGCTGGAGGAGACCGGCCGAGTGCGCCGCGAGCTCGGCTACCCCGGTATGGCGACGCCGTTCTCCCAGCTTGTTGGCACGCTTGCCGTGCTCAACATCGTCACCGGCGAGCGCTACTCGGTGATCCCGGACGAGGTGATCCAGTACGCCGGCGGACACTACGGCGAGCCCGTGGCGCCGATCGATGAGGACGTGCTGGACCGCATCATGGCCGCGCCCCGCGCCAGGGAGGTGCTGGCCGAGCCTCCCGAGCAGCCCACAGTTGCCGAGCTGCGCAGGCGCCACGACACCGACAATGACGACGAGCTAATTCTGCGCGCTCTGGTGCCGGCGGCGGATCTGGAAAGGATGCGGGCCGCCGGCCCGGTGAAGCGGGACTTCCCTATCCTGTCCACGCCGGAGCTGGAGCACGTGCGAAAGCTGATGGCGCTGTCGACCTCGAAGTATGTCGAGGTGCAGACCGCGACGCTCTCGGTCTCGCTGCGGCGGGCGGGCTGACGTGCGCCGCGCCTGTATCGTCGGTGTCGTCCGCACCCCCTTCTCCAAGGGGCGGGAAGGGGGCGTGCTGAGCGCGGTTCACCCCGTCGACCTGCTTGCCCACACACTGAAGGGGCTGGTCGCGCGCACCGGCATCGACCCTAGCGCGGTGGACGATGTGATCGCGGGCTGTGTCATCCAGGTGGGCGAGCAGGCCGCCAACATCGGCCGCCAGGCGTGGCTTGCGGCGGGCTTTCCGGAGACCGTCCCCGCCGTCACCATCGACCGAAAGTGCGGCTCGGCGCAGCAGGCGATGGACTTCGCGGCCCAGGGCGTGATGGCGGGCGCCTACGACCTCGTCATCGCCTGCGGCGTCGAGATGATGAGCCGCGTGCCCATGGGCAGCAACCGGCGCGGCAAGGACCATCTGGGGCCGATGCTGCGCCGGCGCTACGCCGACGGCCTGGTGCACCAGGGCATCTCCGCCGAGCTGATCGCCGCCCGCTGGGAACTCGCGCGGGAGGACCTCGACGCCTACGCGCTGCGTTCGCACCGGCGCGCGGCGGCGGCCGAGGATCGCGGGCTCGTTGCGCAGGACATTCTGCCCTTCGATGGGACATCGACGGACGAGGGCATCCGCCGTAACACCACAGCAGAGAAGTTGGCAGCGCTGGAGCCCGCGTTCGTGGATGCCGGCACGGCCGAACGTTTTCCCGAAATCAACTGGGTGGTGACGGCGGGGAATTCGAGCCAGGTCTCCGACGGCGCCTCGGCCATGCTGATCGCATCGGAAGCGGTGGCTGAGCGGCTGGACCTGACGCCGCGCGCCGCCATCACCCACTTCGCGGTCTGCGGCGACGACCCCGTGCTCATGTTGACTGGGATCATCCCAGCGACGGAAAAGCTGCTGGCGCGGAGCGGCCGGACCCTCGACGACATCGACTGCTTCGAGGTCAACGAGGCCTTCGCCTCGGTCGTCCTAGCCTGGGCGGAGACGTTGGGCGCCGACCTCGACCGCGTCAACGTCAATGGCGGGGCCATCGCCCTGGGTCACCCCGTCGGCGCCTCGGGCGGACGGCTAACCGCCAACCTGATTGGTAGCCTGGAAGAGACCGGCGGCCGGCTCGGTCTTCAGACCATGTGCGAGAGCGGCGGCATGGCCAACGCGACGCTGATCGAGCGGCTGGGCTGAGAGGCGCCACTCACGCGGCCAGGTAATGGCCGCCGTTGACGAAGATGGTCTGCCCCTGGACGAACGCGGCCTGGGGGCTCGCGAGGAAGCGAATCACGCTGGTGTAGTCCTCGTCCTGAACGCCGCGCCCGCTCGGGTTGGTCTCGGCGGCATGCTTCACGATTTCGCTCGCCTGGTCGCCGAACAACGCTCGTACGGCGTCCGTGTCCACCACGCCGGGCGCCACGCTGTTGATGCGGATGCCGCGCGGTGCAAGCTCGCTCGCGAGATAGCGAACCAGCGATTCAGCCAGCGCCTTGGCGACTCCGATGGCGGCGTAGTTGGGCACCACGGTGCGTCCGCCTCGGCTGGTGAGGAAGAAGACCGTGCTGCCGCGCACGAGCAGCGGATCGGCCGCCTGCACGAGGTAGAGCAACGCCGTGCCGTTGAGATTGACGGCGGCGGTGAAGTCGTGCGCATCGCAGTCGAGCGCGGGCTTGGGAATGGCACGCACGGCGCAGTGCACGAGCTGGTCGAGCGTGTCCGTCCGCTCCGCCACCGCGGCGAGCACGGCACGGGCCCCCTCCGGCGTACCGACATCCTGCTTGATTACGTGGCAGCGCGCGCCCTGCGCCTCCACCTGTGCACGGGCCTCGCGCGCAGCCTCATCGTCGCCCTGATAGTTGAGAAACACGTCCACGCCCGGTTCGGCGAAGGCGAGCGCGATGGCGCGTCCGATGCCCTTGGTCCCGCCGGTAATCAGGATCGACATGGCAGCCTCGCTTGCTCTCGTGCCCCAGGGCACGCTTTCGGGTAAGTGACTGATACTAGCACGCAAAATCGAAGACTGCCTGGCTTGACGGGAGGGGAGATGTGCGCTTCGCTCTCGCTCGCGATCAGGTCAGCGCGCCAGCGGCACCGCGCAGCGGGAGGATCGAGGGATGAGCGTGAAGACCGTCGGCGTGGTGGGCGCCGGCATGATGGGCTCGGAGATTGCGCTGGTCATGGCGCTCGCCGGCAAGTCGGTGCTGCTGAGCGATCGCGAGCAGCCCTTGCTGGACGGTGCCCTGACGAAGCTGGAAGCCGTGCTCGACAAGGGCATCGTCCGCGGCTTTTACAGCGAGGACGACAAGGTCAGGGCACAGGACAACATGCGCACCACCCTCGACATCGGCGACTTCGCGCCCTGCGACATGGTGATCGAGGCCGTTTTCGAGGATGAGCAGGTGAAGGCCGGCGTCTACGAGGCGCTGGACCAGGTCCTTGCCCCGGAGTGCCTGATCGCGAGCAACACGTCGAGCATCTCGATCAGCGTGCTCGCCTCGTACCTGGAGGAGGCACGCCGGCCCCGCTTCCTCGGCACCCATTTCTTCTCGCCGGTCTCGCGCATGAAGCTGGTGGAGGTGATTCCGGGGCTGGAGACTGCCGAAGAGACCGTCGCCGCCGTGACTGCCGTCTGCGAGGAGGCCGGGAAGACGCCGGTGCCGATCAAGGATGTTGTGGGTTTCGCGGTCAACCGTCTGATCCACATCTTCTGGATCGAGGCGATTCGCCTGGTAGAGGAAGGGGTGGCGACGCCGGAAGATATCGACACTGCCTGCAAGCTCGGCATAGGGCTCCCGGTTGGGCCGTTCCGCCTGATGGACGCGGTGACCAACAACCTCAGCCTCGACGTGCAGGAGATCCTGCACGAGGCCTACGGCCCGCGCTTCATGCCGCGCCCCTTGCTGAAGCAGATGGTGAAGGCGGGCTACAATGGGCGGAGCGCGGGCAAAGGCTGGTATCGCTACGACGAAAGCTGAGCCGGAGCAGCGTGCGCGCTCGACCGGATCGAGGAGGGAGAGACATGGAAGCAGCGGTGTTCAAGGGCGTCGGCAATCCGCTATCGATCGAGCAGGTGGATGAGCCGTCCGTCCGCCCCGGCGATCTGCTGATCAAGGTCGAATTCTGCGGCATCTGCGGCTCCGACCTGCACGCGACCGAGGCGGGCGCGCTGGTGGTGCCGGACGGCCAGATCCTGGGCCACGAGTTCACCGGGACCGTCGTGGAGATGGGTGCGGAAGTGGGCGGAGATTGGAAGGTCGGCGACCACGTGACGGCCGTGCCGGTCAACGCCTGTGCGGATTGCGGGCGCCAGTGCAGGCTCGGCATGGGCATCCACTGCCCCAACAACATCATCACGGGCTTCGGCGCGCCGGGGGCCTATGCCGAATACATCCGCGTCGATGCCGGCAACGCGCTCAGGCTGCCGCAGGGCCTCGGATTCCGCGAGGGCGCGACGGCGGAGCCCCTCTCTGTCGGCCATCACGTGATCGACAAGGCGGGCATGCGGCCCGGCACCAACGTGCTGGTGATCGGCGCCGGCCCCATCGGCCTCTCGTGCACGACCTTCGCCCGCTTCTCCGGCGCCCGCCACGTCGTGGTGAGCGAGTTCGCCGCGAACCGCCGCGAGCGCGCGCTCGCTATGGGCGCCACCGCGGCCATCGATCCCAACGCGGGCGAGGTGGCCGAGCAGTATGCGGCAATCGCCGGCGGCCCGCCCGACCTCGTGATCGAATGCGTGGGCGTCCCCGGCATGCTCGGGCTCTGCATCGACCTGGTGAAGCACCAGGGCAAGGTCATGGTCTGCGGCGTCTGCACCAACGAGGAGAGCTTCATCCCGCTCGCCGCGCTGGCCAAGGAGGTGTGCCTGCAGTGGGCGCTCGGCTACAAGCCGCGGGACTTCGAGGTGGTGCTGGACCTGCTGGCGAGCGGAAGAATCGACCCGGCACCGCTCATCACCCACGTGATCGGCTTCGACGATCTGGCCGAGCGCTTTGAGCGGCTCCGGACGCCGACCGACGAGTGCAAGGTGCTGCTGCGCCCCCAACGGGATTGATGGGAGAGAGAGACCATGGTCGGACGGGTCGAAGGCAAGATCGCGCTCATCGCGGGCGCCGGCACGGGGGTCGGGCGCGCCTGCATGGTCCTCTTCGGGCGCGAGGGCGCCAAAGTGGTGGGCTGCTCGCGAACTCAGGCGAACCTGGACGAGACGCTGCGGCTCGCGAAGGAAGCGGGCGGCGACGGCATCGTGGTCGCGCACGACCTCGCCCAGCCCGAAGGCGCGGAGGCGCTGATCCAGGCCGCGATGGACGTTTACGGGCGCATCGACATCCTCGTGAACTGCGCGAGCGTCGGCTACAGCTGGCTGGAGAAGAGCCCGGACTCCATGGGCGACGTGGTCAACACCACGCCCGAGAAGTGGCAGGAGGTGATGGGGATCAACCTCGATTCCTATTTCTATCTCTGCCGGGGCGTGATCCCCATCATGCAGAAGCAGGGCGGGGGCGCGATCGTCAACGTGGCCAGCATCTCGGGCTTCCAGGGCCTCCCCGTCGCGCACACCTACACGGCGGCGAAAGGGGCTGCGATCAACCTGACGCGCTCGCTCTGTGTGACCTATGCCAAGGACAATATCCGCGCAAACTGCGTGGCGCCGGGCTTCACCGACACGCCGATGGTGGCGCCAGTGCTCAACCTCTTCGACGATCCGGACATGGCGGACCGCCTTACGCCGATGCTGCGCCCCGGTACGCCGGAGGAAATGGCCTACGGCTGCCTCTATCTCGGCTCCGACGAAGCGACCTACTGCAACGGCACCGTGCTGACCATCGACGGCGGCACCACGGCCCGGCAATAGGCCCGTCGGCGCGGGGCCGCCCCGTCCAAAGAGCTCAAGTCCACGACCAGGGCAACGGTCGCACGGGAGAATGAGGGAAGCGCAGCACAGCGCGCGCGAAGAGGCCGCGAAAGGGCGAGGCCGTTGACGCCTCGTCGGCGCAGGCGGTCGCGGCGCATCAGGCGAGTCATCGCCCGGCTCCTGCCCCACGCCGTTCTCATCGCCTTCAGCCTCGCCATCCTTCTGCCGCTGCTGTGGTTGCTCCGCGTGGCGCTCACCGACAAGACGACGGCGTACAAGATTCCTCCCGAATGGGGTCAGGCGAGCATCGGCAACTTCGTCGAGATTTTTACCGGCTATCCCTTCTTCAATTACTTCATCAACAGCGTGACGGTGGCCATCGGCGCGACCGTCGTCGCCCTGCCGCTGGCCGCCGCCATCGCCTACGCCTTCGCCCGCTACAACACCGGCGGCATGACGCTTCGCCTGGTGGTGCTTTCGAGCCAGATGCTGCCGCCGGTCATTCTGGTGCTGCCGCTGTTCACGCTGTTCCTCAAGGCCTCGCTGCTCAACAGCCTGGTCGGCCTAATCATCGCTCACCTGACCATCAGCCTGCCCTTCCTGGCCTGGTTGCTGGTGGCGTTCTTCGACCGCAACATCGCCCTCCTGGAGCAGGCGGCGCGGGTCGATGGCGCCACGCGCCTGCAGACCTTTCTCCGCATCACGCTGCCCGTGGCGGCGCCCGGAATCCTGGCCGCGGGTCTTCTCTCCTTCATCCTGAGCTGGAACGAGTTCCTGTTCGCGCTGATCCTTAGCGGCTCGCAGACCAACACGCTGCCCGTTGGCTTGTCGTCCTTCCAGACCCACCGCGGCGTCGACATCTCGCTTTTGTCGGCGGCGACGATCTGCGCGATTCTGCCGGTCTTCGTTCTGCTGCCCTTCATGAGGCGCTATCTGATCAAGGGACTTTCACTGGGTGCGCTGAAGTGACGCGGCACCCCGCGCTCCGGCGCCGCCGGCCCGGAGCAACAACCGGAGGAGCACGGCTCCACATCAAGGGAGGACTGACATGAGATTGTTCATCGCAGTTGCCGCCGCAACCATGCTCTTTGCAAGCGTGGCGAAGGCGGAAACCATCCGCATCCTGATGGAGACGGTGCCCGACACCCGCTACATCCAGGAATTGCTGCCGGAATTCGAGGAAGCGACGGGCATCGACGTTGAGATCGAGGCGATCAGCTACATCGACATGCACTCGAAGCTGGTGCCGCAGCTCATCTCGCCCCAGGGCAGCTACGACCTGATCGTTGTCGACTTTTACTGGGTCGGTGAGTTCACCAAGGCGGGCTGGCTGATGCCGCTCGACGATCTCGCCGCCCGCGACGGGGTCAATGTCGACGTATACGTGCCCAAGCTCATGGATCTGGTCGGGCGCGTCGATGGCGTGCTCTACATGCTGCCGTTCTACAACTATTCGATGGCTCTCATCTATCGTCAGGACCTGATCGACGATCCCGCGGAGCAGGCGGCCTTCAAAGAGAAGTACGGGATCGATCTCAGGGTGCCCGAGACCTGGGACGAGTACTGGAAGCAGGTCGAGTTCTTCACCCGCGACAACGACGGCGACGGCGAGAGGGATTTCTACGGGACCGTCATTCAGGGCCAGCGCGGCGACTGCATCTCCATGCAGTGGGCCAACTATCTCTATGCCCAGGGCGGCCGCTATCACGACGAGAACTGGGAGCCCCTGCTGGACACGCCCGAGGCCATCCGGGCCATGGAGTTCTATCGTGACGCCGTGGTGAACTACAGTCCGGCCGGCTCGGAGGCCTACTGCTTTGACGAGGCCTTCAACGTCATGGCGCAGGGCAGGGCCTACAGCTTCGTCACCTTCAACATCCTCTACGCCGGCTTCGAGGATCCCGAGTCCTCGACGGTGGCCGGCAAGGTCGGCATCACACCTAATCCGGGCGGTGGCCTGAACGGCGGCTGGGGCTGGGCCATTCCCAACTCGAGCCCGAACGTGGAGGCCGCGTGGACCTTCATCAAGTGGGCCGAAGACCCCGAGACCGCCAAGCGGCGCGCTCTGCTCGGTGGCGCTCCGACGCAGGCGCCGATCTTCACCGATCCCGATGTGATGGCGGCGCGCCCCTACTACCCGGTGCTCGGCGAGATCCTCGCCGGCACGCAGGACTTCCCGGTCTTCACCTACACGACCGAGTTCGTGGAGGAAGTCGGCCGTGAGCTTAATCTGGCCGCGATCGGCGAGAAGCCGATTCCCGAGGCCATGGCCGATGCCCAGGCGGAGCTTCGCGCCCTGCTGATCAAGGACGGCAAGATCGCCGAATAGCGGCTCAGCCGCATGGTCATGTCACCCCTGACGGGTGGCACGTTGACGCTGACACAGCGGGACCGGCGCTTTGGGTATCTGCTCACGGCGCCGGGCCTCGCCGTGTTGGTGGCTGTCGTTACCTTCCCGCTGTTCTTCACCATCTTTACGAGCTTCTACGACTACACTCTGCTCACCCCCAACCACGACACCTTCATCGGCGGGGAGAACTACCAGGAGGCAGCCGAGGAGGAGTACCTGCCGGGCTCGCTCTGGGTCACGGTCAAGTTCGTCCTGGCCTCGGTCGTCATCGAATTCATCATCGGCTTCATCGTGGCGCTCTCGCTCAATGCCACCGAGCGGTTCAAGACGGTCTATTACCTGATCCTGCTTGCGCCGCTGCTGATCAACCCCGTGGTGGTCGGGCTGTTGTGGCGCATGCTCCTTCATTCCGAGCTCGGCATCGTCAACTACGCCATCGGTCTCGTCGGCATCAGGCCGGTAAGCTGGCTCGGCGATCCCACGATCGCGTTCTGGACCGTGGTGCTGACCGACATCTGGCATCAGGTCTCGTTCATGGCGATCCTGCTTCTGGCCGGGCTCTCGGCCCTGCCGCGCGAGCCCTACGAGGCGGCGCGCATGGACGGTGCGTCGCCGCTGCGCTGCTTCTTCTATATCACGCTGCCGCTGATGCAGCCGGTCATCGCGGTCGCGCTGCTCTTACGCATGATCTTCGCGATCAAGACCTTCGACATCGTCTTCATTATGACCAAGGGCGGACCCGGCACCGCGACCGATCTCATCAGCTACTTCATCTACCGCGCCGCCTTTTTCGGCCTCGACATCGGACGCGCGTCTGCGATGGCGGTAGGGCTGCTCATCATCATCATCGTGCTGACGGCCTTTCTGTATCGCTACATGCGCTCGCTGAACTAGGAGGGATGGGAGGTGGCCGAGATCGGGCTGCGCAGCCTCACCAAGGTATTCGGGCAGGACGTGACCGCCGTCGACGGCATCGACCTCGATGTCCGCGATGGCGAATTCATGGTTCTGCTGGGGCCGTCGGGATGCGGCAAATCGACCACGCTCCGGATGATCGCCGGGCTCGAAGCCGTTACCTCGGGCGAGATCCTGATCGACGGCGACGTGGTCAACGACGTCGATCCGGCCGAGCGCGACCTCGCCGTCGTCTTTCAGAACTACGCGCTTTACCCGCACATGAGCGTCGCGGGGAACCTCTCCTTCGGCCTCAAGCTGCGCAAGCTGCCCCGCGACGAAATCGACCGTCGCATCGCGGCGACGGCAGAGATGCTCGGCATCGGGGACCTGCTCAAACGCCGGCCAAGGCAACTGAGCGGCGGTCAGCAGCAGCGGGTCGCGCTGGGCCGCGCGCTGGTCCGTGATCCGGCGGCGTTCCTGTTCGACGAGCCGCTCTCCAATCTGGATGCCAAGCTGCGCGCCACCATGCGCACGGAGCTGATCAAGCTTCACCGCATGCTGGGCAAGACCATCGTCCACGTCACGCACGACCAGGTCGAGGCGATGACCATGGGCGAGAGGATTTGCATCATGCGCGACGGCCGTATCGTCCAGGTCGGCCCGCCGCTGGAGGTCTACCGCAACCCGGCGGACACCTTCGTTGCAGGCTTTCTCGCCAGCCCGCCGATGAACCTGCTCGATGCCCGGCTCGGCGGCCAGACGGGGCTGGATGCCGTCGAGCTGCTACCGGTCAGCCTGCCGTTGCTTGCGAGCCACAAGCATGCCTTGGCTGGCCGCGCCGGCGAGGCGATCACGCTCGGCATCCGGCCCGAGGATCTCGACGTCCAACCCTCCGCCGCCCAGCAGGGCGCAATGACGGTCACCGTGGTGGCGGTGGAAGCGCTCGGGCCGGAGGTGATTCTGGTGGGGGCGCTCCCCGGCGGGCAGGAGGTCTCCGCCCGGCTCGAAAGCGACTTCGCGGCCCCGCCGGGGTCCGACGTCCGACTCCATGTCGATCTCGACCGCCTGCACTTCTTCGACGTCGACACCGGACGCGCCGTGACCGCGAACTGAGAGTTTGGTCAGGCGGCAGGCAGATCGGCGAGGGATGGGTAGAGGGTCTCCAGCCGGCGGTAGAGATCGCGATAGATGCCGTAGGCGTCGCGGTAGGCCTCGGTCCGGCTGGCGTCGGGCTCGAACACGCGATCGCACCGCGCGTAGCGGCTGATCGCGGCCCAGTCGTCGAGCGCGCCCGTGCCCATGCCCGCAACGAAGGCTGCGCCCAGACTGGAGCCCGGATGTTCGAGCAGCCGCTCGACCGGTCTGTCCAGGACATCGGCCGTGATCTGCATCCAGAGATCGCTGGCCGCACCGCCATCGCACGCCAGGATACGGCCCACGCCGCAGTCCATCTCCGCGAACACGTCCATGTGGTGGCGGAAGCCAAACGCCACCGATTCGAGGGCGGCGCGCCAGATATGGCGCAGCTCGTGGTGGAGCCCGAGGCCCACCAGCGTCCCTTTCGCGCGGGGGTCGTGCAGCGGCGTCTTCTCGCCGAGGAAGTAGGGCAGCAGCACGAGGCCGCCGGCGCCCGGCGGCAGGTCGCTTGCCCGGTCGTCGAGCCAGGCGTGCGGTGTCTTTCCAGCGGCCCGCGCAGCTTGCGCTTCCGCTTGTCCGAGCTGCGCCACGATCCAGTTCAGCACGCTGCCGCTCGCGGCCATGCAGCCGTTGGAGACGTAGAGCCCCGGCACGATGTGGAGGTCGATGAACATGCGCGGGTCGGTCACCGGCCGCTCGCATGTGAGCATGATGTCTCCCGCGCCGCCGAACTTGACCACCAGATCGCCCTGATCGCAGGCGCCAGCGACGAAGGCAGAGGCGATGTGATCGGCGCAGCCGGTCACCACCGGCGTGCCGGCGACGAGCCCGGTCGCCTCCGCCGCCCGCTGCGTGACGGCGCCTGCGGGCTCGCCTGACGCCCTGAGCGGCGGCAGCTGGCCGGGCACTATGCCGCCCAGACGAACCAGGTCCTTGTCGAGGCTGCCCTCTGCAAGGTTGTAGAAGCCCGCCTCCAGCGCCCAGTTCCCCTCGATCGAGACCTCTCCGGTCAGCCGGTACGTGATGTAGTCGTAGGACCCCATCACGGTCGCCGCCCGCTCGAAGCAGTCCGGCTCATGGCCCGCGAGCCAGAGCAATTTGGGCGCCACCACCTGCTGATTGATGCTGCCGCCGGTGCGCTGGAACCAGTCGTCGCCGTCGATGCGCCGCTTGAGCGCCTCGATCTCGTCGACGGCGCGGGCATCGTTCTGCTGTATCGAGGGGCGGAGCGGCCTCCCCGAGTCATCCAGCAGGATCACCGTGGGCACCATCCCGGTCACGCCCACCGCCGCGATCGCGCTTGCCTCGAGCCCGGCGCTTTGCAGCAGGTCCGGCACGAGCGCGCAGACATTGGACCACCACATCTCTGTATCTTCTTCGGCCCAGTTGGCGTGGCGCGAGACGAGCGCGCTGGGCCGCGACGCGGTGGCGAGGATGCCGCCCTCGGTGTCGATCAGAATGCCGATCGTCGACGTGGTCCCGATATCGAGGCCGAGCAGGATGCTCATCACCCGCGAACCTTCGAGACGACCTCCATGAAGCGCGCGACGCGGTCCCGGTCGACGGCATTCCAGGTGTCGCCGTCGACCTTGAAGTGCGTGCCGACGATGCAGCCGTCGGCCACCGTCAGAATATCGGCGATGTTGTCGATGGTGCAGCCGGTGTTGGCGAGGACCGGCGTGCCGGGAACGGCGCTGGCAACGCGCTCGAGGCTCGACTGGTCCACCGCCTGGCCGGTCATCGGACCCGAGACGAGAACGGCATCGGCGAGCGAGGAGAAGACGGCGCTGGCGGCGCGCGCCTCGACGGACCGGTCCCCCAACGGCGCGGCGAACTCGGCATTGACGTTGAACATGAGCTTGAGATCGTCGCGGCCGAGGTCGTGGCGCATGCGCAGCGCCTTGGCGGCCGAAGGCTGCCACAGACCCATATCGGAATCGTAGACCCCGGTGAAGATTTCGCGCGCGAAGACGGCATCGGTCGCGACGGCCAGCGCCACGGTCGCCACCGGGTCCCAGAGATAGTTGACGCCGTAGGGAACGCGGACCTCGCCCTTGACCGCCGCGATCACGGCGGCCATGGCCGCAAGGCTTTCTGGCGAGGCGTCCAGCAGGTAGGGGCGGTCGCCTTCGTTGCCGAACATGACGGCATCCACGCCGCCCGTCTGCAGAGCCTCCAGATCACGCGCGACATGGTCGACGATGGCCTGAATCCCGCCGTCCGCATCGTAGAGCGGCGCGCCGGGGAGCGGCAGCAGGTGGGCCATGGCGATGACAGGCTTCCCCGTGCCAATGCTCTCCTTCAGCCAGGTCATGACAGTCCCGCCCCGCGCTAATCCATCAGCACGCCGCCGCTGGCGTTGATCGCCTCGCCGGTCAGAAAGCCCGACAAATCGCTCGCCAGGAAGACGACGATTGCGGCAACGTCTTCGGGCTCCTCGAGCCGGCCCAGAGGAGTCGCGGCGACGTACTCGTCGCGCACGACCTCCGGGGTCATGTTGCGCAGTTTGCCCTCCCACACGACTTCCCGGTCCTGCATGGAAGTGCGCACGAAGCCGGGGCAAACTGCATTGACTCGAATGCCTCGCTCGCCGACCTCCCGCGCCAGCGACTGCGTGAACCCGACCACGGCGAACTTGCTGGCCGAATAGTGCGCGAGCAGGGGCGCGCCGATCTTGCCGGCGAGCGAGGCCGTGTTGACGATCGTGCCCTTCTCGCCGGCGGCGAGAAAGTGACGCACGGCCTCCCGGTTGGACAGGAACACGCCCTTGGCGTTGACCGCCATGTTGGAGTCCCATTCCTCCTCGGTGAGGTCGACCACCGGGTTCATGGTCGAAATGCCCGCATTGGCGGCGAGCAGATCGAGGCCGCCCATCCACTCGGCGGCGGCGCGGAAGACAGTCGCGGTCTCCGCCGCGTCGGTGACGTCGAGCCTGTAGGCGCGCGCGCTGTTGCCGAGGCGTTCGGCGAGATCGCGCGCCCCGTCGAGGCTGATGTCGCTGACCGCGACGCGCGCGCCCTCACGCGCGAAGGCCTCCACGATAGCTTGCCCGATGCCGGTGGCCGCACCCGTGACGAGGGCCCGCCTGCCGGCTAGCAATCCGTTACGCTGGTTCATTACGCATCCACACCGGTTGCAAATTGCGCATTCATGGTATTGGCGACCCCCCCACTGAGTGGTCCGGCTGGAATGTTAGTTGAGCGCTGTCGACGAGGCCACGCCCGGATCGGCACCTACCGACTGCGCGTAGTAGTCGGCGATGGCGGCAAGGTAGCGTAGCGGCTGGATCCGGGCGGCAAAGTATCGACGCACGGGTTTGGCGAAGGTCCAACGAATATGCGCGTGATCGTTCGCCGGTCTCTGCGGTCCACGGATCGAGGCTAAGTTTTTGAAATGAAACGGTGCCGCCGGGAAGAATTGAACTTCCGACCCCTCCCTTACCAAGACACTCGCGGCCCATTCGTTCGCCTTGTGGGGGCCAACATGTGCCAGTCTCGTTCATGTTCAACTCGCTTTGATCCACCTATTTCTGTGCGATCACACAGAAACACGCACCTTCGGTTCTAAGCAACTGATTCGATTGCGATAGTCATCCGTTTCTATTGCCACCGGGTGCGGAATTCAAGCCGGTTCCGCACCTCGCTGCAACAGATCGGAGACACGCGATCATGCCACCCATCCGTCTCACCCAGCGTCGGGTCGACGCCCTTCAGCCCCGCCGCAAGGTGCGCGATATCCGGGACGCCGAGCTGAAGGGGTATGGCGTCCGGGTCATGCCCTCAGGCGCCAGGCGCTACTTCATCCACAGCCAGCACAGGGGCAAACGGGTCTGGAAGATCATAGGCGACGCGGCGGCGATCGCCGAGCCCGAGGCGCGGGCCAGGGCCAGGTCGATGCTCGCCGCGCTGCGCGACGGCCGGGAGCCCGACGCGGCTGACCCCGGCGCCACCCTCTTCGAGACGGTCGCCGAGGAGGTCTTCGACCGCTACGGGCGCCGCTGGAAGCCGCGCACCCTGGACGTGAACCGGGCCTACCTCCGCCGGCAGATACTGCCCTTCTTCGCAGGCAGGCCCATCGGAGAAATCACCCGGGAGGAGGTGCGGGCCTGGTTCCGCGGGCTCCACGCGACGCCCGCCGCCGCGAACCGCTCGGCGCCGATCCTCTCGGTCATCATGCAGCAGGCCGAGGCCTGGGGATACCGCCCGGAGAACAGCAACCCCTGTGCTGGGATCCGCCGCTACCGGCAGGGGCGGCTCTATCTGCCCGACAGGAAGACAGGCGCTTATTCCCTCCCGATGCCAGCCGGGTCCGTGCAGGGCCATGCGGTGCCTAACTTACCGAAGTTCTTATCATTTTTCGGCTCTTCGGCGTTCCCGCCCCCTTGCATCAGGGACACGCGGGCTCTAGGATATCTCATCGAGGTGATGCCACGTAGGTGCGCCTTGATACCACGAATCGGGCCTCCCGACCGGGCCCGGAATCGTCGCCGGGGAACGCCATGCCCAAGAGAAGCACCCTCCGCCTTACCATCCGCAGCATCGCCGCCCTGCCGGTCACCGGCAGCGACGCCTTCCACTGGGACCGCGACCTCGCCGGCTTCGGCGTGCGCGTCCAGCGCAACGGCCGCAAGGTCTATGTCGTGCAGTCCAGGGGACCCGCCGGCCTGAAGCGCGTCACCCTCGGACCCGTCGCCGGCGAGGCGCTC
>JAJDVB010000072.1 GCA_022826345.1 Alphaproteobacteria bacterium
ATCTTTCCGGCCTGCCGGAGCGGGCGCCGTTCCCGGTGCGCCTCCAGACCGCTGCCGATCTCACCGCCGCGGCCTGGGGTATGGCAGCCTTTGAAGACCCGCATGCGGAACGGCCGCTCGCGCCGTTCTGGACGCAGGCCGGCGTCATCGACGGCCGTGTGGCGCCGGATGCGTCGCCGCTGGCCCGGCTCGCGGCGGAGGGCGGGGCGACGCTCACGGGACTCCGGCTTGGCGACGGCGCCTTGATGCTCCGGATCGAGCGCCAGCGCCGGTCGGTGCAGGTCCGTCTTCCCCGCGGCGCCGTCTTTCCCGAGGATGGCGGCCTCCTGCTGGTCCGCGAGGTGGCGACCATCGAGGATGTCTGGCTCGGTGCCCCGGTCCCTCGGCCGGGGCGGGGACGGGGGACGACGGGGACACCGAACTTCTGCTGGCGCTGGAAAGCGAGGCCGAAGGGCTCACGCAGCGCCAGATCGCAATCCGGCTCTGGGGCCGGGAGCATGTCGAGGCGGAATGGTGGTCGGACGGCTGGATGCATAGCCGCGTCAAGCGCCGCCGTGCGCGGGCGAAGGCGATCCTGAAACAGTACCGCGACATGGCGGTGGGCCGGTGACGATGGGCCTGCTGTTGCGACGGGTCACGCTGCCTTCAGGTCGAGATGCACCTCGGGCTGGATCCATGTCGGGACCACCCGGGGGCGCGGTCGCTACGACCGGGACAAGCTCTACGACAAGCCCCGCAAGGATGTCTGGCTCCGGCCGCTGAGAAGGGATTGGCAACGCGCGCTCAGCCGCTAGAATCCCTCCAGGCCGAAATCGGGTCGGGTGAGCATGCCAACAAGCGGATAATCATCTCCACAGGTGTCGAAGGAACGCCGGTCACCGGCGTACCCTCATCCCCCGGGACCCGAACGGTTACCGGTGGGCGACACTGCCCCCCTGTCGCGAGCAGCCTGACGTTGGAATGAATCTGCTTACAGTACGCTTACACTGGCCTGATCCCGGCTTGCGCACTCCGGGTCGAGGCCATGCCGCAACACATTGAAAATAAATCAAAACCTCCCGCTACCGAAGGCAGATTCCGAATAGGGGTGGACATTGGCGGCACCTTTACCGATGTCGTGGCCGGGGGCGACGGGCGGGAGGTGGTCGGCAAGGCGCCGACCACGCCCGACCGCATCTTCGTCGGTATGCAGGGCGCGCTGGAGAACGCGGCCGAGCAGCTTGGACTGAGCCTGCCCGCGCTATTGGGCGAGACCGATCTCCTGATCTACGGCACGACACGGGCCACCAATGCGATCGTGCAAGGCGCGGTCGCCAAGACCGCGTTCCTGGTCACCGCCGGCTTCCCCGACATCCTGGTGCTGAAGGAGGGCGGTAAGCACGGGGTCCACGACTTCGAGACCGACTACCCGGACCCCTACATCCCGCAGGCCCACACCTTCGAGATCGACGAGCGGATCGATTCCGAGGGCGGCGTGGTGACACCGCTCGACCGCGAGCAGGCCCGCGCGGCGCTTGCGCTGGTCAAGGAGAGGGGCTTCGAGGCGGTCGCCGTCTGTCTGCTGTGGGCAGTCGCGAACCCCGCGCATGAGCAGGCGCTGGCTGCGCTGATCGAGGAGGTTCTCCCCGGCGTCCCCTACACGCTCTCGCACCGGCTGATCCCCATCGTGCGCGAATACCGGCGCGCGTCGGCGACTGCCATCGACGCTTCGCTCAAGCCTCTCATGCAGGCGCACCTGCGCGGCATGGAGGACGATCTCCGCGACGCCGGCTGCACGGGCGAGATCCTGGTCAGCACCTCCGTCGGCGGCTGTATGCACGTGGAGGAGCTCGTCGAGCGCCCCATCCACACGGTCAAGTCAGGCCCCGCCATGGCGCCGGTGGCGGCGCTGGCCTACTCGCAGATGGAGGGTTTCGGCGACGACGTGATCGTTTGCGATACCGGCGGCACCACCTTCGACGTTGGCTTGGTTCGCGAGGGCGCGGTGAAGCAGACCCGCGAGACCTGGATCGGCGGTCTATGGACCGGCCATATCCTCGCAATCTCCTCGGTCGACGTGCGCAGCATCGGCGCAGGCGGCGGCTCGATTGCCTGGATCGATCCGGGCGGTCTGCTCCGGGTAGGTCCCCGCAGTGCCGGCGCGGTGCCGGGGCCTGCCTGCTACGGCGCGGGCGGCACTGAGCCCACGGTGACCGATGCGGCGCTGCTACTCGGCTATCTCGACCCGGACTACTTCCTCGGCGGCCGGCTCGCGCTCGACGAAGGCGCGGCCCGGCGCGCGGTGGGTGGGCTCGCGGAGCGGCTTGGCAAGTCCCTGGACGACGGCGCGCACGCCATCATGAGCCTCGCCAACGAGCTGATGATCAAGGCGATCCAGGACATCACCGTCACCGAGGGCTTCAATCCGCGCGAGTGCACGCTGGTGGCGGGCGGCGGCGCGGCCGGCCTCGGCGTCATGGCGATCGCGGGCGAGCTCGGCTGCGAGCGGGTGATCCTGCCGCGCACCGCCGCGGTGCTCAGCGCCTGCGGCATGCAGGTCTCGGACGTGATTCACGAGCACTCGGCGAGCATGGTCACGCGCTCCGCCGGCTTCGACTTCGAAGGGGTGAACGCCGTGCTCGAATCGATCGATGCCGAGCTGCAGCGCTTCGCCGCGACGCTCGGCGAGCGCGGCCTCGAGACCATGCGGATCGAGCGTTTCGTCGAGGCGCGCTACCTGTTCCAGGTGTGGGAGCTCGACGTGGCGCTGCCGGTCGAGCGCTTCGAGAACGAGCGCGACGTGGCCGCCCTGGTGGAACGCTTTCACGCCACGCACGAGCAGGTTTTTGCCGTGCGCGATCCCGACAGCATCCTCGAATGCCTCAATTGGAAGGGGCGGGTCTCGGTCGGCCTCGACGCTGCATCCCGGCCGCCGTCGATCGCCGGCGCCGGCGGGCCGCCCGAGCCGGACAGCCGCCGGCCCGCCTACTTCGGCGGCGGCACGCGCGTGGACACGCCGATCTATCTCGGCCACAACCTCAGCCCCGGCGCCGCGATCGGAGGCCCCGCCATCATCGAGGAGCCGACCACCACCATCGTGGTCGATCCCGGCACGCGCGCCCGTTTGAGCGAAGCCAGCAACTTCATCTTGGAGGTCCGTTGAGATGACGTCGCCCGATCCCGCGCCGGGGACACTCGACCCGGTCCTGCTCTCGGTGCTCTCCAACCGGCTCGACGGCATCGTGCGTGAGATGTCGAACACGCTGCTGAAGGCCGCGCGCTCGGCGGTGATCGCCGTGGCGCGAGATTTCTCCTGCGCGATCTGCACCGGCGACAACGAGCTGCTGGCGACGGCGGAGGGCCT
Organism: Alphaproteobacteria bacterium; assembly: GCA_022826345.1. Next base: position 3,344 of record JAJDVB010000072.1, read on the forward strand.
GCCGGTCCACATCTTCGGCTCGCACCTGCAGACCCGCGCGATGACCGACCTGCACGACGACCTCGCCGAGGGCGACGCCTTCCTCCACAACGACCCCTACCTCGGCAACACCCACCCGGCCGACCACGCGGTGCTGGTTCCGGTCTTCATCGACGGCGAGCACCTGTTCACCGCCTGCGCCAAGGGGCATCAGGCGGACATCGGCAACAGCATCCCCACCACCTATCACGCCGCGGCGAAGGACATGTACGAGGAGGGCTCGCTGATCTTCCCCTGCGTCCGCGTCCAGCGGGACTACGAGATGGTGGACGACGTGATCCGCATGTGCCGGCGCCGGATCCGCGTGCCGGAGCAGTGGTACGGCGACTTCCTGGCCGAGCTCGGGGCGGCGCGCATCGCCGAGCGGCGCCTGAAGGAGCTTTGCGCCAAGTACGGCAAGAAGACCATCAAGACCTTCATCCGCGAGTGGTTCGATTATTCCGAGCGCCGCATGGTGCAGGCGATCAAGGAGCTGCCGAAGGCAGAGGTCGAGGCGGAGGGCGCGCATGACCCCTTCGAGCCGTTCCTGCCAGACGGCATCCCGATCAAGGTCCAGCTTCGCATCGAGCCCGACCAGGGCCGGGTCACCATCGACCTCCGCGACAACATCGACTGCCTCGACTGCGGCCTCAACGAATCGGAGGCCTGCGCGATCAACAACGTCGTGGCCGGCCTCTTCAACTGCCTCGGGTCCGAGATCCCGCACAACGGTGGATCGTTCCGCCGCGTGGACGTGCTGCTGCGGGATGGCTGCGTGGTCGGCCGCCCGTCCTTTCCCCATTCCACCTCGATGGCGACCACCAACGTCGCCGACCGCCTGGTCAACATCACCCATTCGGCGATGGCGCGGCTGGGCGACGGCTACGGACTGGCGGAGGGCGGCAGCGCCATGGGCTCCGGCGGCGCGGTCATCAGCGGCCCGGATTTCAGGCGCGGCGGCGATCCCTATATCAACCAGCTCATGATGCTGGTGAACGGCGGCCCCGCCGGGCCCAAGGTCGACGGCTGGGTCACCTACGTGCTGCCGGTGGTCTCGGGCCTCATGTATCGGGACAGCATCGAGCTCGCCGAGGTGAAGCACCCGATGCTGTTCAAGACCGTGCGCCTCATGCCCGGCACCGGCGGCGCCGGGCGCCATCGCGGCGGCCCGGCCTGCGAGGTGGTCTACGGCCCGCGCGAGGATCCGATGACGGTGGTGATCCCCTCCGACTGTCAGGTCAACCCGGCGCGGGGTGCCCAGGGCGGCCACGACGGCGCGCCGGCATTTCAGTTGAAGGTCGGTGCCAATGGCGACGAAACGCCGCTGCCCAACGTCGTGCAGCTTGCCCTGCAACCGGGCGAGATGATCCGCGGCCTCGATGCCGGGGGCGGCGGGTACGGCGACCCGATGGAGCGCGATCCCGAGCGCGTGCGCATGGATGTCGCGCGCGGTTGGGAGACGCCTGAGCGCGCCCGCGAGGTCTACGGAGTCGTGCTGACCGGGGACCGCGAAACCGATTCGCTGGCGGTGGATCGGGCAGCGACTGAGGCGCTGCGAGCCACCGCGTCTTGAGGCGTCGTCTCCTCGCGCTGGCTCTGCTCTTCCGGGGTATTGTGACGGCAAAATCGGGGTGCGAAGAATGACGAGCATGGTGACGGGTCCGAGGATGCGGAGGAGCGCGACCGCAGCAGCGACGACATGCGTTCTCGCTCTGGCTGCACTGCTCGCGCTCGGCGGTTGCGGCACGGGACCGCTCTCCCCCATGGACGAAGCCACGCGGGCCGTCGGCGACGTAGAGGTTTGGAAAAGCCGGAGAGGCACGACCACTCACACGCTCGTGGCGATCGATGCCGACTCGATTCGCTACGAGGTGGCTGAGAGCGGCTGCACCTATACGATGCCGCGAGACGGCGTCTCGCCATGGACGGCGTGGGAGAACTGCCGGCGCATTCCCGACGGCACCCAGACCGTCACCCTGACCGCTGGGCAGATCTGGCCGCTCGAGATCGGGCGGACGTGGCGCTACCGCAGGGTTGGATCGGACTCGAGCGGAGACCAGTGGGATGAGGAGGTGGAGTGCAAGGTCACGAAGCAAAAGCGCGTGGAGCGCTCGGTCGGCTTCTTTCGTACATTCTATACGGTATGCGAGTCGGAGACCGAACGACGCGTCCTCTATGTCTCGCCTGATCTGAGGCGAAGCATCCGCGTTTGGTACACGCGCCGCGACCGGCCCGCGCCGCCCGAAAAGCGGGATTTGGTGCACTTCACGCCCGGGAATTAGGGAGCTGGCGGCGCCCCCTTCTTAGCGTCTTGCCCTTGCCCACGCTGCGTGCTAACCCTGTCGCCGCTCGTGGCGGACCGCCGCGAGCGTGTCGTGATGGTTGCTCGTTTCTAGGTTCCCGAAGGCAATCCCATCAGGCAGTTCGAAGGGGGTTCGACCATGGCTGACGCCGCGCCGCCCACGGAAAGCTCGTCCGAGCACGCGGGCACGCGACGCGACTTCCTGGTATTGGCGGCCGGTGCCATGGGGGGCATGGCGGTCATCGGCATCACATGGCCGCTGATCGAGACCATGAACCCCTCGGCCGACGTTCTCGCGCTGGCCTCCACCGAAGTCGATCTTTCCGCTATCGAGGAAGGCCAGACCATCGTCGTGAAGTGGCGCGGCCGGCCGGTCTTCGTGCGCCATCGCACGGCAGACGAGATCGCCGCGGCGCAGGAGACGCCGCTTGGCGACCTCTCCGACCCGCAGCCCGACTCGGAGCGGGCGCCGCAGGCGCAATGGCTGATCGTGGAAGGGGTCTGCACCCATCTGGGCTGCGTGCCGCTCGGCTCCAAAGTCGGCGACCCGCGGGGCGAGTTCGGCGGCTGGTTCTGCCCCTGCCACGGCTCGCACTACGACACCTCCGGCCGCATCCGCAAGGGGCCGGCGCCGGCCAACCTGCCGGTTCCGAGTTACGAGTTCCTCGACGACGAACTGGTTCGGATCGGGTAGGGGACGCGCCGGATGACGACACCCGTACCGCAGAACCGCGTTGCCCAGTGGATCGAGTACCGGCTGCCGGTCTTCAGCTGGACCAACGCGCACCTCATCGACTATCCGGCGCCGCGCAACCTGAACTACTGGTGGAACTTCGGCTCCCTCGCCGGGATCATGCTGGTGGTGCAGATCATCACCGGCGTGGTGCTGGCGATGCACTACACGCCGCATGCCGATCACGCTTTCGATTCGGTCGAGCACATCATGCGCGACGTGGAGTGGGGGTGGCTCATGCGCTACCTCCACGCCAACGGCGCCTCGATGTTCTTCGCGGTGGTCTACATCCACCTCTTCCGCGGGCTCTACTACGGCTCCTACAAGTCGCCGCGTGAGATCCTGTGGTGGATGGGCGTCATCATCCTGCTGCTCATGATGGCGAGCGCCTTCATGGGCTACGTGCTGCCGTGGGGGCAGATGAGCTTCTGGGCGGCGACGGTGATCACCAACATGACCTCGGCGATCCCGTGGATCGGCGAGACGGTGGTCACCTGGCTGTGGGGCGGCTTCTCGGTCGATCACCCCACGCTGGTCCGCTTCTACGCGCTGCACTACCTGCTACCGTTCGTGCTCTTCGGCGTGGTCTTCATCCACCTCTGGGCGCTGCACCACCGCAAGTCGAACAACCCGCTCGGCATCGATATCAAGAGCGAGAAGGACACCATCCCCTTCCACCCCTACTACACGGTGAAGGATTCGTTTGGGGTCGGGGTGATGATGTTCATCCTGCTGATCTTCACCTTCTACATGCCGAACGTGCTGGGCGAGGTGATCAACTACGAGAAGGCGAACCCGCTGCAGACGCCGGCGCACATCGTGCCGGAATGGTACTTCCTGCCCTTCTACGCGATCCTGCGCGCGATCCCCGACAAGCTCGGCGGCGTCGTGGCGATGGTCGCCTCGATCTTCATCCTCTTCATCCTGCCCTGGCT
>JAJDVB010000151.1 GCA_022826345.1 Alphaproteobacteria bacterium
TCGCGGCCTACGGCTTCTCGCGCTGGCCGCTCCGGGGCAACGAGACCTACCTCTTCATCATCCTCACGACCCGGATGCTGCCGCCGATCATCGTCATCATCCCGATCTTCATCATGTTCCGCCTGAGCGGGCTCAGCGGCAGCTACATCGGGATCATCCTGCTCTATGCCGCCTTCAACCTGCCCTTCACCATCTGGATGATGAAGAGCTTCTTCGACGAGATACCGCGCGAGGTGGAGGACGCAGCGCGCATGGACGGCAGCTCGGAGATGAAGATCTTCTTCCGCATCTGCCTGCCGCAGGTGAAGGCCGGCATTGCGGCAACCGCCGTCTTCGGCCTGATCCTCACCTGGAACGAGTTCCTCTTCGCTCTGCTGCTCACCGGACGCGACACGCGCACGGTGCCGGTCGCCATGGCCCAGACCATCGGCGGCGACATCGGCGTGCGCTGGGGGCTGCTGGCGGCGATCGAGACGCTATTCCTGATCCCCGTGGTGTTCGTGACGTTCCTGCTGCAGAACCAGCTGCTGCGCGGCGTCACCTTCGGCACGATCAGGCGGTAGCGCGCCCATGGCCGACATCGAGCTGCGCAACCTCAGCAAGCACTTCGGCTCGCTCGCCGCGGTCGACGACATCGACCTCGACGTGGAGGCCGGCGAGGTGGTGTGCCTGCTCGGGCCCTCCGGCTGCGGCAAGACCACGACGCTCCGTATGATCGCGGGGCTCGAGGACGCGACGGCGGGCGACATCTACATCACCGGTACGCGGGTGAACGAGCTCGCGCCGCGCGATCGGGACATCGCCATGGTGTTCCAGTTCTATGCGCTCTACCCGAGCCTGACGGTGTCGGAGAACCTGGCGTTCCCGCTGCACGCCGAGAAGATCACCGCGGAGGAGATCGACCGGCGGGTGCGAGAGATCGCGGCCCTGCTCGACCTCTCCCACGCGCTCGGCCGGGTGCCCGGCCGTCTTGCGGAGGGCGAGAAGCAGCGCGTCGCCGTCGGCCGCGCCGTCATCCGCGACCCGCAGTGCTTCCTCTTCGACGAACCCCTGAGCCGTCTGGATATCGCGGTGCGCCAGGAGATGCGCGGGCAGATCAAGCAGCTCCTCAACGGCCTGCACAAGGCGACCGTGATCGTGACCCACGACCAGATCGAGGCGCTCACCATCGCCGACCGGATCGCGGTCATGCGCGACGGCATCATCGAGCAGGTCGCCAGCCCTCACGACATCTTCGCCAAGCCCGCCAACGTCTTCGTCGCGGGCTTCATCGGCACGCCGCAGATGAATCTAGTCGAGGCCAACGTCATCGACGCGGACGAGGACACCGCGACCGTGAACATGCTGGGGCAGGAAGTAGCCCTGCCGCTGCATGCGGAGATCTCCCTCCAAGGCACGGTCGAGCGGCGCAATGCTCCGGTCACCGTGGGCGTGCGCCCGCGCGGTCTCGCGCCTGCATCCGAGGCCGGCCCCGCCACGATCGCGGGCCAGGTCGACCTGATCGAGCCGATGGGGGCGGAGACCCTGATTCACCTCCGCATCGGCGAGGACGACCTGCGCGTGGTGACGAGCCGGGGGCACCCGGCCGCCGTCGGCGAGACCATGCACGTGGCACCGACGCCAGGGCAGGTCCATCTGTTCGACCACGACGGCGTGAGGATCGCCTCATGAGCGAGGCGCAGGCAGAACCACAAGAGGCACCGTCGGGGGAGAAGCCGGCACGGCGCAACATGTCCCGCCGCACGGCGCGGCTGATCGTGATTGCGATCATCGGGCTCTGCCTGCTCGCGCTCGTCTTCATCTTCCAGCCTGTCTACCGGCCGCTCTTCTCGGCCGGCTGCATCATGGTGGTGGCCGGCGGACTCCTCTTCAATCTCATCCCCTTCGCCAATACCCAGAACCCGGTGCGCCGCGTGGTGCGCGTCACGGCCATCGTCGGCGCCATCCTGCTCGTGGCCGTGCTGGTCGCCATCGGCTTCGTCGAAGCACTGCTCTAACGAACGGCGCGCAGGACCGGTGCGATGACGAGAGACGACTACGTGGACCTGGTCGAGCGGCGCTACTTCGGCAACGTCGCGCAAGCCGACATACCGGCGGTGGTCGCCTGCTTCACCGACGACGCCCAAGTGACGATCTATCACGGCGATGCCGCGCCTCGCCGTTTCAAGGCGCGGCCAACCGCCGGAGAGACGCCCCTGCCGCGCTTCTTCGAGCATCTGCTTGCGAACTACGTCCCGCAGTTCACCGAGTTCGTCCACTACGTGGACACGGCAAACGAGCGCTGCGCCGCCATGTTTCTCGTGACGCTGACGCCGAAGCCCGACTCGGCCTACAGCGACGCCGGCGTGCAGCGCCTCCGCAACTGCAATTTCTTCCGCTGCCGGGACGGTCTCATCCACGAGATGACCATCTACTACAGCAACCCCGGCAGCGCAGGCGGCGCGGACGCCCACGGCTCCCGCCCCACCGGCTTTCCCCAGGCCTGACCCGAGGCTAACCCTCGCCGCTCCAGCCCTGCGGCGGGCGCGCGAACCAGACGTGGACCTGTCCGGTTCCCGCCGCATTCTCGTAGTCGCTGAACGGCGTCCCGGTCGCGGTGCAATCGCGCCCTCCCAGCGCTGCGACCATCATCAGGTAATGCCCGAACAGGCCTTCCGGTTTGTGGGGGCGGAAGGCGTCCATCGAGTCGATGACCGCCGCGTGGTTTCCCTCTGCCCACCAGGCCAGGCGCTCCAGGTCCGCCTCACGCGCTTCGGGCGTGCGAATGTGGCTCGGGTCCGAGGCCTCGTGCCGGCCGATCTCTGCGAGCGGCCAGAAGCGGTGGCTCATGCCCCCGCTCGCGAGCAGCACCACGCGCTCCGCCGAATCGGCGATCGCCCGCCCGAGCGCCGCTCCCACCGCGAGAAAGTCCTCGTCGCGCGCTGTCTGGCAGATGCTGACGGAGGCCCAGCGCTCGCCCCGGTTCAGGTAGTGGGCGAGGTTGACAGTGGGGTAGTGGATCGGCAGGTGCGCGTCGTCGTTGGCGATGCAGGGCACGCCTGCATGTTCGCGCACCGCCGCCGCCATGTCCGCCGCCAGCGCCGGGCTGCCGGCAAGATCGTAGGGGAGGCCGTGAATGCCGCGGGGAAGCTCGCCAGAGGTATAGCGGCCCAGGCGGCGCTCGTGGGCGCTCACGATGAACTCCACCGTAGTGAACCAGTGGGTATCGAACACCACGAAGGTGTCGGGCCTGAGCTCGTCGAGGATTTCTCGGCGCAGCCGCTCGAGGCCGGTCACGAGGCTGATCTCGCGGCCCTCGTTCAGTTCGAGCCGGATCGCCTTCGGCAGCATGATCGTAGGCACGTGCGAGAGGAAGCCGGCGCCCGCGATGTCTCCCACGTCCCCTCTCCTATCGCCTCGCCTGCGCCCCGGAGCCGGCCCCCTGGCCCAGGCTCCCGCACGCGGCGAACGACTTCGGTGGACAGATCGTTCGTATCCGAACTATCATGCCGCCAACCGGTTCGCAACCAAACGAGACCGCCATGTCCGCGCTTCTTTCTCCCGAGCCGGAGGGGATCGCCGACCTCTCCTCCCACGACTCCTTCGTCGATTGCGTGCCTCACAAGACCTTCGAGGCGCTGCGGCGCGACGATCCGGTTGCGTGGTTCGACGAGCGCGATGCCTCCGGGTTCTGGGCCATCACCCGCCACGAGGACATCGCGGAGATCAGCAAGAACTTCCGGCAGTTCACGACCCGGCAGGGAATCCGGCTCGAAGAGATGACGGAAGAGGAGCGGATCGCGCGCCTCACCATGATGGAGCAGGACCCGCCCGAGCACACCCGCCTGCGCCGCCTGGTCAACCGCACCTTCTCGCGCCGCTTCATCGAGACCTACCGGGACCGGGTCCGCGCCATCGTCTCCCGCGTGCTCGACGAAGCCCTGAAGCAGGACGAGTTCGATTGCGTGGACGCGATCGCGAAGCCTCTGCCCATGCTGATGCTGGCGGGCGTGCTCGGCGTGTCGGAGGAGGACGGCGCCTGGCTCGCCGACAAGGGCGACGAAATGATGGCGAACAGCGACCCGGACTTCACCGACCACGTTGTCGACCAGACCGACACCGACGCCTTCCGCCTCATGCCCTTCCGCTCGCCGGCGGGCGCCGAGGTCTTCGAGTACGCCGAGCGCCAGGCCGCGCTCCGGCGGGGCAAGCCGCGCGGCGACGTGATCAGCCTTCTGCTCGAGCCCGATCGGGACGGCGAGCCGCTCACCGACCACGAGTTCAAGAACTTCTTCACCCTGCTGGTGGTGGCGGGCAACGACACCACGCGCTACGCCGTCGCCTCTTCCGTCGATCTGCTCGCCCGCGAGCCCCGGCTCTTCGAGCAGCTTCAGGGCGCCGATGAGGCGCTCTGGGCCACGGCGGTGGAGGAGCTGCTGCGCATCTCCTCGCCCACCATGCACTTTCGCCGGACCGCCGTGGAGGACTGCGAGATGCACGGGCGCACCATCGCGGCAGGCGACAAGGTGATCCTGTGGTTCATCTCCGGCAACTTCGACGACCGGGTCTTCGAGGAACCCTACGAGGCCGATTTCGCACGCGACCCCAACCCCCAGATGGCCTTCGGGCGGGGCGGGCCGCACCTGTGTCTCGGCCTCTGGCTGGCGCGGCTTGAGCTGCGCATCGTGCTGGAGGAGCTGACGCGGCGGGTGCGAACGCTCCGGCCGGCCGGTCAGGCGCTCAGGCTCCGCTCCAACTTTATCAACGGCATCAAATACCTGCCGGTGTCGGTGACCTGCTGACCGGCGCGGCGGAGGCATAGGGCGCGTGGCATGAGCGACGACGAACGCATTCGGGTCCTGTTCTGCGACCACCTGAACCTCGCGCGCGGCAAGTACGTCCCGCGCGCGATGGCCGGGACGGGCGTACTCCGGCAGTGCGTCGGGGTCTACGCAGTGGACTACGAGCGTGCCTTGATTCCCGCCCCCGGATCGGGTGTGCCCGAGGGCCTGCCGGACATGGAAGCGGCGTTCGACCTTGACCAGGTCCGGCCCGGTTGGGAGCCCGGCACCGGCGTGGTGGTGGCGAACCTGGAGAAGGACGGGCAGCCGCTCGGGCTCTGCGCAAGGGGCGCGCTCGCCCGCGCAATCGCCGCGTGGCAGCAGGCGGACCTCGCGCCCTTCCTCGGCATCGAGCTTGAGGCCTTCGTCTTCGAGCGCGATTCCTCTGGCAACTGGGTGCCCTACGACACTCCCGGCGCCTACGTCTACGGCACCGGCACCGCCGTCGACCCTGCCGGCCTGGTCGACGACATCTGGTCGCAGGCGCTGGCCTGCGGCTTCCCGCTGGAGGCGATCAACTCCGAGTTCGACTGGCCGCAGTTCGAGTTCACGCTGCGCTACCGGGACGCGCTCGGCGCCATCGACGACATCTTTCTGTTCAGGCTGATGGCGCGCGAGGTCGCGGCGAAGCGGGGCTATCTGCTCAGCTTCATGCCCAAGCCGCTCTCGGATCGCGGCGGCAGCGGGGTCCACCTCAACCTCAGCCTCGCCGATGCGGGCGGGGACAACGCCTTCGCCGACCCCGCGCAGGAAGACGGCCTCTCCGAGCTCGCCCGGCAGTGCATCGCGGGGCTGATGCACCACCACCGCTCCATGGCCGGGCTGATCGCGCCCACCGTCAACTCCTACCGCCGGCTGCGCCCGGCGAGCCTCGCCGGCTACTGGGCGAACTGGGGATACGACCATCGCGGTGTCGCGGTGCGGGTGCCCGGCGAGCGCGGCCCGGCAACCCGCATCGAGCACCGCGTCGCCGACGGTGCCGCCAATCCCTACGTCGCCGCCGCGGCCATGCTGCAGGCAGCCAGGCTCGGGGTGGAGAACGGCTATCCGCTGCAACCGGCGGAGACCGGCGACGGGCTGGAGAACGTCGATACCGACGTGACCGTGCCCGAGAACCTGGGCGCAGCGCTCGACGCGCTGGAGCAGGACGAGGCGCTGGTCTCCGCCATCGGGGCGCTGCTGGTGGCGAACCACATCGGGATCAAGCGCAAGGAGTGGGACGACTACCTCGGCAGCACGACAGACTGGGAGATGTCGCGCTACCTCAACTTCCTTTAGCCCCGCGCCTCCACTCGCGCGGCATGGAACGGAAGAGCCGATGACTGCGCCCCGGATCGACATCGACGGCGTCTCCGTCTCGCCCGATCACTACATCGCCGGGCGCCGCGTGCCCTCTGAGCGCCGCTTCGAGAACCGCTCGCCGCTCGACTGGTCCCGCAAGCTCGGTGATTTTGCGCGGGGTGATGCCGAGACCACAGCGCAGGCGGTGGGTGCGGCGGCCGACGCCTTCCCTGGCTGGTCGGCCAAGAGCCCGGCCGAGCGCGCCGCCTACATGCACCGCCTGGCCGAGCTCATCGACGCGAACGTCGGCACCTGGCCCGGCTCGAATGCCTCGACATGGCGATGCTGCAGGAAAGCCTGGAGCTGCGGGTGATTCCCCGTGGAGCGCGGAACTTTCGCGCCTACGCGGACCTCGCCCGCGACTACGAGCCGCGCGCCTGGCACTCCAACGGCACTGCCAACCGCGTGCTGCGCATGCCCGCCGGCCCCGCGGTGATCATCACGCCCTGGAACGCGCCATTCATGCTGGCGACCTGGAAGTGCGCGCCGGCGCTCGCCGCCGGCAACACTGTGATCCTCAAGCCGGCCGAGTGGTCGCCGATTACGGCCTCCCTGCTCGCCGATCTGGTGGACGAGGCCGGCTTCCCACCCGGAGTCTTCAACGTCGTCCAGGGGCTCGGCGAGGAGGTCGGCGCGGCGCTGGTCGCCGATGCGCGGGTGCGCCGCATCTCGTTCACCGGCTCGCCCGAGGCGGCCCGGCAGATCGGCGCCGCCGCCGCCCGCAACATCGTGCCCTTCACGGCGGAACTCGGCGGCAAGAGCCCTTTCATCGTGTTCGCCGATGCCGACCTCGATGCCGCCGCCCGCAAGGCCGCCGGCCAGTACGACGACGCGGGGCAGGTCTGCCTCGCCGGCACCCGCCTACTGGTGGAGCAAGCGGTCCGCGAAGAATTCCTGGAGCAAATGCTCGCCTACACCGACGAGCACGTGGCGGGCGACAGCCGGGAGCCCGGTACCACGCTCTCTCCGCTCATCCATCCCGAGCACCTCGCGCGTGTCACGGGTTTCGTCGAGCGGGCGCGGGCGGCGGGAGATCGGGTGCTCCGAGGCGGGCACGTCACCAGGGAGGGCGGGCTCTGGTACGAGCCGACCCTGATCGAGCCCCGCAGCAACGAGGCTGAGATCGTCCAGCACGAGGTGTTCGGCCCAGTGCTGACCCTCCAGACCTTCGCGGACGAAGACGGGGCAGTGGCGCTCGCCAACGGCACGCGCTACGGGCTGGCCGGGATCGTCTACACCGGCGATGCGGCGCGGGCCGAGCGCATCGGCCAGCGGGTACGCGCGGGCACGGTCTGGGTCAACTGCTTCCTCGTCCGTGACCTGAGCGCGCCCTTCGGCGGCTGCGGCATCAGCGGCATCGGTCGGGAAGGCGGCGACTACGCCCTCGACTTCCACAGCGACCTGAAGACCCTGCAAATCCTGGAGGGCTCCACCGCCTGACGACGCGCTACGACTTGCGCGGCGCGCGAATGCCGCGGAACTCCCAGTCGCCACCGAGCGCGGTGGACATCACCTCCTCCGTGCTCGCGGGCTGGGCGCCGACATCGTCGCGAATCGGCGCAGGACCCTGGACGATTTCGTTCTCCAGCGCGCCAAGTCCCTCCACCTCCACCCGCACGACGTCGCCCGGCTCGACGGGCCGGCTGTTGGCGGGCGTGCCGGAGAGCAGCAGGTCGCCTGGCTCCAGGGTGATGTTGCGGGCGATGTCGGCCACCAGATAGTGCATGTCCCACGCCATCTCGTCGGTGTTGCCGTCCTGGGCGAGGGCGCCGTTGACGTAGGTGCGGACGGTCTTGCCCCGAAAATCCCAGCCGCTCACCAGCGCGGGGCCAACCGGGCAGAGCGTGTCCGAGCCCTTCACCCGCAGCATGGAGCCCGCGTCGGTGTCGCGGAAGTCGTGCAGGCCGTAGTCGTTCGCAATGGTGTAGCCGGCGATGTAGTCGCCGGCCTCGTCGCGGGCGATGTTCCGGCAATGCCGGCCGATGACGATGGCGATCTCGCCCTCGTAGTTGAGCCAGCGGCAGCGCTCGGGCCGCACCACTTGCGCGCCGTGCCCGCAGAGCGCGCTCACCGGCTTGTGGAAGTAGGTGGGGGTCGCGGGCAGCGTCGCCATGAACTCGTCCACCCGGCTCCTGTAGTTGAGGTGCACGCAGATGATCTTGCGCGGCTCCGTCGGCGGCAGGTGGACCGCGTCCGCCAGCGCGACCGATCGGCCGTCCTTCGCGTGCAGGCGCTCGCCGTCTCTGGTCGCGACGACGGGATAGCCGTCGAGCAGGATGCGCCGGTGCTCCCTCATAACTGGTCCTCGGCTTGAAATCGTTCGGTCCCTGACGATAGGATCGCGGCTCGCGAAAGACAAGGAATCGTCGCGATTCCGGGAGTGATTCGTCTTGTCCCTCAAAGGCTTCATGTTCCCCCGCTCCCGCAGCGGCCGCGCTTCCGTGCTGCCGCCTGTGCCGTGGCACTACTCCGGCCAGATGCTCACCCTCGAATACCGGACCGATCCGGACGCTGTGGCGGAGCTGATTCCGCCGGGGCTCGCGCCGGCGGATGAGGACCCCGGCGCCGTGGCGCTGATCTGGGCCGAGTGGCAGAGCTGCTCCGACACCTTCGAGGAGCTGCTCGACCCCATCCGGGCGCAGTACCGGGAGATGTTCGTCGTCATCCGCTGCAAGTACCGGGGCCGGCACTACTCGCGCTGCGCCTACATCTGGGTCGATACCGACTACGCCATGGTGCGCGGCCATCACCAGGGCTACCCCAAGAAGCTCGGCTCGATCTACCTCACGCGCCCGGTCACGGTGGGCCGGGCCGGGCCGCGCCTCGAGCCCGGCGGGCGCTTCGGCGCGAGCCTCGCGGCCAACGACCGCCGCCTGCTGCACGCGACCTTCGAGATCGAGGCCGAGAGCGACCACGCCGGCTTTGTCAACGCGCTGCCGATGCTGCACAACCGCTGGATGCCCGCGATCGAGGGCGACGGCAGCGACAGCCTGGACGAGCTGGTGACCATGTCCGCCTTCGAGAGCGAGGTCGGCCGCTGCTTCCGGGGCAGCTTCGAGCTCTGGGTGGGCGACTCCCCGGTGGAGGAGCTGACCCGGCTGCAGCCGCGCGAGCTGATCGCGGGCTACTGGCGCGAGGTCGCCATGTCCTGGCGCAGCGGCACGACGCTGGAACGGCGCAATCTTCCCGAAATCGGGGGCGCCGGCGCATGAGCAGGGAGGTCGCGCTCACGCGGGAGGAGCGCGAGGCGCGCGCGCGGGTCGAGGGGCTGGGCATCGATGTCGATGCCTTCGCGGCCGTCTCCAACGTCTTTCGCGTAGCCAACGCGGTGCGCAACTACATGGAGCGCAACCTGCTCGCCGAGTACCGCCTCTCCTTCTCGGGCTTCACGGTGCTCTGGGTGCTGTGGGTGTGGGGGCCGAGGGAATCCAACGTCCTCGCCGAGGAATCGGGAATCTCCAAGAGCACCCTTACGGGCGTGGTGAAGACCCTGGAGGGCCTGGGCTTCGCCGTCCGCCGCCCCCACGCCGCCGACGGCCGGCGCGTGCTGGTTGAGGCCACGGACAAGGGGCTCGTCGCCGTGCGACAGATTTTTCCCCGATTCAACGCCCTGGAAGGCCAGATCACCCGCGCCCTGTCTGTGGAGGAGAAGGAGGAGCTCGCGCGAGCGCTCCGGGTCATGCTCCACACCGTCGAGGCCTGACCGCGCCCGCACGACGAGAGGAATCCCATGACAGCACCGATCTTCCACATGGCGGCCGGCGCGCCCACACCCGTCGCGCCCTTCAGCCACGCGGTCGAGGCGGATGGCTGGGTGTTCGTCACCGGCCAGATGCCCAACGACCCCGACGACGAGGCCGCGCCGCTCCCCGACGGCATCGAAGGCCAGACCCACAACGTCATGGCCAATCTGAAGATCGTACTCGCGTCGCTCGGCCTGGGGCTGGAGCACGTTCTCGTCGCGCGGGTCTATCTCACGCACTTCAGAGAGGACTACGCGGCGATGAACGCCGTCTACGAGACCTATTTTGATCCCGAACGGCGCCCGGCGCGCACGTGCGTCGGCGTCACCGGGCTCGCCCTCGATGCCCGCGTCGAGATCGACCTGCTGGCGTGGCGGCCGTGAGGCGGACCGGCGGCAGCGATCAGGGCGCGGAGTCGCCGGCCTCCTCCTGCACCGCGAAGAACGACGCGCGTATCGGCTGTTCGGGCAGCTCGATGGTCGCCTCGGCAAGGCGGGCACGGCGCGTAGGCCGGCCGCGCACCATCATGCCCTCGTTGCGGTTCGGCATGGGGTTGCGGGCGATGGGGAAGGCGTCCGCAGCGCTGTACACGCAGATATAGAGCCCGCGCGGCGCGGACGAGCGGTTGGGCTCGGAGCCGTGCGCGAGTCGGGTGTGCATCAGGCAGACGCTGCCGGCGCTGCCGAGAACCGGCACCTCGTGCTCCCGTAGCGAGCGCTCCACGGCGGGGGCGACGAAGCCGGTGAAGCGCTCACCGTCGAAGAGCGAGTACACCGGGCCGCGGTGGCTGCCGGGCACCGCCATGAGGCAGCCGTTCTCGGGCGTCATGTCGTCAAGCATGAGCAGAGCGGTCACGACATCGTCGTTCGTGTGCGGCGTGTAGGCGAAGTCCTGGTGGTAGCGCACCTCAGTGTTAGAGCCGGGCAGCTTGAGGTTGATCTTGCAGTGATGGTGCTTGACGTCGGGGCCGATGAGGGCTGTGACCATGTCGGTCATCGCCGAATCGCGCATCGCCTCCATATAGGCGTCGTCGATCTCGCTGGGGTTGTTGACTCGCCGCAGCGCAGGCTGCGCCGCGCTGTGCTCGGGCGCCAGGTCGAAACGCGGCCGCCCGTCGGTGGTCGGCTCGCCGAACGGCGCATCGTGGTTCCGGCTATCGTCGACCCACTCCGCCAGGACGCCCCGCAGGCGCGCGAGCTGGCGAGGATCGACCGCGTTCTCGGCAACGATAAAGCCGTCGCGCCAGAACGCGTCGACTTCGTGCTTCGCGATCATGCTTCGCCCCTTCCCGCGCGCACGCGTTCCTGCCGTGCTCGGCCCGGCCCCGGTTGAGGCGAACGATCTGGCGCAGGCCGAGTATCTATATCGCGCTCACCTCCACCAGCGTGTCCGAGAAGGTCGGCGCATTGCCATAGTCGGCGAAGGCCGGCGGGTTGATGGCATTCACCGTGCGGCCGTTCGGGCTGCTCTTCGCCCAATAGCCGAGCGGTGCAACCACGACACCGGGACTCGCATCCTCGCTGACGTGCGCCACAGCATGGAAAGCACCCCGGTCGTTGAAGACCTGCACCGCGTTGCCGTCCGCGATGCCGCGCGCGCCCGCGTCGCTCGGATTGATCATCACCATCTGCTCGCCGGCGTGATGAAGCTGGGTCTCCATGTTGGCGTAGCACGAGTTGAGGAAGGCATGGGCCTTCGGTGAGAGCATGTTGAGCGGATAGCGCGCGGCGAGCTCGGGGTTGGTGCGCGCTGACTCGTTCTGCGGAATGAAGTTCGGCAGCGGGTCCAGCGGCTCGCCCGACTGATCGGCGGCATAACCCTGGCGAAACAGCGGCAGCACCATGTTGCCGGCGGCCTCGGCGACGGACGACTTGAACTCCATCTTGCCGGAGGGCGTCGGGAAGTTGCCCTCGCGGTGCGGCACGAACTCCTCCGGCGAGCCGACCTTGAGCCGGGCATAACCGGTCTGGCGCAAGCCATCGAGGTCGATCCCCTCCAGCACCGGGTTGTCCCAGTCCAGGGCATCGAGCGCCATCTGCTCGTCCGACCGATCCCAGAAGGGGTCGTTGAAGCCCATGGCGCGCGCCAGGCGTCGGAACAGCTCGGTGTTGGACACGGCCTCGCCGAGCGGCGCGATCGCCGGCTCGTTGAGCGTCAAATAGAGGTGCCCCCACGAGAACATCAGATCGAACTGCTCCAGCTGCGTGGTGGCGGGCAGCACGATGTCGGCGTAGAGCGCGGTATCGGTGAGGAAGTGCTCGCTCACGACGGTGAACAAGTCCTCGCGCGCGAAACCCTGCAGCATCTTGTCTTGCTCCGGCGCCACCACCACCGGATTTGAGTTGTAGACGAAGAGCGAATTGACCTTGTGGTCGAGCTCGCCCGCAAGCGCGGGGCCGAGCCGCCACTGGTTGACCACCGGCGTGCCTTCGCGGATCCAGTCGGGGCGGCTGAGATCGTCCCACTTCATCGGGAACGCCCAGATCGGCATGTGCAGGATGCCGCCGCCGCAGTGCCGCCAGGAACCGACCAGCGCCGGAATGCAGGACATCGCCCGCACGGCGTTGCCGCCGGAGGCGTTGCGTTCGATCGCCACGCCCATGCGGATCACCGAGGGCTGCGTGGTCGCGAACTCCCGTGCCAGCGTGCGGATGTCGTCGGCCGCAATCCCGGTGATCTCGGCGACCTTATCCGGCGGGAAGTTCGCCGCGCGCTCGGCCAGCTCGTCGTAGCCGACGGTGTAATTCTCCACGTAGTCGTGATCGACCAAGTCCTCGGCGATGATCACGTTGATCATGCCGAGCGCCAGAGCGGCGTCGGTGCCAGGCTTGATCGGCAGGTGCCAGTCGGCCTGCTTCGCGGTACGGGTCGCGACCGGATCGATCACCACCACCTTGGCGCCGCGGCGCTGCGCTTCGGCAATGAAGGGCCAGTGGTGCAGATTGTTGCTGATGGTGTTGATCGCCCAGAGGACGATGTACTTCGAGTAGACGAAGCTCTCGGGATCGACTGCGGCGGTCGGCCCGCAGGACATGAAGAAGGCCGTGATCGCGGCAGAGTCGCAGAAGGTGCGCTCGGAGACTGCGGCGCCGAGCTTGTTGAAGAAGGCATCGCCGGAATTGAGACCGTTCAGGATGCCCTCGGTGCCGAGATAGCTGTAGGGCAGAATCGTGCTCGGCCCGTCCCCGTCGATGATGTCATTCCAGCGGCGCGAAATCTCGTCAAGCGCGTCGTGCCAGGAGATGCGCTCGAATTCGCCGGCGCCCTTCTTCCCGGTGCGGCGCAGCGGATAGAGCACGCGGTCCTTGCTGTAGACCCGGTTCTGGTAGTCGTTGACCTTGACGCAGAGACCGCCCTGAGTGAACGGGTGGTCCGGATTGCCGCGCACATTTGTCACCTTGCCGTCCTCGACGGTGGTGAGCATGGCGCACGTATCAGGGCAATCGTGAGGACAAGCGCTGAACACGGTGGTCTCTGCCATTGGTCTGGTCCCTCCTGCTCTTGCTCCAGGAATGATAAACGCAGAGCGTCACGAGTGGCTACGGCGCATGGCCGCGTTAACCGGTAACGGTAAGGGGAACTCACGCAGATGCGTGGTGGAGACGGCGGCGGAGGCATAGACAAGGCCCTCTTCACGATGGCCTTCGGCCGCGACGTGGATTTTCACGACATCGGTCCGCAGCTCGTCTACCTCGACCGTAAGACGGGCGGCATCGTTTGGCTCTACGAGACGGACAACGATGCCGAAATGGAGGTTGGCATACCCGCTGAGGAGAATCGCCAGGAACGCCTGGCGGTCGAGGCCGAGCCGGAGCGCTATCTGGAGATTCCGGGCCTCGATCATGACGATCACCACCGGATACTCAGGCGATTCCTGTGGTCGGACTGGACCCGCGACAAGGAGCGAAGACAGAGGGCGGAAGACGCCTACAGGGGCTCGATCGGCAAGTGGAAAAGGGACGTCAGAGACGAGGACGCCGTCGACGCCTTCTATGCGTACCGGGAAGCGGAAATCATGGCGATGGCCGAGGAGTTCCTCCAAGAGAACGGAATCGAGCCGATCTGGAAGTCGTACGGCGAACGGTCGCCTGCCGAGAACTAGGGACCGGCGGACACCCCGTGGAACGCCACTGCCTATCTAGGCGAAGCGCCGCGGCGTTCCAAAAAATCTCTGAGGGCGCCGGCGCACTCCGGCCCGTGCGAATAGGCGACGCCGTGACGGGCACCGGCGACCACGTGCATCTCGCAATCGGGCATGGCGCGCAGTCGCTCCACTTGCGTCTCGAGCGAGACGAAGGGGCTGTCGTCGGGCGCGATAAGGAGGGTGGGAACGCGGATGTCGCCCAGCGCCTCCGTGAGGTCCACCTGCACCAGCATGTCGACGAGGTCCACGCAGGCGTGTGGCGCTGGGGCGCGTTGCGTATCGTGGAACCAGCGCTCCATCGCGGGGCTCAGGCATCCTGCGGGGAAGCGAAGTGGCATGAGCTTGGCCGACCACGCGTCCATCCCGAGCCCGTGAACATCGTCCCGGAGCGCCTGCGCCCGCCCGATCGTGCCGCCCCGGTGGGCCGCCGAAACCATGGTCAGCGTCAGCAGGCATCCGGGATGGTGCGCGGCGAGATGGAGGCCGACCGTGCCGCCCGTCGATTCGCCGACGAAGTGCACCCGCTGCGTCCCGAGCGCGGCGAGCACGTCGAGAACATCGTCGGCCATCGCGTCGATGGACCAGTCAGCGCCCTCCGCCGGGACGAAGGACCGACCGAAGCCGCGCAGGTCCATTCGGATGATTCGATAGCGGTCCGCCAGGATCGGCAGCCACGTGATCCACATGTCGGAATCGACGGCGAGCCCGTGGAGAAACAGGATAGTTTCGCGCGGCTCCTGCCACGGGGGCACGATGTCGCAGACCTCGTAGTGGATATCCCCTTCGGAACGTTCCAGCATCGGCATGGCATTGAGCCTCCGGCTCAGGGCTCGACGAGCGCGTAGATCGCGCCGTCCTCGACGACGAGCTCGTAGCTCCGAATGGGCTCGGTGCAGGGCGGCTCCACCGGCTGGCCCGTCTTGATCTCGAAGCAGCCGCCATGGAGCGGGCATTCGATGATGTCGCCGTCCATGAAGCCTTGGGAGAGCCAGGCCTGGCTGTGGGTGCAGGTGTCGTCGGTGGCGTAGAAGGCGCCGTCCAGGTTGTAGACCGCGACCGGCGGCAGGCCGTCGGTCTCGACCCGCAGAATCTCGCCCGCGTAGACGTCATTGACACCGCACAGCAGGATCTTCTCCATCTTCTGCTATCTTCCGCCCTGCCCCTGTTTTGCGACGCCAGCGCATGTTCCGGCGCCGGTTCGTGTCTGGCGACGGAGTGTCTGAATTCTGCGATCGGTTGACAAGCGAGCGGCGTGCCCGCGTTGCGCGGCTCCAGGCCCGGCGCTACAGTCGCCGCGCCGATGCGGCCTCGGCAGGCCGAGTGACCGCCCGAACGACGGAACGGTCGGTCCCCGTCGGCAACGGTCGAGGCGCCGTGGAGGTGCGGGAGCGCTCGCTCCAGTCGGAACCAGCCTCATGCACGCAGGTTGAGAAGGAGGCGCGAGCCCCGCGGGGCCCGCGACGCGCGACGTGTGGCATGGAAGAGGCGACCGGCGGCCGCACCGGTCGGCGACGCTGCGGGCGGCAAGCCTAGTGCTTGCCGTGCTCTCCGCCTGCTTCTGGGCGGGGCCGGCAGCAGCCGAGCGGGTGATCGTGCTCGCAGCGGCGAGCACCGCACACGTGATCGACGAGGTGATCGAACGTTTCGAGGCGGGCCCCGACGACAGTGTCGTGGCCTCCTATGCCGGCACCTCGGCGCTTGCGCGCCAGATCGAGAGCGGCGCGCCGGCCGACATCTTCCTCGCTGCCAATGCGGCCTGGATGGATCACCTGGAGGCGCAAGGCCTGATCGAGCCCGGCAGCCGTCGGGCGCTGGCGAGCAATCGCCTGGTCTTCGTTACAGGCGAGAGCGACATGGCGCCCTTCGAGCCCTCCGCGACGCTCGACCTTCCTGCATCGCTTGACGGCGGGCGGCTCGCCATCGGCAACCCCGACCACGTGCCGGCAGGCATCTACGCGCGCCAGGCACTGCAAGCGCTCGGCCTCTGGCCCGACGTGCGGAGCTGGCTCGCGCCGGCGGCCGACGTGCGGGCGGCGCTCGCGCTGGTGGCCCGAGGCGAGGTGCCGCTCGGCATCGTCTACGCCACCGATGTCGCCCGCATCGAAAGCGTGCATGTGGTGGGAACGATCCCGGCTGCGCTGCATGAGCCCATCGTGTATCCGGTTGCCCTGGTCGAGGACCGCGCCTCGCCGCTGGCGACGCGCTTCTTCGATTTCCTCACCGGGCCGGAAGGCCGCGCGGCTTTCGCCCGCGCGGGCTTCATCGTCGACTGAAAGCCGGATTGATGGCGCTGACTCCGCTGGAGGTCGAGGCGATCAGTCTCAGCCTGCGGGTGGCGGGCTGGGCGGTCCTGATCAGCCTGCCGCTCGGCATCGCCGTCGCCTGGCTACTCGCGCGCTATCGCTTCCCCGGCCGGGAGATCCTCAACGGCCTGGTCCACATGCCGCTGGTGCTGCCGCCGGTTGTGGTGGGCTTCGTGCTGCTGCTGCTGCTCGGCAGGCAGGGACCGCTCGGCGCCTGGCTCGACGACTGGTTCGGCATCACCCTCGCCTTCACCTGGCAGGGCGCGGCGGTGGCCTCGGCCGTGGTCTCCTTCCCGCTCATGGTCCGCGCGATCCGGCTCTCGATCGAGGGCATGGACCGGCGGCTGGAGACCGCCGCACGCACGCTCGGCGCCCCGCCCGTTTGGGTGTTCGTGACCATCAGTCTGCCGCTCATCGCGCCCGGCGTGCTCACCGGCGTCATCCTCGCCTTCGCCCGCTGCCTCGGCGAGTTCGGCGCGACCATCACCTTCGTCTCCAACATCCCCGGCGAGACCCGGACCCTGCCGCTCGCGCTTTACACCTACACGCAAGTGCCGGGCGGCCTGGACGGCGCCTTCCGCCTGATGGTGATCGCGATCGTGATCGCCTTCGCCGCGCTGATCGGCTCCGAGTTCCTGGCGCGCATCGTCAAGCGCCGGCTGGAGGGGTGATGCTGACGGTCCAGGCGCGACTCACCCGCGGCGAATTCACGCTTGACGCGTCCTTCGGCACAGAGGCCGACGGCGTCGTCGCGCTGTTCGGTGCCTCGGGCGCCGGCAAGACCACGCTGGCCGATACCATCGCGGGCCTCGTGCGGCCCGAGGCGGGGCGGATCGCGCTCGAAGATCGCGTGCTCTTCGATGCGGAGGCCGGGATAAACCTCAAGCCGGAGCGCCGCCGGATCGGCTACGTGTTTCAGGACGGCCGCCTCTTCCCTCACCTCAGCGTGCGCCGCAACCTGCTCTACGGGCACCGCTTCGCGCCGCACGACGGGCGTTATGCGACCCTTGAGAGGATCGTGACGCTGCTCGGCCTGGAGGCACTGCTGCAGCGCCGGCCCGGCACTCTGTCTGGTGGCGAGCGCCAGCGCGTGGCGCTCGGGCGCGCGCTCATGGCCCAGCCCGCGCTCCTGCTCATGGACGAGCCGCTGGCCGCGCTCGACGTACCCCGCAAGGCGCAAGTGATCGACTATATCGAGCGGCTGCGCGACGAGATCGGCGTGCCCATCGTCTTCGTCAGCCATGCGGTGGACGAGGTGGCGCGGCTCGCCGGCACGATCGTGGTCATGGCCGGCGGCAGGGTGGCGGCGGCGGGCCCTGCCGCAGAGGTCATGGCCAGGCTCGATCTCGATCCGCTCGCCGGGATCGAGGCGGCCGGCGCGGTGCTGGACGCGACGGTGCAGAGCCACGACGGGGCTTACGGGCTCACCGAGCTCGCGGTGCCTGGCGGCACCCTGCGCGTGCCGCGCCTCAGGCTCGCGCCGGGACACAGCCTCAGGGTCCGCGTGCGTGCGCGCGACGTCTCGCTCGCGACCGCCGAGCCGCGAGAGACCAGCGTCCTCAACGTCTTCCGCGGCCGGGTCGTCGAGATCGGCCCGCGCCGGGGCGCCTCGGTCGACGTGGCGGTCGACATCGGCGCCCGACTCACGGCACGCATCACCGCACGCTCCGCCGACACGCTCGGCCTTGCCCCCGGCAGCCAAGTGTACGCGCTGGTCAAGAGCGTCGCGGTTGATCCGGCATCGCTGGTGCAGGCCGAGCAGGACGACGCCTGAAGCCGCGCGGCAACGCGAGAAGCCAGCGCACCAGTTGCCGTCACCGATTTGTTCCCCGTACCATTCTCCAGCGGATCAATCGCCAGACAGGGAGGGCGACATGAGAGCCAGCAGAGGTATCGCTGTAGCGCTGGCGGCCGTGATTGGAATCCCATGCGCGGCCATGAGCGCGTTCGGGCAGGAAAGCGGCAGCTTCAGCGCAATCGCAACCTACGTTCGAGACTTCACCTCCATAGAGCACGCCGATGGCGCCTATTTCGGCGGCAAGCTGGAGGGGAGCACCACCATCCTCGCGAGCAGCGGCGAGCCGTTCGTCGAAGGCGGGCACGGCCTGGCCACATGCGTGGTCTTCGGCAAGCGCTCCGCCGCCGGCCTCGATCTCCAGACTGCCTGCACCTCAACCGACACATCCGGCGACACGCTCTATCTCGTGGCCGAGAGACGCGCGGGCGACGTGGACGCAGGCGGCGGCGGGCAGGGTCAGTTTGAGCTCGCGGGCGGCACCGGTGCCTATGCCGGGCTGACGGGAAGCTGCGCCTACGAGACCAGCTATCTGGCGAACAATCAGGTCGTCACGACCACGGATTGCACCTGGTACAGGGATTGATCGCGGGCGCCGGGGTGGCGGCCCCTGCCCGCGCGCAGGCTTGCGCGGCAGCGCCGAACCTGAAAGGCTTCGCCGCGAGCAATTCTTGAGGCGGAGGTGGCTATGGGCTCGGCAACGCCAACCCAGTTGATCGACAATGAGCGCGTGCGCGTCACCGAGTGGCGCTTCCGGCCCGGCGAGGCCACGGGATGGCACCGTCACGAGTTCGACTACGTTGTGGTGCCGGTGACGACCGGCAAGCTCCACCTCAAGGAGCCGGACGGCGAGCGCACCATCGACATCGTGACCGGTACTCCCTATTTCCGGGAGGAAGGGGTCGAGCACGACGTCATCAACCCGAGTGACAAGGACGACGTGATCTTCATCGAAGTCGAGATGAAGTAGGACGACCGGACGCAGGGGCATAGATCTAGCGGCTGCACAGCGTCAACGAACCGTAACAATTCCGTATTAATTCCATCTTGGCCCGGCGTTAGCGTTCGCCTGCCATCCTGGCGAGCCACGCGGGTGCGTGGTCATCGCCACCGGGATGCGAGCGAACCCGGAGGAAACGCCGTGACCGAGACACCCCTCGCCACCGCCGCGGCGGCAGCGCTTGCGCTGACCGCGTCCGTTGCGCTGACCGACGCTGCGGAGGCTCGCGACCAGATCAGGATCGTGGGCTCTTCGACCGTCTTCCCCTTCGCCACCGCCGTTGCCGAGGAATTCGGCAAGACCACGGAGAACAAGACCCCGGTGGTCGAGAGCACGGGCTCGGGCGGCGGGCTCAAGCTGTTCTGCGCCGGTGTCGGCGTCGGCCATCCGGACATCACCAACGCCTCGCGCCGGATCAAGGCCTCGGAGGTCGAGCGCTGCGCCGAGAACGGCGTGACCGGCATCACCGAGGTCAAGATCGGCTATGACGGGATCGTGCTGGCCCATGCGAAGTCGGCCGAGCGGTTCTCGATTACCCTGCAGCAGCTCTACCTCGCGCTGGCGAAGGACGTGCCCTCCGACGGCGGGATGGTGCCCAATCCCAACCGGACCTGGAGCGATATCGACGCGTCGCTCCCGTCCGCGAAGATCGAGGTGCTGGGCCCGCCGCCGACCTCCGGCACGCGGGACGCCTTCGTCGAGCTCGCCATGGAAGGCGGCTGCACGACCTTCCCCGACATCAAGGCGCTCAAGAAAGAGGACAAGCAGGCCTACAAGGCCATCTGCCACGCGATCCGCGAGGACGGCGCCTTCGTCGAGGCGGGCGAGAACGACAACCTCATCGTCCAGAAGCTTGAGGCCAATCCGTCAGCGCTGGGGATTTTCGGCTACAGCTTCCTCGACCAGAACCGCGACAAGGTTCGGGGCAGCAGCATCGACGGCGTCGAGCCGGACTTCGACACCATCGCCGACGGCGACTATCCGGTCTCCCGCTCCATGTACTTCTACGTGAAGAAGGCGCACGCGGGCGTGATCCCCGGGATCGTGGAGTTCATCGAGACCTTCACCGACGAGGATGCCTGGGGGCCCTACGGCTACCTGGCGGACAAGGGGCTCATCCCGCTCACCGATGAGGAGCGTGAGGCGATGCGCACTCAGGCCGTCGCCCTGGCTCAGCTAGCCATGTAACGGGCGCGCCACAGATGCTCGGGGCCGCGTGGGGAGCGGAGCAGCCCCCTGCCCCAGCGCCGCTACCCGAACTCTGGCACCGTCGCGACCGCGCTCTCGCGCTCGTCGATCGCAGCCTGCCAGCGGGCGATATTGGCTCTCGGGGCCAGCAGCGTTTCGCCCTCCGCCGTCATCTTCAGATAGTGGAGGACGGGCAGCACCATGTAGTCGGCGACGGACGACTCGTCACCGGCGAAGCAGGCGTTGCCTTCCAGCGCACCGTCGAGCGCGATGAGCGCCTTGTCGGACTTGGGCACGCTGCTCTCGACCAGCGCCTCGTCCGGCTCGCCGCCCTGCGCGGGTACGATCAGACGCTGCAGTACGATGTCGATCGCCGGCCGGTAGAGATACTGGATGAAGACCGATGTCCACTGCCAGCAGCGGGCGTTGGCGACCGGGTCGGCCGGCTGCAGGGGCGGCCCGTCGAACGCGCTGTCGATGTAGTTGCAGATCGCCAGCGACTCGTACATGCGCACGTCGCCGTGAGTCATGGCCGGCACCGACCCCCAGGGCTGCATCGCCAGCTGCTCCGGCGACTGGGGCATGACCGGGTCGAGCTCGTAAGGCACGCCCTTCTCCATGCACGCCATGCGGCAAGTGCGGACGTAGGTGCTCAGCGGTATGCCATGAATGATCAGTGTCGCCATCGTTCGCTCTCCCACTCCGGTCGGGGCGGCAGGGCCCTCCCCCGACCGCGCGCGCCTATGTTGCATATCACGCGCAAGGTTACACCGTGAACCTACCGGGGCACGTTGTTCGCCGCAGGGCCGCTGATTATGCTCGCGACAGCGGGATGGCGCAGCGCGGAGGCGCGGCATGCTGACGATCACCGGCTATCCCGACCGGATCAGCGTCCGGCCGGGCGAGACCATCAAGTTCATGGTCAACTGCGAGCACCCGACCTATCAGGCGGACATCGTGCGCCTGATCTGTGCGGACGCCACGCCCGCCGGGCCGGGATTCAAGGAAAAGCCGATCCGCACGCCGGTGAGCAAGCGCCACAAGGGGCGCCGGCAGGTCATCCACGCGGGCTCCTACGCGCTGGTGGAGAGCCGGCCGCTGCTGGAGACGCTCGGCAGCTTCACCGTTCAGGCCATGATCTGGCCCACCACGCCCGGCAAGGGCGAGCAAGGTATCGTCACCAAGTGGGACCCGCGCAGTAAGGCTGGCTTCGCCCTCATCATCGACGAGGCGGGTTCCGTCGCGCTCCGACTCGGCATGGCGGATGGCTCTGCGGAGACGGTCTCGATCGGCAAGCCGCTGCTCGAGCGCCACTGGTATCTCGCCGCCGCGAGCTACGACGCTGCAACCGGCCAAGTCACCGTTTATCAGGAGCCGCTCCTCCCCTACGCGCGCGTCGACGACGGCGGCACGGCGAAGCGCACGATCGGGCCTGCGTCGCTCGGAAACGGCGCGCCGATCGTCATGGCCGGCACCTTCAAGCGGCGCCAGAAGGGCCGCACGCGAGTGGACTCTCTCTACAACGGCAAGATCGATTCGCCCCGTCTGGTCGGCCGCGCGCTGGATCGCCTGGAGATCGAGCGCATGAAGAACGAGGCGGTCCCGGCCGGGCTCGCACCTGACATCCTCTGCGCCTGGGATTTTTCGCGCGACATCACGTCCATCAGGATTTCCGACCGCTCTTCCAATCATTGCCACGGCGAAATCGTCAACCTGCCCGCGCGCGGCATGACCGGCTGGAATTTTTCGGGCGAGGAGATGTGCTGGCGCCACGCGCGGCACGAGTACGGCGCCATCCACTTCCACGACGACGATCTCTACGACGCGGGCTGGGAAGTGGACTTCGAATGGACCGTGCCGGCCCGCATGGCGAGCGGGGTCTACTGCGCGCGGCTCAGGGCCAAGGGCGCCGAGGAATACGTGCCCTTCGTGGTGCTGCCGGCGCCGGGGCGGGCCAATCGCATCGCCTTCCTGCTGCCGACGGTCGAATACATGGCCTATGCCAACGAGCACCTAGCCTTCGACGGCCCGCTCGGCGAAATGCTCACCGGCCAGCTGCCGACGCTCAACGCGCAGCAGCTCTTCCTCAACGAGCACCGCGAATACGGCGCATCGCTCTACGACACCCATTCTGACGGCAGCGGCGTCTGCTATTCGTCACGGCTCCGCCCGATCCTCAACATGCGGCCCAAGGCGGAGACGCCCTGGGCCTGCGCCGGCGAGGACTCGACCAACGCGCGCGAGTTCATCCTCGACATGTACGTGGAGGACTGGCTCACGCACTTCGGCTTCGAGCACGACGTCATCACTGACGAGGACGTCCATCGCGAGGGCATCGACCTGCTCAAGCCCTACAACGTGCTGATCACCGGCGGCCACCCGGAATACTACTCGAAGGCCATGCGCGACGCCGTCCACGGCTTCACCCAGCAGGGCGGCCGGCTGATGTATCTCGGCGGCAACGGCTTCTACTGGCGCGTCGCCATGCACAAGGAGCTGCCGGGCGTGATCGAGGTGCGCCGCTGCGAAGCCGCGATCCGCACCTGGGAGGGGGACCCCGGCGAGTACTATCACAGCTTCACCGGCGAATACGGCGGGATCTGGCGCCATCAGGGGGACTTCGCACCGCAGCGGCTGGCGGGCGTCGGCTTCGTGGCCGAGGGCTTCGACAAGTCCTCCTACTACCGGCGCATGCCGGGGAGCTTCGACCCCCGCGCGCGGTTCATCTTCGAGGGGATCGGCGAGGACGAGCTGCTCGGCGACTTCGGCTATCACGGCGAGGGCGCGGCCGGCAACGAGCTCGATGCCACCGACCCCCGCCTCGGCACGCCGCCGCACGCGCTGGTGCTCGCGCGCTCGGAGGACCACACCGACCTCTATCTGGTGGTGAACGAGGAGGTGCTGGTGAACCATGCCGGCCTGGGCGGCACCGAGCACGAGAAGGTCAAGGCCGACATGGTGTTCTACGAGACGCCAAACGGCGGTGCGGTGTTCTCCGTCGGCTCGATCTGCTACCCCGCGAGCCTGCCGTGGAACGGCTACGACAACAACATTGCGAAGCTCACGACCAACGTGCTCCGCCGCTTCGCCGACCCAACGCCCTTCTGAGGACGCGGGCGAGAATTACCCCGCTATGCCGGTACTGCTCAGACGCGTCGCCCTGCACAACTACAAGAGCATCGGCCAGTGCAAGGTCGACCTCTCCAGCTTGAACGTGCTCGTTGGGCCCAACGGATCGGGAAAGAGCAATTTTATCGACGCGCTGAGGCTGATTTCTGAGAGCCTGAGCGAGACGCTCGACTATGCCATCCGGCAGCGCGGCGGCGTCGGAGAAGTCCGGCGACGCTCGGGCGGACATCCAAGCCATTTCGCCATCTCTCTGCGGCTTCGCCTCGACGAGCGTGTGAATGCCTCCTTTGCGTTTCGCATTGGAGCACTACCGCAGGGTGCGTTCTATGTTCAGCGCGAACAAGCACACATCTCGGGCGACGGCCTAGAAGAAGCCTACTACGACGTTCAGACCGGTCAGCTGCGGAGCGGAAGTGCGCAACTTCGTGCACCACCCAAAGTTGTGGAAGACCGGCTCTACCTGGGTGCCGTATCGGGATCGCCCGCGTTCAGACCCTTGTTCGACGCACTCTCGGGAATGGGGTTCTACAACATCAACCCTACAGAGATCAGGGAGCTTCAACCGCATGATCGGGGAACCATTCTTTCGCGTTCTGGCCACAATCTCTCTTCCGTTGTGAAGCGCCTGAGGGATGAATCTTCCCATTCTATCGTGCGGGTTGAGGACTATCTTCGACGGATTGTTCCCGGCATTGAGGGAGTTGATCATCGCCAATTGGGGCCGCGGGAAACGTTAGAGTTTCGACAAGATGTACAAGGCCAGCAACATCCCTGGCGGTTCTATGCGGCGACAATGTCTGACGGCACGCTTCGCTCTCTCGGCGTATTGACCGCACTGTTTCAGTTCTCGCCTAGCGATCGCGGCTCAATCCCCCTTGTTGCGATCGAAGAGCCGGAGAGTACGGTTCATCCTGCAGCGGCGCACACGATCATGGATGCCATGCTTGAAGCGTCGAAACGAGGGCAAATCATTGCCACCACGCACAGCCCCGATCTGCTCGAGCACGAGGGGTTGGACCCCAATCAACTGATCGCCGTCTGGAAGACGGAAGGTAAGACCCTTATGGCACCGGTCGATGCCGCTTCCATCTCGGCTATAAGGGACGATCTCTACACGCCCGGCGAGCTCTTGAGGCAGAATCAACTCCATCCAGCCTCTCCATCCCAAAACAATACGCTGCGTCAATCGGACTTGTTCGAGAACCTTTAGACGATGTTGTCTATATTTCCGATTGTCGAGGGGCATGGTGAAGTAAGTGCCGTCCCTATCCTCCTTCGCCGATTCGCACACGAGGTCTTCAACGCATACGAGATCGATGTCTTGCAGCCTTACCGACTCCCCAAGGGCAAAATGGGCTTGACGCCTCACCTGGAGACGACCGTGACCTTCGCTCGACGAAAATTGGAGCAACGCGAGGGCGA
This sequence comes from Alphaproteobacteria bacterium, assembly GCA_022826345.1. The sequence continues at coordinate 24,886 of JAJDVB010000151.1, forward strand.
CCGCGCGATATTGATTATCCTGGATGCCGACGATGACTGCCCAGCTGAAGAAGCTCTGAGAATGTTGACCCGCGCTACGCAAATTGCAGAGCCGATTCCTGTGAGTGTCGTGTTCGCCAAGGCGGAATACGAGTCTTGGTTTCTCGCAGCAATTCACTCACTGCGAGGGGAACGAGGAATAGCGAACAATGCAGCCGCGCCGATAGAGCCGGAAGCAATCCGAGGCGCTAAGGAATATCTCCAAGGGCACTGCATGGTGCCGGAAGCCACCTATAGTCCGACTATCGATCAACCCGCCCTCACCCAGAGATTCAGTTTCGAAGAGGCGCGGCAAGCCTGCCCTTCCTTCGACAAGCTTTGGCGGGACCTCGAACGCTTGTTTCAGCAGGAGGCATGACGATGCCAGGGTACGTGATCGCCGATGTGACCGTGACCGACCCGGAGACATATGCGGACTACCGGGCGCTCACTCCGGGCTCGATCGCGGCGTTCGACGGGCGCTTCCTCGTACGCGGCGGCGAGCACGAGGTGATCGCCGGCGGCTGGCAGCCCGGCCGGCTGGTGCTGCTGGAGTTTGACAGCCCCGCGCGTGCCGCAGCCTGGTACGATTCGCCGGCCTACGTTGAAGCACGCGCGATCCGCCAGCGTGCATCGACCGGCCACATGGTCCATCTCGAAGGCGACGGCGCCGCGCAAGGTGGCGGCGGCACTTACCTGATCCTTCGGGGAGCGACCGGGGAGTCCGACATCGATCCCGCAAGCGTCGCGGCTTGCGACGGACGGGTGCTGTCGAGCGGTCGAGCGCCAACAGTCAAGGAAGGCACCTGGCCCGACGGCCGCATGACGGTGCTCGAATTCGCCGACCGCGCAGGGGCGGATGCCTGGCGCGAGTCGGGGGACGCCGGCCAGCTGGAGGGAGAGGCGGTTCTGGTCGAGGGCGCCTGAGTCTCGGGTCAGGCAGGCGCGCCGACGATGCCGCGATCGTGCAGCGCGCCGATGGCACCGTCGCTGAGGCCCAGCACGTCCGCCAGAATCTCGTCGGTGTGCTGGCCAAGCTGCGGCCCAGGCTTGACGGTATCGCGCGGTGCGGCCGCGAAGTCCAGTGGCGAGCCTGGCGTAAGAACGGGCCCGATCCCCGGCTGATCGATCCGCTGGAACAGCGGATTGGAGGTCGAGCAGAAGGGGTCCTCCTCCACCATCTGGCTGTGGCTGCGGAACGGACCCCAGAGCACGCCGGCCTCGGTGAGCCGGGCGCCGACCTTCTCCAGGCTGAGCGACGCGAACCAGGGCTCGAGCGCGGCGCGAAGCTGCTCCCGCACCTTCCAGCGGTCGGCCTCGTCGGCGAGATTGACGCCGTGCTCGGCCTCAATCCGGGCGAAGGCCTCCGTGAGCCCCGCCGCCTGCCCCAACGCCTTGACGTGGCGCGGCGTCACCACCACCAGCATGACCCGGCGGCCGTCACGGGTGGCGAAGTCGCCGCCGAAGGTGCCGTACATGTCGTTGCCGATGCGCGGCCGCTCGGCGCCGTTGATCTCGACATCGCCGATGTACCCGAGCGAGCCGGTGATGTGATAGGCGACATCGGCGAGGCTGAGCAGCACCTCCTGCCCTTCGCCGGTACGGCTGCGGTGGCGCTCGGCGGCGAGCAGGCCGATGGCGGCGGTAAGCCCGCAGGTCAGGTCCCAGCCCGGCAGCACGTTGTTGACCGGCTCGTCCAGGTCCGCCGGCCCGGTCACGAAGGGCCAGCCCATGCGCGCGTTCACGGTGTAATCGACCGCGACCGTGCCGTCCGGATTGCCGATGATGCGGAGCATGATGAGGTCCGCGCGCCTCGCGCTCAGCGTCTCGTACGAGAGCCAGTCCCCCACCTGCAGATTGGTGAGGAAGATGCCGGCCTCGGACCCTGGCGCCGCGATGAGCGCGGCCACCAGCTCGCGCCCCTCCGCCTCGCGCAAGTTGACCGCGAAGGAGCGCTTGCCCTTGTTCATGCCGGCCCAGTAGATGCTCTCGTTCTCGGGAGTGACCGGCCAGCGCCGGTAGTCGAGGCCGCCGGCGAGCGGATCGAAGCGGATCACATCCGCGCCCATCTGGGCGAGCGTCATGCCGCCGAGGGGAGCTGCGACGAACGCCGAGCCTTCGACCACGCGCAGACCCTTGAGAATGCCGTTCACGCCCGCTCCTTCCCGCTTTCGTCCGCCTCGCCGGGCTACGAAGCCGGGCTGCGACTACGGCGCTGTGTAGAGGTCGCGTGAGCTGCGATCAACCGTCGCTTTCGCGAAGCCTGAGAGCCGGTGACGCATCGTCCTCGACGGCCTCCTCACCCCCGGCCGGCGGACGGCCGAAGAGAGCGGCGATGTCGCCCTGGATCGCGAGCAGGCAGGGCACCAGGATCAGCACGATCAGGGTCACGCCGAGCAGGCCAAAGACGATGGTGACCGCCATGGGCTTCAGGAATTGCGCCTGAAGGCTGGTCTCGAACAGCAAGGGCGTGAGGCCGAAGATCGTCGTCACGGAGGTCAAGATGACGGCGCGCAGGCGATCCCTCGCGCCGCCCACCAGGGCCTCCATCAGCGGTTCGCCGGCATTGAGACGATCCTGGATCGCGCGCACGAGGATGATCGAATCGTTGACCACGATGCCGCTGAGGCCGAGCAGCGCCATCATGCTCAGCACGGTGAGGTCGTAGCCCAGAACGAAATGGCCGAAGACGGCACCGACCGCGCCGAAGGGAATCACGGCCATGACGAAAATCGGCCGCGAGTAGCTGGAGAACACCCAGGCCAGGATCAGATAGATCGCAACCAGGGCGACCACGGCACCTGTCATCATGTCGCCCATGGTCGTCGCCTGCTCCTCGGCCTTGCCGCGCAGCAGCACACCGACGCCATACTTCTGCGCGATCTCCGGCAGACCTTCTATCTGGAGCGCGTCCAGGACCTCGTCGGTGTTGGTGGTTGATTCGTCGATCTCCGCCGTGACGGCGATCATGCGCTGGCCGTCTTCGCGGCGGATGCTCGCGAACCCGGTTGCTTCGTCGAAGTCGACCACTTCGGCGAGCGGCACTTCGACGCCCGCAGGACTGCGTAGATAGAAGCGCCGCAAATCGCCCTCGGTCAGTGCCTCGTGCGGCAGGCGGACGCGGATCGCGACCTCTTCGTCGCCTCGCGCGAAACGCCGCGCGATCACGCCCTCGAAGGCGGCGCGCACCTGGCGCGCGGCGCTCTCGGTGGTGAAGCCGAGGGCGCGGCCGCGCGCATTGACGGTAAGGATCGCTTCCTGCTTGCCGTAGGGGGTGTTGTCCTCGATGTCGCTCACACCTGGGAAACGGCCGAGCAACACGCTCACCTCGCCTGCCGCCGCCTTGAGCGCTTGCACATCGTCGCCCGCAATCCGAATGTCGATCTCGCGGCCGGGTGGCCCGGCCGCACGCTCAAGGATGGTCATGGTCTCCAGCCCCGGCAGCGGGCGCACCCGCTTGCGCCACTCTTCGATCAGCGCCTGCGTGCGGATGGTGCGCCGGTCCGATGGCTGCAGCTCGACCCGCATGGCGCCCACGTGGTCGCCGGTGCCCAGGAAGAACGTGTTGGCACGGGACGCCGGCTTGCCCACCTGGCCGAGGCTCATGACCACGAGTCCGCCGGCGCCGCCTGTGAGCGCGCGTTCGGCCTCGTCCAGCGCCCGCCCAAGCTCGTCCACCATGGCGGCCGTGGTCTCCCGCTTCGTGCCTTCGACGAACGTGACGTTGGCGAGCACCGAATCCGCTTCCGGCGAGGGGAAGAAAACGAATGAGATGCGCCCGCCTCCGATCAGCCCTATGAACAGCAGCAACAGGCCGATGGCGATGGCGACCGTGAGGTAGCGCCAGGCGACGCAGCCCCGCACGATGCGGGCGAACAGCCCGTCGCGGAACGCCTCGAAGCGCGGGTTGAACCATCGCGCGAATCTGTTTTCCCCCCTCGGATCGGTCTTCAAACCGATCCGCAAATGGCCGGGCAACACCAGGAAGCACTCGATCAGGCTCGCAACGAGCACGGCCACGATCACCAGGGGAATGGCCCCGATGATCTCACCGATCTGGCCCGACACCATGAAGAGCGGCAGGAAGGCGGCGACGCTTGTCAGCGTTGCCGCCATCACCGGCGCCAGCATTCGTCGGGCGCCGAGTTCCGCCGCTTCGGCCGGGCCGGTGCCCGCGGCGCGTTGAGTCACGGCATGCTCGCCGACCACGATGGCGTCGTCCACGATGATGCCGATGGCCATGATGAGCGCGAACAGGCTCACCATGTTGATCGTCTGGCCGGTCAGCATCATCACGCCGAGGGTGGCGAGCAGCGAGACGGGAATGCCGACCGTGACCCAGAAGGCGACCCGCGTGCTCAGGAAGATGAACAGCACCAGCACCACCAGAGCCAGCCCGCTCGCGCCGTTGCGGAGCAACATGTTGATGCGGTCGTCGATGAGTTCGGCCGCATTGTCGTAGTGCTCGACGACCAGGGTCGGCGGCAGCGTCGGCCGCATCTCCTCGAGAAAGTCATCGAGGATGCCCGCCTGCTCCAGCGCATCGGACGTGCTCGCCCGTCGCACCTGTAGCTCGATGGCGGGGTAGCCCGCCCTGTACGCGACCGCATCCCGTTCGTTGAAGCGTTCGCTGATGGTCGCGATATCGCGGAGGTGGACCTTGGCCCCATCCTCGCGCGCGATGATCTCGACCTGGCCGATCTCCTCGGCCGATCGGGCGAGGCCCAGGCTTCGGATCTGCTTGTTGGTGCCGGCGGGGACGATGCCGGAGGGCTGGTCGGCCGAGCTCGTGCCGATCCGCGACGCGATATCGCCCAGTGTGAGGTCGAGCTGACGCAGGCGCCCCTCCCCGACTTCGACCCAGATCTCCTCGCGCCGGCTGCCGAACAGGTCGACCTTGTCGACCCCAGCGGCAAGCAGACGCTCCCGGATGTCCTTGGCGTGGGCACGCAGCGCCGCCTCGGAGAACGGGCCAGAGACGACGATATTTCCTATGTTCTCATAGAAGTAGAGGCGGTTGACGACCGGCTTCTCGGAGTCCTCCGGTAGCGTCTCGACTCGGTCCACGGCGTTCTCGACATTAGCCAGCGCCGTATCGAGATTTGTCCCCGGCTCGAACTCCACGACGACCGAGCCGATGCCTTCCACGGACTGCGCGAAGACGCGCTTGACCCCGTCGAGGAAGCGGACTTCCGGCTCGATGGCCGCGACGATGTTGGTATCCACGTCCTCGGCGCTGGCGCCGGGCCAGGTCACGCTGACCGAGACCCATTCGACAGCGAAGGTGGGGAAAAACTGCGTGTTCATGCGCGCGAGCCCGAGCGCGCCGAACAGGACCATCAGCACCATCACCAGATTGGCGGCCGTACGGTGGCGCGTAAACAGCGCGATCAGACCGCGACCGGTCTGGCTCATCGCACCTCGACTTTGACGCCGGGCCCGATCTCGGGGAAGCGCGTCGTCGCGACGCTCTCGCCCTCGGTGATCCCGCCGGATACTACGACGTCGTTGCCGACGCGCGCGAGCAGCGCCACCGGCCGGGGCTCGAGCCGGCCGTCCACGACCGCGTAGACCGTATCGCCGCCGACCAGCGCCGTCTCCGGCAACTGCGTGGCCCCCCGGTACACGCGGTCGGGTATACGAACCTCCACGAAGGAGCCGGGGCGAAGAGGCACCGCCGCCGCGTCATCCTCGATCCGCGCGTAGACGCGAACCCCGCCGCTCGCCGCGTCGACCTCGCCGTCGGCTCGCTGGATCACCGCGCGGAAGGGGAAGTTGCGGTCGCCCGCGCGCCACGTCACCTCCACCGGGCGCCCGCGAAGACCGGCTGCGGAGGAGACGAGCCGCCCGTAGTCCGCGTCGCTCAGATGAATTTGGATATCCAGTTGAGCCTGATCCAGCAAGCGCACCACGCGGTCGTTCACGCCGAGCCGCTTGCCGAGCGCCGCGGAGACCGAGGTCAGATACCCGTCGAAGGGCGCGACCAGCCGCGTGCTCGCCAGGTCACGCTCCGCCCGCTCCAGGGCAACGGTAGTGCGCGCAATCACCGCCTCCTGCCGCGCGATCCGCGCGCGCACGCCCGAAATCCGACGTTCCGTCGCCGCCAACGCCCGCACCTGCTCGCTCCGGCGCACCAGGGCATCGTCGACTGTCTTCTGTGCCGCGGTGCCTTTGGCGAGCAGTGCCTCCCGCCGTTCCAGCTCGCGCTCCGCCAACGCCAGTTGGGTACGATCTGCTGTGAGCCCCACCTCTTCCGCTCCCAGCTCCGCCCTGGTCTCCGAAAGCTGCGCCCGCGCCTCCGCCAGCGCGGCCTCGGCCTCCGTCACCGTAGCGCGATATTCGAAGGGGTCGATCTCCACCAGAAGCTCGCCGGCCCGCACCGTGCCGCCGTTCACGAAGTTCCGGCCCACGGCCACCACCGGACCCGCAACCAGCGCCCGCAGCTCCACATCGCGATGCGCCACCACTTCGCCGTAGGCCCCGATGGAAGGTTGCACGTCGGCGATGCGCACGGTCTCGGCGGCAATCGGCCGCGCGCGTTCCGCCGGGCCCGTGCGCTCGATTTCGGGCCGCGTCGCCTGCAGGTAGCCGACCGCCAACACCGCGCACACCAGCGTCAGCAGCGGCAGCACGACCTTCAGCGTGCGAAAGCGGCGCTTGGCCAACTGCGGCCTCCCCTCACTCCCCTACACGCTAACCCGTGGTGGGCGGCCTTGTGCCGCCGCCATGCTGCGGCAACAATCGCGCCCCGACGAATGAACGGTGATGCGAATGTCCGGCACCCATTACGAGCCCATCGAAATGATCGAGCGGCTCGTGTCTTTCGACACGACCAGTCGCGAGTCGAACCTCGCGTTGATTCACTTCGTGCGCGACTATCTCGCCTCACACGGCGTTGATTCTACACTTATTCACGACGAAACGGGAAACAAGGCGAATCTTTACGCCACGGTCGGCCCGAGCGATGTGCCGGGAGTTGCGCTTTCGGGCCACACCGACGTGGTGCCGGTGGACGGCCAGCCCTGGGACACGGACCCCTTCAGCGTCGTCGAGAAAGACGGGCGCCTCTACGGGCGCGGTACCTCGGACATGAAGAGTTTCAGCGCCATTGCGCTCGCCCTCGTACCGGAGTTCATCGCCCGCCCGCTCAAGACTCCCATTCATTTCGCGCTCTCCTTCGACGAGGAGGTCGGCTGCCTCGGGGCGCCGCTGATGATCGACCGGCTCGGCTCCGATCTCGGCGTCAAGCCGCACATCGTGATCGTGGGCGAGCCTACCAACATGGCGGTGGTGAATGCCCACAAGGGTGTCTACAGCTTCGAGACCCGCGTGCGCGGGCTGGAGGTCCATTCCAGCGCCACCCATCTCGGCGTGAACGCGGTGCAATACGCCGCGACGTTGGTCCACTTCCTGACCGAAATCGCCGACGAGATGGCCGTGCGTGCCGAGCCCGAGAGCGGCTTCGACCCGCCGTACACGACGGTTCATGTCGGCACGATCCGGGGCGGAACGGCCCAGAATATCGTGCCGCTCGACTGCAAGTTCACGTGGGAATACCGGCTGTTGCCGGGGGCGGACCCCCACGAGATTCGCAACCGCTTCGAGCAGTTCGCCGAGGAGGCCGTGCTGCCGCGCATGCACGCGGTCGATCCCGCGACCGGAATCTCCACGAAGGCCCGCGCCGTCGTGCCGGGCCTGGTGCCGGAGGACGGCTCGCCGGCGGAGGCGATCGTCATGGCGCTGGCGCGCACCAACCACACCGAGGTGGTGGCCTACGGCACCGAGGCCGGGCAGTTCCAGGAAGCCGGGATTCCCACCGTGATCTGCGGGCCAGGCAGCATTCGCCAGGCGCATCAGCCCAACGAGTACATCGAGTTGAGCGAGGTCCGCGCCTGCGAGGCCTTCATGCGCCGCCTGCTCGACGAGGTGTGCGGTTAAGTTAGCGATTGTTAGGCAAACGTGCCGTAACGTAGGGTTGCGAGTTCCTCCTGTATATTTGTTATGCTACAGTACTTTAGAGTCGTTGTCAAGGATGGATGGAGGTGGTTCGTACGACATAGAATGCGCTATTGTGTCATTGAGGAGTTGCATCCGGGGATGTGGCGATGGAAGCTGGAAGTAACATCTATACATTTCCGATGGAGGAGTAGGTGGTCTTTGTAGGTGACCTATAAGTGATACGAGTTGTCCGGTCGTGAGGATTTCCTTGGGAATCCTATGATCCTAGCTTCCCTTAATCGATCTTGTGTGTCACAGTCGATGCGGGCTTTCCGAGACGGATGGCGACCATGAGGGAGGATGCCAGCGGGCGGCGCCAGCGCGCGGTGATGGCGACCGATGCGGAGTGGGAACGGATCGGCCGGGCGGCTGCGGCGAGCGGCATGGACATCTCGCGCTACGTGATCCATCGCGCGCTGAACCGGGACCCTCTGCCGCCGGAGGTCCTGCGCCGGGCGGTCCGTGAGATGCTGGTGCTGTCCATGTTGGAGGAAAGGCGGCTGCGCGGGGCAGGCGCCGGCGAGGCCTGGGAGGACGCCTGCGACGCGGTGGACGAATGGATCGAGCGCGAGGGCATGCTCGACCGGCTCACCGATCCAGGTGCTGCAAACCGCTGGAAGGCGGCGAGGCCGGCCGGGGAGGGCGGGTCGTGACTGAGGAGGCGGGACGGCCGCTCAGGCGTCAGCGGAGCCTGCACTGCAAGCCGGCGGAACAGGCCATGATCCGGGAGCGCGCGGCAGCGGCGGAGAAGACCGTGTCGCGCTACATACTGGAGCTCGCGCTCGCCGACGATCCGGACCGTCATCCCCTGGTGCTCACGGAAGAGGAGCAGGTGGAGCAGCGAGACGGGGTGCGGGAGTTGCAGGCATTCGTTCGGGCTCTGCGGCGCGAGCTTCCGGGGGGCAGCGGGCTCAGCCTGCTGAGCGCGATCTCCGTCCTTGCGCGGGAGCGCGCACCGTGAAACGGACGCGGCGTCGGCGGAAGGCGCGCAGGCCGAGCAGGCACATCTCGATCTCGGCGACGGACGCGGATTGGGAGGTGGTTCGCCGGAACGCCGACCGGCGCGGCCTGTCGATCGCGCGCTATCTGCTGGAGCTGGTGGAACGGGACGGCTCGGATGAGGACAACGGTCCTGCCGTCGCGCTGGCCAAGGACGAGCAGCGGGAGCAGCTGGAGGCGCTGCGGGAGGTTCGCGCGCTGATGCTGGAGGCGGAGGCGGAGGATGCAGGTCCGCTTGTACGCGACATGCAGGAGCGGATCGCGGTGATGTTCGCGGCCTGGGCGTCCGCGATGGCCGGGTCGGGCCGCTCGGACGAGCTGCGGCTGGCGCTCGCCTCGGTGCTTGGCGAGGAGCGGGCGCGGATCGCTGCGGCCTCGGTCGTGCCAACCTCGGTTGTGACGGCCTCGGTCGTACCGGCCTCGGTTGTGCCGGCCTCGACCGTGGTCTCGACCGAGCCGCCGGCAGCGAAGCAAGAGGTCGCGCCTGAGGCGCGCGAGGGGAAGACGGACCCCGGCCAGGACAGACTGCTGTGAGGCGCTCACCGTCTCCGCCGCCGGCATGATTGATGTGCGCGAGGCCGGTCGAACGAAGAGAGGGATGGCGTGATGGCGGAGCGCGACAACAGACGCAAAGGGTCGCGCCACGGACCTGCGAAGGGGAGACGGATTCCCGTCAGAACGGGTTGCCGTAAGGCGCGCGCCATGTGCGTCGCCGGCATGAACGAGGGGCACGAGGCCGACCGAACGAGGGAACAATTGGCGTGACTGCGGAGGGCGACGGCAAGAGTGCGCGGACGGGCCAGCCGGACCTCTTGGCGAGCCTGCCGGCGGAGGGTCCGCCCGCTTCGCCGCCGGCCCCCGGTATCGATCCTGCCGTGGTCAAGGAACTGCTCGCCGAGGTACGGAATCTGCGGGAGCAGGTGGCCGGACTGAAGGAAGCGGTGTCCGCCGACCGGCCTGCGCCGGTGCCCACGGCACTGCCTGAGGCAGCACCTCAGGCAGCACCTCAGGTGCTGACGCAGGAGGCTCTCGATGCCTGGGGCGACAAGCTCGTGGCCCGCGTCGCCGAGGCTGCACGGGCAGAAGCCGCGTCGGGGGACGCCGCCGCGGCGACCGTTGCAGAGCATACCGGCAGGATCGAGGAAGCGGCGGCGAAGGCGGCAGCGGCGGCAGACCGCGTCGATCGGGGTATGGCGACCAGCGCGGACCGGATCGCGGCCGAGATCGAGGGGGCCGCGGCCAGGATCGAAAAGGGCCTCGCGGCGACGCGCTCCCAGGTCATCGAGCATTCCGGTTCGATCCGTGCGCTTCTCTATGGCGTCCTCACGCAAACGGCCGGGCCGAAGTTCGGCCTGAAGACGGTTCTTGTGGGCCTGATCGTCCTGATCTTCGGCATGTTGATCGAGAGCCGCATACTCGTCCTCTACAAATGGCTGTGGTCCGGTTGAGCCGGCGGCGTCCCGCCTCTCCGCTCCGGCGTCCCGTCTCCCTGCGTCCGCCGCGCACCGACGCGCCCATGCGTGGGGCCTGAGCCGATGGTCGCCACGGTGGTGGAGCTCCGCTCGTCCGCCATGGCGGTGACCTACTACGAGCGCGACGGCTACTACGCAAAGAACGATCCCGAGCACCGCCAGGCCAGCTTCTGGTACGGGGACGCGGCGAAGGCGCTGGGGCTCAAGGCCCATGTGCGTCCCTCGCGCTTCGAATCGGTGCTGTCGGGATACGTGCCGGGGACGGAGCTCCGTCTCGGCAGGATGCGCGAGGGGGAGCACGATCACCGCCCCGGCTGGGACATTACCCTGTCGGCGCCCAAGTCGGTATCGCTGGAGGCGCTGGTGATGGGCGACCGGCGCGTGATCCGGGCCCATGACGAGGCGGTACGCGCGACGCTGGCGTTCGTGGAGTCGGACCTCCTTCAGACCCGGGGCTGGGACCCGGCGACCCGGCGCCGTCCCCGGGTGAAGGCGGAGGGCATGGTGGTGGCGGGGTTCCGCCATCTCGCGAGCCGCGACCAGGACCCGCAGCTGCACACTCACTGCGTGCTGGCCAACATGACGCGCAATGCGTCGGGGGAATGGCGGAGCGTGGAGCCGACGAAGATCCGGCGCAGCGAGAAGCTGATCGGGGCGTACTACCGGAACGAGCTCGCGCTGCGTCTTCAGGCTTTGGGTATGGCCGTCTCGCCGACCCTGGTGGGACGGGTGCCGGGGTTCGAGCTTGCGGGCTACGACCGCGCCTTCCTGGACGCGTTCTCGGGCAGGCGCCGCGAGATTCTTGCGTACCTGGAGCAAAAGGACCTGTCCTACACGGCGAAGCACACGCAGATGGCGGCGCTTCACACGCGCCGGCGCAAGGAGGACAAGGGCCTCTCGGACCTGGTGCCGGAATGGCGCGAACGGGCGCGGGCGCTGGGTCTGGTCAGGGAGAAGACGGCCCTCGCGCCGTCCCGGCCGCTCGACCCTGTGACCGGCGAGCGGGTGACAGTGCCGCGTGTGCCCCCACCCGACCTGCCGGCCAACGAGATCCGCAGCCTGAAGCGCGCGCCGGCGCTGCCGGCGCTGCCGGAGCAGGCTCGCGACGATGTTGCCGCGTCGGCGGGGGTGAATCCCACGCCCTCTCGCTCCCCGGCGCCGGCGGAGCTGTCGCAGGAGCCCGAGCGTGGCGTCCTGGAGGCGGTGGCGCGGGCTGTGGCGCACGTTGCGGAGAGGCGCACCGCGATCCCGGAGGCCGAGATCAGGGCGGTGGCGTTGGGCCATGCGCCGGGGCGCTACACGCTGGCCGAGGTCGACGGGGCGATCGCACGGCTGGTGTCTGGCGGCGAGCTGATCGAGGCGGAACGCCGGGGCATGGACCGGGCCTTCGTCACCGACCGGGCGGTGAAGGCCGAACGCCAGGTGCTGGCGTCGATGCGGGCGGGACGGGACAAGGGAGCGGCGCTGGCCGGCGCGGATGCCGTCGAGGCGCGGCTCAATGTGTCCCGTCTCACCAAGGGCCAGAGGGAGGCGGTTCGCACGGTGCTGCTGTCGGACGATCTCACGGTCGGCGTGCAGGGCCATGCCGGCAGCGGCAAGACCACCATGCTGAGGGAGATGAAGGCGCTTCTCGGGGACAGGACGATACAGGGCCTTGCGCCCTCGGCCGCCGCCGCACGAGTTCTGGCCAGGGAAGCGGACATCCCCTCACGGACGCTGCAGCACTTCCTGACCCGCTTCGACGACCTCTCCGACTCGGCGCGGCTGGCGCGGGGCCGGGAGGAGTACGGGGGCGCGGTGCTGGCGGTGGACGAGGCCTCGATGATCGACACCGTGCGCATGGAGGCGCTGCTGCGCATCGCGCGCGATCTGGGCGTGGCGCGTGTCGCGCTGGTGGGCGACACCGCGCAGTTGAGGGGGGTGGATGCGGGCCAGCCCTTCCGGCTGCTGCAGAAGGCGGGCATGGTGACGGCGACCATGGACGAGGTGCTGCGCCAGCGCGACCCGGCGCTGCGCGCGACGGTCGGCCTTGCGCGAGAGGGGGAGCCGGGCGCGGCGATCGCGGCGCTGGGAAACCGGGTGCGGGAAGTGCGGCGCGAGGAGCTCGGCATCGAGGCGGGGCGGCGCTGGCTCGCGCTGGCGCCTGAGCAGCGGGCGGACACCCTGATTCTTGCCCCCACGCACGCGATCCGCCGGCAGGCGAACGAGGCGGTGCGCGAGGGCCTCGCGGAGGAAGGCGTCCTGAGGGGCCGCACGCTCGCCGTCGACCGCCTGGTAAACCGGCGTCTCACCCGTGCGCTGGCTTCCGACATCCGCAGCTACGAGCCCGGCGACACTATAGTGTTCCACCGCGACGTCTTCGGCTGCCGCGCGAACGACGTCTGCACCGTCATGGGCCACGACGGCGGCAGGGTCGTTCTGGCCCATGCGGACGGCGAGGAGCACCGGTTCCGGCCCTCGGGCAATGCGGCGCGCTATCTGGGCCTCTACGACACCGAGCGGATCGAGCTGCGCGAGGGCGACCGGATCCGCTGGACGCGCAACCGCAAGGCTCCGCCCGCCCGCGGCAGGCATCCCCAGGCACCGGACCTGGTCAATGGCGGCGAGGCGAAGATCGTGGAGATCGGCTACGAGCGGGTGCGCTTCCGCGAGGGCGGCCGGGAGTTCGGCCTCTCGCTTACCGACCCACAGCTGCGCCATCTCGATCATGCGTACTGCTCCACCGTGCATTCTGCGCAGGGCCGGACGGCGCGGGCGGCGATCGCGGTGCTGGACGCAGGCGGCTGGGTCGACCGCGAGCTGTTCCATGTCGAGCTCAGCCGGGTCTCGGAAGAGTTCCTGCTGCTGACCGACGACCGCGACGCGCTCATCGAGAGCATGGCATACGACCGGAGCGAGGACGGGGCGCTGGAGTCTCTGGGGATCGACCTGTCCGAGACCCCGGCCGTAGACCCCGAGGTGTTCGCGGCGCTGGCGGCAGACTGGCGGGCGCTTCTGCGGGAGGGCGATGCGACGAACACCGTTCCGTTCTTCCTTCCCGGCTACCGGGACACGATGGCCCAGGCTGCGGCGCTGGCGCAGATCGAGGACCTGCCGGCGGACATGCGCCGCCTCACCGACACCATGCTGGCGAAACACGAGGAGCATCTTGCGCATGACCGGGAAGTGCAGGGCCTCGTCGAGGGCATCCGCGACCATTGGCGGCGCTGGCCGGAGCTGGGCTGGGCGGCCTCCGCGCGGGAAGTGCCGGTAGAGAAACTTCCCGCACACGCTGCCTGGCGCGAGGAAGGGGCGGCGCTTCTGCAGGCGGGCCGGAGTCTGGTGGAGGCGGAGGGCGGGGCGGCCCACCGCGTGGCGGTACACCATGAGGTGGTACACCGCCAGGTGGTACACCGCCAGGTGGCACACCGCGATGTAGCCCACCACCTCCATGCCATGCCGGGCGAGCGCGCCGGTCTGGAAGACGCCGTCGTTATGCTTGAACGCACGCGGCTCCTCGACGATGCCGGGCGCTTCGAACGCGCGTGGCACGCGCTCCGCCAACGGGCGGCGGAGAGCGTCGTCCCGGAGATTTACGCGCCGGGCTACCGGCAGGTAGCGGCGCTTGGCCAAAAGCTCGTGCTCGCCGATCAGGGGCTCGATGAGCGCGCGCAGCGCGCGGTGGCGGAATGGCGGGAGATCGGTACGGCGCAGAGGGCGCTGGCGGAAGAGGTGCGCGCCCTGCCCGGCCGTATCGCGGCGTGGCTGTCAGCGGACCTGCCGCAGGAAGAGCCCGGCGGGCTCGATCCTGACCATCCCGCGCGGCAGTCCTGGCGCGGGGAAGGCGCCAGGCTGCAAGCCATGGCCGGGGACATGGTGCGCCCCGAAGACGCCCACGCGCCCTACCTGGACGCCGAGCCTGGCAGTCGCGAGGCTGTCCGGCAAGCGGGTGAGGAGGTCGCCGACGCGCTGCGGAAAGACGGCTACCGGACATTCGGGTGGCTGACGAAGGAGGTGAACCGGCAGGCACGTGAAACCCGGACCGAGGCGTTCCATGTGCCGCGCTATGGCGAGATGGTCGCACAGGCGGAGGCGCTCTCCGCGCAGGCGGCGCTGCCGGCGCGGACGCAGGAAGCTGTCGCCTCATGGCTCGTCTATCACGCCAGGAGCGAACCGGTCTGCCGGCAGATCCGGGAATGGCCCATGCGTATGGAGGCGCTGACGGCGGACTGCCCCGAGCGTCCCGCGACGCTTGACGCCCTGACCGAGTGGCGGCAGCGGGCGGAGCCCCTGCTCGCCGAGGCCCGCGCGATGCTGGCGAACGATGCCCCCTACGGAAGCCATCTGGCCGCCATGCCGGGCGAGCGCGGGGCGCTGGTCGAGGGAACGAATCGCCTCGACCGCGAACTGATTGAGGTCGAGGCGCGGGAGACGGTCGTGCTGTATTCCGTCGTGCAGAAGTGGGCGGAGAAGACGGGCGGGATCGGCTACGACAGCCGCGCCTATGCCGCGCTGATGGAGCGCGCGCGCTCCCTCGATGCCAGGCCGCATCTGCCGGAGGGTCTGCGCGGCACGGTCGACGGCCTTCTCGCCAGGGACGAACTCTGGGCGCTCAACCGGGATCGGGTCCAAGCGTTCCTCGAACGGGCCGCGGAGTTCGAGCGCGCGCGGAACGCTCTGATGCAGATGGACGTCATGACCAACTCGTTCGAGGAGCGCCGGCAGGCCCGGCGGGACTGCGAGCACAAGGAGAAGGAGGTTCTCGACGAAGCGGCGGCGCTCAGGAAGGACATGCCGCAACACGAGCTCGCCGCCCATCTGGGCGCCGCCGGCGCAGGCCCGGACGCGGTCCGTGAGAAAGAAGAGGAGATCCGCAACAGGATCGCCCGGGAACAGGAAAAGCAGGCCGCCCTGCGAATGAGCAAGGACCGGGGAATGTCGATGTAGGCATGAACCGCCGCAGACGTGGCACGCCGTAAACGTGAAACGCCGCAGGCGCAGACCGCCGCGTCCGTGCACACCGCCGGCGCCTCGGGATTGGTTCCGGCCTCGCCGCTGCCTCGGGCGCTCAAGTCCAATTCGTGATGCCGTTCGTCACCGGCACGTCGTCGGTGACCAGCACGTACTCGGGCGCGAGGCAAGGCCCCCGAACGCAAGGTTGGCTGCCAGTTCGGCCTCGGACTCCCAACAGATGCTTCGCCGATCTCGATGACCACGACGCGACGCGGCCCACCCGTTGATCGCCGTGCTGGCCTACTACGCCGTGCATCTGATCCGCACCCGGCTGGCCGCGCGGGGCATCCACAAGTGCTGGGCGTCGATCCGCGAGAGCATGCGGACCTGGGTGCGCACCACGCGCCTGCGCCGGACCGACGGCACGTTGATCGTCAACCGCCAGGACACGCGCCCGGCCGCCGAGGTTGCCGACATTTCCTCGGCGGGGGGCGTGGACCCCGCCATCCACCGCACGAGGACCCGTCTGATGAGCTGACAGAATCTCACAGAATGTGGGGCCATGTTGGAATCGACCGAGAAAAACATAGCCTTGAATCAAACCGATAGGGAATACAGACAGCGGAAAAGTACCAACTTGGGATAGGTTGGCACGGTGCCGGTCTTTCCTCCGCTCGAAATCGCTCCGGTTGGCGAAGCGGTCCCACTCGATTGCGCCTTCCGCAGCGCCGCCCTCGCGCCGATTTTCGCGACGTGGCAATCGCGGCAGCGGCAGAGCGTCGTCTGACCGTTGTCGGGATGGTGCTCGCCACCGGCGTCGAGCGGCACGATATGATCCGTCTCAAGCCGCGCGCTTGCCGCACTGATAGCCGTCGCGTTCCAGCACGGCCTGCCGGAACAGCGCTTGTCGGCGGCGTGGCGCCGGCTCATACCACGTGCACCTGTAGCAGCAGCGCGGGCTTCACGAGCTCCGCCAGGCCGGCCGCAATCACGGAAGCCGAGAGCGCATCGATCCGCGCGTTGTTCGCGGCCTTGTTCAACGCCGGGTTGCCCGCGCCGTCGAAACGCAGCACGGATGACGCAATCGCGCTTTCCAGCATGGTGCTGCCAGGCGTCTTCATGCGCCCGTCGAAGATCATCCGCTGAAAAGCGCGCACGTCGTGGCTGCCGTCCGCCGTGGCGCTTGCGCCCTGGCCGCGCCACATGACGGCGACGCGCGGCAGACCGGCTTCCGTAAAGGCTTGCTCCGCCTCCGCGCGCCGGTGCCTGTCGGCGCCGATTGCTGTGATCCGGCCCACGGCCCCGATCTCCGCGAAGATGTCTTTGAGAAACGGTATGACAGGCGTGATGCGGACCGGATACGTCCGCAGTTCACCTTCCCGCAACATCCGGTCGTAGAGCGACCCCATGCGGTCCGCCTTCGCCCGCGCCGACAGCGGCGGATCGTCGCCGAAGGCGCCCCACGTCTTCAGGCGCTTCGTTTCGAGGCTGTAGGCCGCAACGCACGTCATGGAGACGCTGCCGCCAAGGTCGATACCGACCACGATATCCCCGGCCAGGTCCGGCGCGTCTTCGACGATGCACTGCCGGTAGTCGCGCACCTGGACGATCACTTGCTTCTCTGCATCGACCGGCTGATTGAGGTCGTACTGCCGGAAGTGCATTTCGTTGCCGGACGATCCCTGCGCGCGCTCCGCAGCGTCGCGCATGTAATCGAGCGACTTGATACCCCCCACAAGCGCCGGATTGCCGGCGTGCCAGGCGTTCTGATCGTCAAGCTCGCAATCGAGCGGCGCCTGCCACTTTTTCCAATGGAGGCGCGGCGACCCTTCGCGCGCCTCCATTTCGGCGAACATCGGCCCGGTGCCCTGGATGCTGATCGCCCAGAAACGGCCGTCACGGCCCGAAATCGAGCTGTAGAGCGCGTTCCACAGCGCCCGCTGGTTTTCCTGCATCAACCCGGCTTCGTCGATCAGCGCCAGGTCAGAGCCGATGGCGTGGCCCGTCGCCTTGTCCGCCGCCAGGAAATCCAGCCGCGCCCCATGGCTGCCCATGATCCGGCCCGGCGGAGGTGCTCTGTAGAGCGCAACATCGTCCTCGAGGCCGGATATCTTGATCGTGGACATGATCGCGTCGCGGAGCTCGAGCGCCAGGAAGCCCGTCATCGATGTGACCACGCCCCGCCAGTCCCGCCGATTGAGCGGCCCCAAGAGCGCGGCGATCAGAACGGCCGCAATCAGGCCGGACTTGCCGTTTTTCCGGGATATCGACATGCCGGCTTCGCGCACGCCATCCGCGAACGCGGCCCGCACCCACTCCGCCTGCCATGTCTCGATCCGAAACGGCCGGCCGGCAAGCGGGCCGTTCGGCACCTTCAGATGGTCGTGGACCCACTCAATCGCCGCATCGATATCGGGCGCGCCGGAATATTCCTTGGGAGGCCGCGGAGCGGCCGCGATTTTTTTTCGTTTCCGATATTCGCGAAAATAGGCAGCACGGGAAGCGGATTGCTTTTCCCGGCTTGTACCATGGGCCAGATGTTGCGCCTGTTGCGGCGGCCCTGTCAATCCCGTGTAGCATAGACATCACAGAAAAGGTTGATCCCCGGTCGCGCGCAAGGCAGGACGCCGGGGCAGGGGTCCCCAAGGATGCTCGCCACTACTCCGGCGCACAGGCGAACAACATGAACATCCTGGGCTCTAGCCGTGTTCCCTCAAGCCATTCCGACAAGCCCACGCTGCGGCGGCCATACAATGAACACATGTAGTTTCCGAGCGTGCGAGCCTGTCGATATACGGCATCCTCGCCGAGCTCCGTCTCAAGGTCTACTTGCATCTTGACCCAGTTCGACGTTGGACCAATCTCCACCACCCAGACTGCCGGCGTATCGGGATGCTCATCGGCCTTCGCACGTGGCTCGGCAGCGAAGCACCAAGCGGCGACGCACGCCGCGATGATCAGACAAGCTCTCATATCCTTTGCTCCCTTCAGCCTCGATACCAGTGCGGCGGCCGCCAGCCTCTCGTCCAAGCTCGCGGCCTCTTTCGCCATTGCATCATCAACGGGTTGCCGCAGGCCGCCGCGATGATCTGCTCAGCGTCTTTCACGCTGCGCGCTTGCACCTTGAAATCCTGATAGGTAGTGCTGCCCCTCGGCTTCGCAGATGCATAGTAGACTTGGATCACAGGCATCGGCCCACACCCACGTCAGCCCTTGAACCAGGAAGGCGGCTTGACCGGCGCTACCGGGCTGTTGTTCCAATGCTTGATCTTGCCCCCGAGCCGCATTGCGATGAGCTTCTTCGCCTCGGCACCGTTCGACGCCTCCACCTTGACGGATTGAGGCTTGCTAGTCCCTTCAACCGTCGCTCTTGCATAGTAGGTCGGCATTGGCTTGCTCCCTTGCTTGACCTTGGTGCGGCATTTATGTATCACGTGCGCATCGTGAACGCAAGCGGAGCGAATGCCATGAAGGATAGCATCGCAGATTTGTTCAAGCGCCCCCCGGACGATGAAGAGCGGCTGCCGTCACCCTACGCCTTTTGGAACCCCGGCGAGTGGCTGTTGCTTCGTCTTAGCCATCAACATGCCTCGCAACTACTCGTTTTTCTCAATGCAAACGAGACGCAGGCAGCGATTGACAAATGGCCGGCCGTTGCCGCCCTCCGCAATGAGATCAACTCGCATGTCGATATCGGCGATGACCAAGAAGCGTGATCGCGGCGACTACTTCAAGCAACGCCGCGCGAAGCTGGCAGCCGAGCGCAAGGCCCTGGAAGCCCAGGCCGCGCCGGCACCCGGCGCGGCCCTGTCGGAAACCCTGTTGGTGCGCGTCAGCCCCACGATGTTGGCGTGTATCGACCACGCCAGGAAAGGCGGTTTGTTTCAGCGGAGCCGAAGCGAGTGGGCGAGGCTTGTTCTGGCCGAGGCTATAGACGCTCACGTCCCTCGCGACGTGCGAGAGCGGCTTCAATCGCCCCCGAAGACCACGACATAAGCGTTTGCCACCCGTACTGCGCCGAGAGCGCGTCCCAGGCTGCCTGCGGCGCGCTCTTTCCTTGCCGAGCCGGTTGTTTCTTTAGTGGTTTGACAGATAGATCGGACACCATGTCCGGTTTTAGTCGGCCCAGCATGATCCGCCAGACGGTAATCGGCCGCCCGCGCCGCGAGCGCATCCCGCCCGTGCACACGATCAGCCCGAGCTCTTGGAGCTTGCCGAGCGCGCGCCGGACCGTGCGGACGCAGACGCCGGCGTGATCGGCGATCCGTGCCTGGCTCGGGAAGGCGTTGCCGCCGCCGCGATCGGCGTAGTGCGCGAGAGCGTAGAGAACGGCGTGCGTGGCGCCGGTGATGTCAGTGGCGCCGGCAACTGCCCACGTGGCCTGCCATGACATGGCCTTTCCCCTCGCGGGTGCCATGCCGCGCAGCTGCATGATGGTAGCAAGCTTGGAGCGAGCTACGTAAAATGGTTTCGGTACCTGAGAGGGGCGACGTGAAGAATGGCCGAACCGCAGTCGGATAGATGTCCGGCGTTTCGCGCTGCCGACTTGCGCTTCATCGGCTACCTGTTCTCCGACCCGCTGACCAGGGCCATCCGAAACGACATACTCTCGTTTCATGTACCAGTCTGGTCCGAGGATGCGCGCCGGACCTTGGCCGGACTCGGCGACGGGCGGTCCGATGCCGTAGCCGTCGCGATCCGGAGAGGTGCTCTGCGTTTCGCCGCGGCGCCGGACTTCTCCTCGGGGATTCAGGCGATCGAGAGCGTTTTTGCGTTGAAGCGGCAGTCGCATCTGTTCCGAGCCGAGCCTTCCGTAACCTGGGCGAAGTTCACTGAGCCGCAGCTCACGAAAGGGTTCGCCCGCTTCCTCAACGACCCCGAGCCGATCACGCGCATAGAGAGGGTTCGCGCGCTGTTGAAGGCGCTGGGCACGGCCGAATTGGGTGACGACATGACCCAGGCAATGGTGACAGCGGAAGCGCCCACCTCTGGAAGCAAGCGCATCGATCTCTTGATCGAATGGCAGGATTCGGCCGAACGATGTTACGCGGCCGCTATCGAGGCCAAGCTCCGCCATCACATCACAGCCGGCCAGTTGCCGGCCTATCGCAATCACCTTCGGAAGATTGCGAAGGACGGTCAACTCTTGGTTGTCGTCGCGCCGCGGCTTACCGACCAGACCGACAGGTCGCTGCGCCGTAATCGGTACTGGCGCTGGACGACATGGCGTAACCTCTTGGTCGCCCATGAACGCGCGCTGCCGATCGACTACGACGATCCAGAGTATCTCCGGTTCCGCAGAACTCTTTGGGACCAGACAGGCTGACTCGCGTTGCGGTACTCAAAACTCCGAGGGGGAATGACGAGCATGTCTTTCGAATTACCTGAGAGCTATCGAGCGTATTGTGGCGACGCCGCAGTGCGGACGGCGGTGGAGCATATTCTATCCGCAAATTCCAAGGCACCTCTCGGCCTTCCCGACGACATCGAGTGGAAGGACCTCCCGGCGTTCCACCGGGCCGTACTGTCGGCACATCAAGTGCGGTGCGAATTCGCGGTGTGCCTGATCGATCTCTGGGATGCCATCTGGCAGCACGCATTGGATAGGTGGGAGTTCCAGAGCAATCTCGTGCCCGAGACTGTATACGCGGCAGAAAGGTGGTGGCCCCATAAGCTCGACACGAATACGGTTTGGAACGAAAAGCACTTTTTCCGATTGTTCGATACTGGAATAGGCAGCAATAAACTTGGCTTGGGAGCCTTTATCGAGATCAGACGAGTGCAGTTGTCACTAAGTCTATATGGTGACGATGGGACGGATTATACGACCGGACTAGACTTCAGCGACGCTTGGCCGAAGCAGGATATTGAAGGAGAGATAGCCTGGACCGGTAAAGACCTCGCGCCCATTCGGGATGACGGAACGATTGACCTTGATCCGGCTCGCAAGGCGGCCGAGGGCGCACTGGTCGCCGTTGCTGCCGGACTTTACGGCTGAGTGGTCGCCCGCAGCTTCCGCATCCCACGCGAGCTCGGGCTGGCAATGCCGCACATACGCCCTTACATTCCTTCCGCAACGGAGGAGAGATTGTGAGCGCAGATTTGGCGACCGCCTTGTTGGCTAACGAGGCGGCCTGCGTGACTGGAGTGCCGCTCAAGCGGGTTGTTGGTCGGCGTGCAAGTTGGATGCTGATCAGCGTAGTAAGACCTTGACCCAAGTTGGCACTTTTCCGCTGCCTGTGTTCGTTATCGGTTTGACTCAACGCGATATTTCTTTCGGCCGATTCCAACATGGCCCCACATTCTGTGAGATTCTGTCAGCTCATCAGGCGGGTCCTCGTGCGGTGGATGGCGGGGTCCACGCCCGCCGCCGAGGAGATGGCGGCAACCTCGGCGGCCGGGCGCGTATCCTGGCGGTTGACGATCAACGTGCCGTCGGTCTGGCGCAGGCGCGTGGTGATCCGCACCCAGGTCCGCATGCTCTCGCGGATCGACGCCCAGCAGTTGTGGATGTCCCGCGCGGCCAGCCGGGTGCGGATCAGATGCACGGCGTGATAGGCCAGCACGGCGATCAGCAGGTGGGCCGCGATGCGGCGGTCGAGCTGGTGCCAGATCGGGCGAAGGCCGAGCTCGGAT
>JAJDVB010000185.1 GCA_022826345.1 Alphaproteobacteria bacterium
ACCCTTCTCGCCCGCCTGATAGTCAAACCGTCGCACAGAGCTTCCGACATCATCCAGTGGTCTCTATGGCGACGACAACACCAAGCCTCAGCAGCTGTTTCTCACTACAAGAAACGACTGTAAACGCAACTGTAGTACTAGTGCTCCGATTTGGAAGAACCCATCCGTTTGCGTGGCGCCCTCTCCTCGTCATGGCCGGATTCACCCCGGCCACCCACGCGTTTCCGCGTGAATCGGAAATGCTCTTGCCGTACGCGCTGTCCGGCTCCGCGTCCCACCGCGGCACACCATCATTTCAACCGGGATTCGCCGGGATTTGCCGGGACTAAGTGGGATTAAGCGGGATTCCGCTGGATGAGTGGGATTTAAGTGGGATGAGCGGGATTAAGCGGGATTGAGTGGGACAAGTGGGATTCTCCTGGGACAAGCGGCGGCACCGGCGTGGGGTGCGGAGTGCGGGCGGTTCACTCGTACGTTGCATGTCACAATGCTGACGCACGAACCGCGCTCTGTGCACCGCACCATGGTCCGGGGAATCAAACGGGCTTGGCTGTCAGCCCTGGACGTCACAATCCCGCCGTCCGCGCGACGTGGCCTGAACAGGAGTAACGGGCTTGATTTCGAGACGCGTTACGCTTCCGCCCAGCCGTCCTTGTGGGCGCAGAAGGTCTTCACGTCGAAGATCGTGTGGGCGAAGAGCCACTGGCCGTCGCGCTTCACCAGCCGGTCGTCGTAGCTCGCGAAGATCCAGCGCGCCTCGTCCTTGCCCTCGTCGTTCAGCGCCGTGCAGGGCATGAGCAGCCACCACTGGCCGCGTGCGGTGTCGCCGTCCACGTCGATGATCTCGTTCAGCGCCAGATGGGCGGCGAAGCTGATCTGCTTGCCGACCTCGCGCACCATGTTGCCGAAGGCTTCGGCGCCCTCCTGCCGGCCGAAGGCCTCGCCGCCGTCCCAGACCGCATCGGGGGTCATCAGCGTGACGATGCCGTCCGCGTCGTAGCCGTCGTCCGCGTAGGACATGTAGCGGTACTTGAGGCGGCGGATGGCCTCGATGTCCTCGAGCCGCTGGATGCGCTCTTCCAGAGTCCCGCTCATTCTGCGTCCACCCAGCCGTCCTTGTGCGGCTTCACGAAGTGGATGTCGACGGTCAGCGTCTGGTACAGCCAGGTGCCGTCGCGGCGCACGTAGTGGTCCTCGTATTCGCCGAGGAGCCAGACCGCCGTCTTCACGCCCTCCATCATGATGGTCGCTGGCATGATGATCCACCAGTGCGCGCGCGCGCTGTCGTTATCCAGGTCCACGTCGATGATCTCGTTCATCACCAGGTGGCCGGCGAAGACGATCTGCGAGGAGACCCGCGCGAAGTGGGCATGGATCGCATCGCGGCCCTCGTGGCGCCCGAAATCCTCGCCGCCGTCCCAGATGCCATCCTCGACGAACTGCGCGGCGATGCCGTCGGCGTCGTAGCCGTCATCGCAATAGGCGCAGTACTGGTGCTTCAGCCGTTTGATCGCCTCGACCGATTCGAGTGTCTCGACGCGGCGTTCCAGGTCGCTTGCCGCCATGGTGTTCTCCCTTTCTTGCTGTGCGCGCCTTGTTCCGGCGCGGGTGGCGGGGCCCGCAGCGCTGGCTGCGGACCCCGCTTCGAGTGCTAGTTCTTGAGAATGACGTCCTTCGGAATCGGGCCCGCGGTCACGTAGCCCTCCATCCGTGGCTTGCCCTCATCGGTGCAGATGATGGCGTAGCGGGCCTTGTCCTGGATGTGGAGCTGGTCGGAGAAGCTGCGCGGGCCCATCAGCGTGGGCTCGTCCGTGAACTTCTCCATTTCGGCCGTGACCGCCGCCGAATCCACCGTGCCCGCGCTCTCGACGGCCTTGGCCCAGAGGTCCATCAGCACGTAGCCGGCGATGGGAAGCGAGGTGGCGGTCGGCTCGCCTTCCTTGGCCTCCAGCTTCTTGAAGAACGCCTCGACCTCCTCGCCGGCGCCGCCGTAGAGCGAGCTGAACGCCGCCGCGCAGAAGTTGCTGAGGTTCGGCACGGCGTCGAGCCAGTAGTGGCCGTCCATCGCGACGCCCGAGACAATCAGTGTCTCCACGCCCGATGCCCTGAGCTGCTTGATGGCGGACGCGGCGCCCGGCACGTAGGAGCAGACCGCGATCACGTCGGGCTTCGTGTCGAGCGCCTTGATGCGGTCGATCTGGCCTTGGATCGACGGGTCGTTGTTCTGGAACACGTCGAGGCCCAGCATCGTGGTGCCTTCCATGCGCGGCCAGGCCCACCCGAAGCCGGCGCAGACCGACTTGTTGTACTCGATGGTGTCGTCGCGCAGCAGATAGGCCGTGCGCGCGCCGCGATTCTCGTAGGCGAAGGTGGCGATGGAAGCGCCGTCGAGATGCGCCGCCTGGCCGCCGGTGAAGGCGAAGGGGCCGATGCCCTCGATGCCGGCTTTGGCGTCGCCGGCGCAGAGGAAGAACGAGATCAGGCCCGCATTCTGCGCCACGTTGGCGGCAGGCGCGCCCATGTCGAAGTCGCAATCGACGAAGACCACGCTTGCGCCATCGTCGATGACGATCTGGCCCGCCTTGACGCCTTCCTCGCGCTCGGACTTCGAGTCCGCTTGCGCGATCACGAGCTGCTTGCCGAGCAGCCCGCCGGCGGCGTTGATCTCCTCGAGCCTGATCTGCGCCGCGAGCGTCGCGGGGCCGGTGTAGGCCGCCTGCCAGCCGCTGGTCGAGACGGCGAAGCCGACCACGATCTCGTGGTCGTCCGCTTGCACGGCGGTCCCCCCGCCGGCGACGAGTGCGCCGGCCATGACGGCGCCCACCATACGTTTCAACATCGACAATCTCCCTCTGGTCGGTGTTCCGGTTTGTCGCGGTGCCACAACGTAGGGCCAGCGGCCGGGCGCATCAACCGCGCGCCGCAGGGTATCTCAGCGCGGCACAAGGGAGGATGGAGGAAGGGGTCAGCGGTCGAGCATTTCGGCCTTGCCCGGTATCTCCCACCACGCATCGAGAACGGTGCCATAGACCGGTATCACATCGGGCCGGCCGAACTTGCTCCAATAGGCGTAGCGGTCGTCGTTCAGGTGATAGAGGGGGAGGAGGTAGTGCCCCCACAAGATCACCCGGTCCATGGCGCGGATGGTATCGACGAAGTCCTCGCGCCCCCGCGCCTGGGTCATGCGGGCGATGAGTTCGTCGACGACCGGGTCCTTGATTCCCGGATAGTTGCGCGTGCCTTCCTCGTCCGCCGCGGCGACGCCCCAGTAGAACGCCTGTTCGTTGCCCGGTGAGAGCGACATGCCCCAGCGGTAGATGATCATGTCGAAGTCGTAGACGTTGCGCCGGTACTGGTACTGCGCGGTGTCCACGGTACGCACCTTGGCCTCGACGCCGAGCCTCTTGAGGTTGCGCGCGAAGGCGAGCCCGATCTTCTCGTTCCCCGGATTCACCAGCAAGATTTCGAAGGCAAGCGGCAGGCCGTCCGTGGCCCGCCGGAGCGTGCCGTCCTGCACTTCCCATCCGGCCTTCTCCAGCAGGCGTCTGGCTGTCGCGAGGTTCTTGCGTAGGCCGCCCTCTACCTCGGGCGCGTGGTAGGCGGTATCGAACACCTCGGGCCAGAGCCGGTCGCGGTGGGGCTCCAGCAGGGCCAGCTCACCGCCTTCCGGCAGGCCGCGCGAGCCGAGCTCCGAGTTGTCGAAGATGCTGTTGGTGCGCACGTAGGCGCCCTGTAGCAGCGCCCTGTTGACCCACTCGAAATCGAAGGCGAGAGAGAGCGCGTAGCGCACCGCGCGATCCTCGAACATCGCCCGCCGCGTGTTGTAAACGAGGGCGAACATGCCGGAAGGTCGCCCATGCGGCAGCCGCTCGATGTTGACCCGGCCGTCTTCCACCGCCGGGAAGTCGTAGCCGGTGGCCCACCGCGTCGCCGAGCGTTCCAGGCGCAGTTCGTATTCGCCCGCGCGGAACGCCTCCATCATCACCTCGTCGTCGCGGTAGTAGTCGTAGCTGATGCGGTCGAAGTTATGCTGCCCGCGATTGATCGGCAGGTCCCGCCCCCAGTAGTCAGGATCGCGGCGGTAGACGATGCCGCGGCCGGCATCGACGCTCTCGATCTTGTAGGGGCCGCTGCCGAGCGGCGGCGTGAGTGTGGTCTCTTCGAAGGTCACCGACGCGTAGTAGTCCTTCGAGAGGATCGGCATGAGCCCGAGGATCAGCGGCAGTTCGCGGTCCGGCGTCTCGGTGTCGAAGAAGAAGTGCACCGAGCGCTCGTCGGGCCGCTCGATCTTACGCACCTTGTTGTAATAGAGCCGGTGGTTGGGCCGTCCCTGCTCCTTCAGCGTCTCCCACGAGAAGATCACGTCGTCCACGGTGATCGGGCTGCCGTCGTGGAAGCGCGCCTCCCGCCGCAGGCGGAACAGGACGGACGAGCGGTCGTCCGGCACCTCCACCGATTCGGCGATCAGCCCGTAGAGGGAGAACGGCTCGTCCCAGGTGCGCTTGAGCAGGCTCTCGAAGGTATGGTGCCGCCCCGGCGCCGCCACGCCCTTGATGATGAACGGATTGAGACTATCGAAGGTGCCCGTGACGGCGCGCCGCAGCTCACCGCCCTTGGGCGCATCCGGGTTCACGTAATCGAGGTGCTGGAAGTCGGGGCCGTACTTCGGCGCCCCGTGCATGGCGATACCGTGGGTGGGCGCCGCCAAGGACGGCGCGCTTGCCAGCGCCAGCGCAACCAGCGCCGCCACAGGCAGCAGCCACCGGGCCGAGACCCGGCGGCGAGAGTCACTCTCGGCCATCAGAACGTGACGACGCTGCGGATCGATTCACCCTCGTGCATGAGGTGGAAGGCCTCGTTGATCTCGTCGAGCGACATGGTGTGGGTGATCATCGGGTCGATTTCGAGCTTGCCGTCCATGTACCAATCGACGATGCGGGGCACATCGGTCCGGCCCTTGGCGCCGCCGAAAGCGGTGCCGCGCCAGACCCTGCCGGTCACGAGCTGGAAGGGCCGCGTCGAAATCTCCTGTCCGGCGCCCGCGACGCCGATGATCGTGCTCTCGCCCCACCCCTTGTGGCAGCATTCGAGCGCCTGGCGCATGGTCTCGACGTTGCCGATGCACTCGAAGCTGTGGTCGGCGCCGCCGCCGGTGAGGTCCACCAGATAGGGCACGAGGTCGCCTTCGACTTCCTTCGGATTCACGAAGTGGGTCATGCCGAATTGCTCGCCGAGCGCCTGGCGTTTCGGATTGATGTCGACGCCGACGATCATGTTGGCGCCCACCAGGCGCGCGCCCTGGACGACGTTGAGGCCGATTCCCCCTAAGCCGAAGACCACGACGTTGTCGCCGGGGCGCACCTTCGCCGTGTTGATCACGGCGCCGACCCCGGTGGTCACGCCGCAGCCGATGTAGCAGATCGTTTCGAACGGCGCGTCCTCCCGAACCTTGGCGATGGAGTACTCCGAGACCACCGTGTAGTTCGCGAAGGTCGACGTGCCCATGTAGTGAAAGATCTTGTCGTCGCCGAGGGAGAAGCGGCTGGACCCGTCCGGCATCACGCCTGCGCCCTGGGTCAAGCGGATGGACTGGCAGAGGTTGGTCTTGCCGCTCAGGCAGTATTCGCACTGGCGGCATTCCGGCACGTAGAGCGGGATCACGTGATCCCCCGGCGCCACGCTGGTCACGCCCTCGCCGACCTCCGCCACCACGCCGGCGCCCTCGTGCCCGAGGATGGCGGGGAACAGCCCCTCCGGGTCCTCGCCCGAGAGGGTGAAGGCATCGGTGTGGCAGACGCCTGTGGCCTTGACCTCGATCAGAACCTCGCCGGCGCGCGGGCCGTCGAGGTTCACGGTTTCGATGCTGAGCGGCTTGCCTGCGCCGGTCGCCAGCGCCGCGCGGACCTCCATCGCTCCCTCCTTGTCGCTGTCTTCAGTTGCGAATCAATTTCAGCCCACTGTCTCACCGGGCGCGGGGGCGGACAAGACCGCACAGGGCCCTAGCGCTGCCGGTTTTCCCAGTCGGGGTGGACCCAGGGCACGTCGTTTGCCGGCGGCAGCGGCTGGCGGCCGAGGATGTGGTCCGATGCCTTCTCGCCCACCATGATGGAGGGCGCGTTGAGGTTGCCGTTGGTGATGTGCGGGAAGATCGAGCTGTCCGCCACGCGCAGCCCGTCCACGCCGATGACGCGGCAGGCTGGATCGACCACCGCGTCGGCGTCGTCGGCCGCGCCCATGCGGCAGGTGCCGCAGGGATGGTAGGCGCTCTCCACGGCACCCCTCACGAAGTCGTCGATCTCGTCGTCGCTCTGAACCGCCGCGCCCGGCGCGATCTCGTCGCCGGTGTAATCGGCGAGCGCCGGCTGGGAGAGAATCTCCCGTGTGAGTCTGATGCAGGCCCGAAAAGTCTGCCAGTCCTCTTCGTGGGACAGGTAGTTGAAGAGGATCGAGGGCGCCGCCGCGGGCTCCGATGACGTGAGCCGCACGCGCCCCCGCGACTTCGAGCGCATCGGCCCGACATGGGTCTGGAAGCCGTGGCCCTCGGCGGCAGCCTTGCCGTCGTAGCGCACCGCGAAGGGCAGGAAGTGGTACTGGATGTTCGGGTACTTCACGCCGGCGCGGGAGCGGATGAAGCCGCAGGATTCGAAGTGATTGGTGGCGCCGAGGCCGTTCCTGAACATGAGCCAGCGCGCCCCGATCATCGCCTTGGAGAACAGGTTCCAGTGGCGATAGAGCGTGATGGGCTGCCGGCACCTCACCTGGAGATAGATCTCCAGATGGTCCTGCAGGTTGGCGCCGACGCCGGGCCGGTCGGCCACGACCTCGATGCCGTGCTCCCGCAGGTGCTCCGCCGGGCCGATGCCGGAGAGCATGAGCAGCTTCGGCGAGTTGATCGAGGAGGCCGCGAGGATGACTTCGGCGCTGGCGCGCACGCGGCGGACCGTGCCGCCGGTCTCGTACTCGACGCCGACCGCGCGCCGGCCCTCCATCACCACACGGCGAACGTGCGCATGGGCGCGCAGCACCAGGTTGCGGCGCTGCAGCGCGGGCTTGAGATAGGCGTTGGCGGCTGACCAGCGGCGACCGCGCCACACGGTCATCTCCATCGCCCCAAAACCCTCCTGGCGCTCGCCGTTGTAGTCGGCGGTCATCGCGTAGCCGGCCTGCTCGCCCGCCTTGACGAAGCTCCGGTAGAGCGGGTTCTCCATACGCCCGCGGGTGACGTGGAGGGGGCCGTCGCTGCCGCGCCATCCGGCCTGCCCGCCGTGAGAGTGCTCCATGCGCCGGTAGTAGGGCAGCACGTGGCGATAGCCCCAGCCCGCCGCGCCCAGCTCCTCCCACGTGTCGAAGTCGCAGGCGTTGCCGCGCACGTAGACCATGCCGTTGACGGACGACGAGCCGCCGATCACCTTGCCGCGCGGCGTAGCCAAGCGCCGCCCACCGAGGTGCGGCTCGGGCTCTGTCACGAAGCCCCAGTCGTAGCGGGGCATGTTCATGGGATAGGAGAGGGCGGCCGGCATCTGGATGAGCGGGCCGGCATCGGTCCCGCCGTGCTCCAGCACCAGCACACGGTTGCGTTCGTCCTCGGAGAGCCTTGCGGCGAGCACGCAGCCGGCGGACCCCGATCCCACGATCACATAGTCGAACTCGTCGTCAAAGCGGTCGGTCATCGAGTTCCAGGCATCGAGGTCAAGTGGTGACCGCGTTCAACGAGGCGCAATCTGGCTGTCGATATGCGCTTCCATGATCGCCATCGCGCTCTCGCTGTGGGGCTCCGTGTCGCCGAGCACGCGGCGTAGCCACAGCCCGTCGATCATGGCAGCGGTGGATTCGGCGGCGACCTCCGCCGTCTCCCGCGTCGGCAGCTGCCGGTACTCGTGGCGGAGGTTGCTGATCAGCCGGCGTTGGTAGATGCGCAGCAGGCGGCGCACCTCGGGCTCCGTTAGTGCCTGAACGTAGAAGGTGAGCCAGGCGGAGATGACCTCCGGCTGCAGCTGCTCGTCGCAGAAGCTGCCGTCCACGATGGCCGACAGCCGCTCTCGTGGAGTCTTGGCTTCGCGCAGTCGCTCCCTGATGCCGGCGCCGAACTCGATCAGGAGGTGGCGCATGGTGGCGATGAAGAGCGCGCCCTTGGAGCCGAAGTAGTGGTGGACGAGCCCCTGGGAGAGGCCGGCCTCCCGCGCGACATCGCCGGTGGTCACGTCGACGAACCCGCGGTCGTGAATGCTCCTGATCGCGGCTTCGACGAAGGCACGCCGGCGCACGGGCGCCATTCCGGTCTTTGGCATCGGCTACTCCTGTACTGCCCACCATTATATTGGTTGGTTGACCAATCAACAAAAGATTGCGAGAGTCGCCTGAACGAAGCGAGCGTGAGGGAGGGTTCAATGCACATTCGAATGACATCTGCAATCGCCGCCGTCGCCATGGGCGCCGCGGCGTTTGCTGGCAATGCCCACGCCGACGACGCCGCCTGCAGTGAGGTGGAGTTCTCTGATGTCGGCTGGAGCTGCATCACGGCGACCACGGCCGTGGCAACCACGGTTCTCGAAGGGCTCGGCTATGAGCCCAAGGCGACCGTGCTTTCGGTGCCGGTGACCTTCGCCAGCCTTTCCAACGGCGACATCGACGCCTTTCTCGGGCTCTGGCTGCCGACGCAGCAGAGCATGATCGACCCCTATTTCAATGACGGCACCATCGAGAACGTGGGCGTCAATCTCGAGGGCGCCAAGTATACCCTCGCCGTGCCCACCTATGTTTTCGAGGCAGGGGTCAAGAGCTTCGGCGACATCGCCGCCCATGCGGACAAGTTCGACAACAAGTTCTACGGCATCGAGCCCGGCAACGACGGCAACCTGATCATCCAGGGTATGATCGACGACAACGCCTTTGGCCTCAGCGGCTTCGAGGTCGTGGAGTCGAGCGAGCAGGGCATGCTCTCCCAGGTCGAGGCCGCGGTCAGGAGCGACGAGTGGATCGTCTTCCTCGGCTGGGAACCGCATCCCATGAACCGCCGCTTCGACATGAGCTACCTCGATGGCGGCGACGACTACTTCGGCCCCAACTTCGGCGGCGCCACGGTCTACACGCTGGCCCACGCCGGTTATACCGAGGCCTGCCCCAACGTCGGCGCGCTGCTGAAGAACCTGCGCTTCTCGTTGGCGCTTGAGAACGAGATGATGGGCTATATGCTCGACGACGGGATGGACCCGCAGGCGGCCGCCCGCAAGCTCGTCGAGATGCACCCCGAGCTGGTCGACGAGTGGCTCGCGGGCGTGACCACGCTTGACGGTCAGGATGGCGCGGCTGCCGTGAAGGCCCATCTCAGCATGTAGCGACCGACAACGCGGGCGGTCCAACGGGCCGAATCTGCGGGCGGTCGGCGCTGAGAAGCGTCGGCCGCCTGTCCCGTCCGGTCGGGGAGGGGCGTCATGGGCACCGACGATCTCGGAGTCCTCACAGAGAAAATTCCGATCGGCAAGTGGGTCGCCAACGCAATCGAGTTTATCAAGGACAACTTTTTCCACGAGCTCCGAGCGTTCTCCGGCGGCCTGGACTGGGTGCTCGAAGCCTTCGCCTACTTCCTCGGCCTGATCCCACCGCCGGTCTTTGTCTTCCTCGTGGCGGCGATCGCCTTTTATCTGCATCGCAGCGTCGTGCTCGTGATCGGCGTCGTCATCGGCCTGCTGCTGATCCTCAACATCGGCTACTGGGACGAGATGCTGTTCACGGTGGTGTTGGTCTCGGCGTCCACCGTCGTCTGCATTCTGGTGGGCGTGCCCATCGGCATCGCCGCGGCGCACCGGCCCTGGCTCTTCAGGATGCTGCGGCCGATCCTCGACCTGATGCAGACCATCCCGCCCTTCGTCTATCTGATCCCGACCCTCACCTTCTTCGGGCTGGGTCTGGTTCCGGGGCTGATCTCCACCGTAATCTTCGCCATCCCGGCGCCCATTCGCCTCACCCATCTCGGCATCTCCAGCGCCCCCCGGCCGCTGCTCGAGGCGGGCCGCGCCTTCGGCGCCAGCGACATGCAGCTCCTGCTCAAGGTCGAGCTTCCTCACGCCATGCCGAGCATCATGCAGGGGGTGACCCAGTGCATCATGCTCTCGCTCTCGATGGTGGTCATCGCCGCCTTGGTCGGGGCCGACGGACTGGGCGTGCCGGTGGTGCGCGCGCTCACCACGGTCAACGTCGCCCAGGGATTCGAGGCCGGACTGGCCATCGTGGTCGTCGCCATCGTGCTCGACCGCATCCTGAAGCAGGTCGAGAGGCGCAAGGGCAGGGGCCGCACGGCCGCACGCTGATGGCGGTCATCACTTTCGACCGGGTCGACGTGATCTTTGGCCGGCGGGTCAAGGAGGCGCTCGCCCTGCTCGACGCCGGTGCCGACAAGGACCGCATCTTCGAAGAGACCGGGCAGGTGGTGGGCGTGCAGGACGCCTCGCTCCAGGTCGAGGCCGGCGAGATCTTCGTCCTCATGGGGCTCTCGGGCTCCGGCAAGTCGACGCTGCTGCGCTGCGTCAACGGGCTCAACCAGGCCACGCGCGGGCGCGTCCTGATCGACGACGGCGGCACGGAAGTCGACGTGACAGACTGCGACCCCAAGTTCATGCGCCAGCTTCGCATGAACCGCGTCTCCATGGTCTTCCAGCAATTCGCGCTGATGCCGTGGCGCACCATCGGCGCCAACGTCGCCTTCGGGCTGGAGGTGCGCGGCGTGCCCAAGGCCGAGCGCCGCAAGCGCGTGGCCGAGGTGCTCGACCAGGTGGGACTCGGCTCATGGCTCGACCACTATCCGCACGAGCTTTCCGGCGGTATGCAGCAGCGCGTGGGCCTCGCGCGCGCGTTCGCCACCGATGCCGAGATCCTGCTGATGGACGAGCCCTTCTCGGCTCTCGATCCGCTGATCCGCGAGCGCCTGCAGGACGAGCTGCTGGCGTTGCAGCAGACGCTGCAGCGCACCATCCTATTCGTCAGCCACGACCTCGACGAGGCGCTCAAGATCGGCACCCGCATCGCCATCATGGAGGGCGGGCGCATCATTCAGGTGGGGCCGCCGGAGAAGATCGTCACCGAGCCGGCGGACGACTACGTGCGTCAGTTCGTGGCCAACGTGAATCCGCTCAACGTCCTGCGCGGCGTCTCGTTGATGCGCCCACTCGCTTTGCTGCGCAGCGAGGACGGCGTTCACCTGCTTGACGAGGCATCGGCCATGTTCTGCCGGCTGGACTCGGACGGGCGGCCGGAGGCGTTCAGCCTCGAAGGCGCGCGGGCCGCGCTCGTGCCGTACCGGGAAGGCCTCGATCTTGCCTCGCTCGGCAACGGCACGATCGTCGCCGGCAGTCCCGAGACCACCATGCGCACCGCGCTTGAGGTGCGCCACGAGACCGGGCGGGCGATGCCGCTGCTCGACGATGGCGGGCGGCTGGTCGGCGTGATCGGCGCCAAGGAGCTGCTGGCGGCGCTGGTGCACCGTGGCGCGGGCGCCCCGCCTCCCGAGGACGAGGAGGCGCCGGCGGCCGATTCGGCACCGCCCGAACGATGAAGGGGACGAATATGGCTCACAGGGTCCGCAGCCTCGCACTGTTCCTACTCGCGCTGATCGTCGCGTCGGCGGCCTCGGCACACTACGTCGATCTGAATCAGGCGCTGCACAGCAGGAACACGCTGACCGTCGGCATCGCGCTCACCGGCCAGCCCTTCGCTTACAAGAGGGACGGCGTGGTGCGGGGCTTCGAGGTCGAGATGGCGAAGGCCGTCGCCGAGGCCCACGGCCTCGCACTGGAGGTCGTGCGCCTGCCGCGCGCGAAGCTGGCGGCGGCGCTCGCCGCAGGCGAGGTGGACACGGCCAACACGCTCGCCATGGAGGCGGAGCCGGTGGACGTCAAGACCGTGCCCTATCTGGTGGTCGGCGATCACCTGATGGTGCTTCGCGGCAACCCGTTTCGCATTCGCGAGACGGATGACCTGAGCGGCCGGGTCACCTCGGTTACGTCGGGCTCGACCGGGGAGCAGTTCGCCCACGCCCTCAATCGGGAGTTCGAGGGAGCAGGCCGCGCGCCCATGCACGTCCATTCCTTCCCCGACGAGCGCTGGACCCACTTCCCGGTCTCCATGGGGCACGCGCAGGGCTACTTCATCCAGACCGTGAGCGCGGTGGCGGTGAACGCCGATCCCGACTCGCGCAACCGCCTGGTCGACGGTGTATTCCGCCCGGTGCGCGAGGTGGGCTTCGCCATCCGTGCGGACAATGACAAGCTGCACCACGCCATCGAGCACGCCGTCGCCGCCATGGTCGCCACCGGCAAGTACCGCCGGCTGCGGGAGTCCTACGGGCTCCCGCCCGAACTTTCGCCTTACCGATAAGCCCTACGCGCCCCGCAGCCGCGGATCGAGCGCGTCGCTCTTCGACAGCGCCTCTTGCCCGAAGCGCTCGACCGCCTCCAGGGTCTCGCGCACGTCGTCCCAGGTCGTGGTGTGGTTGATGATGCACATCCTGAGCGTGAACGTTCCGTGCAGCAGCGTTGACGACATGAACGCAGGGTCGTCCCAGAACATGCGTGCGAGCACGGTCCTGTTGACCTTGTCCAGCGCTTCCTCATCGAGTTCAGCGCCTGCCGGATTGACCCGGAAGCACACGATCCCCAGCGTCGGCGTACTCGTGGCTTCCAGGACAGGACTCTCACGGATGTACTCTTCCGCCGTCTCGGCCAGCTCCATTCCCTTCTCGACAGCGCGCCGGAACGCCGCCATGCCGAAGGTCTGGACCGACATCCAGACCTTCAGCGCACGAACCGAGCGGCTCAGTTGCAGGCCGAGGTTCGAGAAGTTGGGATGGTTCGCTCCCCATACCGTGTCCTGAAGGATGTCGGGTCGGACCCCGAAGGCGTCCGTGAGCGTTTTCTCGTCCTTCACCAGCAGGCAGCCTGCCTCGTAGGGCTGGAAGAGCCACTTGTGCGCATCCAGCCCGATCGAATCGGCGCGCTCGATTCCGCGCAGGAGCTGCTTGCCGCGCTCCGTCACCACCGCGAAGCCGCCGTAGGCGGCGTCGGCATGCAGCCAGAGGCCTTCCGCCGCGCAGAAGTCAGCCAGCTCCTCGAGCCGGTCGATGGCGCCTGTGCCGACCGTGCCGGCGTTGGCGGCGACCGCAATGGGGTTGAATCCCGCGTCCCGATCCTCGGCCACGGCACTGGCGAGCGCATCCATGTCCATGCGGAAGTCCGCGTCGCTCGGAATCATGCGGATACGGTCGCGCCGGACCCCCACGATCAGCGCAGCGCGGGAGAGCGCGCTGTGGCTTTGATCGCTCATGTAGACGCTGGCGCGTTCGGGGTGACCTGCCGCCTCGCGGGCCGCGACGAAGGCGTCGACGCTCGCCGCCGAGCCGCCGCTGGTGAAGAGGCCGCCCGCGCCCTCCGGATAGCCGATCCAGCGCCTGAACCAGTCGATGACGACCAGCTCCAGCTGGCTCGGTCCGCTTGCGACCAGCCAGGTGCACTGGTTGATCTGGTAGCCGGCAGCCATGAAATCGGCCACCACGCCGGGCCAGGTGGGCGACGACGGGATGAAGCCGAAGGAGCGGGGGTGATCGTTACGCAACGTGAACGGCAGAACCTCGCGCGCAGCCCTCTCGATTACCTCCGCTGCCGGCCTCCCGTCTTCAGGTGGGTCCTCGAGCAGCTGGTCTTCGAGGACCTGACGGAACTCGCCCTCCCAGGCATTCTCTCCCGGCAGGCTCTCGATCCGATCCACCACGAGTTCGAGCGCCTTCTGCCCGAGGTCGAGCATTTGTTCGCGCGACATCTGGAGATCGCCAGCCACTTGGGCGTCCGATAGTGCCCCCGGCTCCCCCTCGCCAGGCCGGGAGGTGTTTGCTCGGCTTTTGGCCGGTCGATCCGTCATATCTATCTCCACATTGTTCTAACTATAAAATTTCCGCATATCAAATCCATCATGCAGTTGGTGGCGGTGAAGCCCCGGGCGATCGCGGTCACCAACCGCCCCCGAGATGACGACGCAGGCGTCCCTCTCCCTGAACAAGTTCGACGTCGGCAAACGAGGTGTGTCGCCCTCGGAACCGAATGCTGTGTGCAGACATGTGGGGTATCTTCTCTGTCGTGCGGTGATAACTCAATTGGTTGCCGGGCCGGGATGGCGGGATATCCCGGACGATTTAAGGCGCGACCAGGAGACGGCCGGTTACGCCATGGCGATCGATCAGGCGGGCGACGAGACCGCTCGCCTTGGCCTCCTCGACGAAGTCGGCCAGAAAGGCGGCGCCCGCACGGTTGGCCGTTACGGTGCCCACCGCCTGCCGGACGGCCGTGAAGCGCCCGTCCAGAATCCGAGCGCCGGGGAGTTTATCGGCGTCCGCGATCAAGCCGGGCCTGAGGCCAGCGAGCGCGTCGAGCTTCTCATTCACGAAGAGCTCGAAGGCAGCCGCAAGACCCTTCGCGCGCACCAGCTCGGCGTGCTTGAGATGGCGCGTCAGGTACAGGTCATAGGCGCTCCTGTCAGATACCGCGATGCGGATGCCGGGGCCGTCGACGTCGTCGATCGCATGGAGCGCGCTGCCCTCGGGAACCATGTAAGTCGCCTCGATCTCGACGTATGGCGGAGAGAACGCGATCGTCTTCGCGCGCGCAGGCTCCGCGGCGATGAGGCCGATGTCCCAGAGATCCCGTTCCGCCGCATCGGTAAGTTCGCCGGGCGACGCGAAGGTGACGTAGGAGACCGCGACACCCAACCGATCGGCGATCGCGCGCGCCATGTCGGGTGCGACGCCGATCGGGTCGCCTGACGATGCCCTGCCCGTCACCAGCAGGAAGTTGGACAGGTTGATTCCCGCGCGCAGGGTGCCGCTCGGCGCAAGCTCGGAGAGGATGTCTTGGTCCATGGTCGACGAGGCTCCACTGGGGTCGGGTAATTCCTATCCAGGGAGGCTCCGGTTAGCAAAGTCTCAACGTCGTGTTGCGCTTGTTCGATTGCGGGCCGGACGATCAGGATGCTCGCGCTTGCGCCCGTGCGGCACGCCGGCGGGCATGGGGGTCGAGCAGGCGCTTGCGAAGGCGGATCGACTCCGGCGTCACTTCGAGCAGTTCGTCGTCCGCGATATAGGCCAGCGCGACCTCGAGCGGCATCGGCCGAGGCGGGCTCAGGCGCACGGCATTGTCCTTCCCGGCGGCCCGGATGTTGGTGAGCTGCTTGCTCTTCAGAGGGTTAACGTCGAGGTCCTGCGGCCGCGTGTGCTCGCCCACGATCATGCCGCCGTAGACGGGCATTCCCGGCTCGATGAAGAGCGTGCCCCGCGGCTCCAGATTCCAGAGCGCGTACGCGACTGCTCTGCCGTCCGCGCTTGAGACCAGCGCGCCGATCTGCCGTCCCGGCAGCGGGCCCTTGAACGGCGCATAGCCGTGAAACAGCCGATGCATGATCGCCGTGCCCCGGGTCACCGTGAGCAGCTCGCCGTTAAAGCCGATCAGGCCGCGCGTCGGGCCATGAAACAGCGCCCTGATCTTGTCCCGTCCCGAGGGCCTGAGCTCGATCAGCTCCGCGCGCCGCTCGGCGAGCGCAGTCACCACGTCGCCGACGAAGGCTTCGTCCACATCGATCTGGATTTCTTCGATGGGCTCGAGCGGCGGGCCACCCTTGATGTCTTCACGCATCAGCACCCGCGGGCGACCGATGGAGAGCTCGAAGCCCTCGCGGCGCATGGTCTCGATCAACACCGCGAGTTGAAGCTCGCCACGGCCGTCGACCTCGAAGGCGCC
The DNA here is from genome assembly GCA_022826345.1 of Alphaproteobacteria bacterium. The sequence continues at coordinate 15,774 of JAJDVB010000185.1, forward strand.
GTCCTCCGCCATGCCGTTCACCCTGATCGCGACATTGCCCTCGGCTTCGCGGGCGAGGCGCGCTGCGATCATGCGCGAAGTGAGCTGCGTTCCCTCTTGTCCCGCGAGCGGCGAGTCGTTGATCGAGAACACCATTGCGATGGTCGGCGGATCGATCGGTTCGGCCGGGATCGCGGCGCAGTTCCCGGAGGCGGCGACGGTGTCCGCCACCGACGCGGTCTTGAGGCCCGCAAGCGTCACGATCTCGCCGGCCCCGGCGCCCTCCACCGCGATCCGTTCCAGCCCACGCGCGCGAAGCAGCTTGGTGAGGCGCGCGACCTCGACCACCGCGCCGTCCGTGCCGAGCACCGTCACGGTTTGGTTCGCTGCCACCTGGCCGGAGAGCACGCGGCCGCTCACCAGCCGGCCGAGAAAGGGGTCGGCCTCCAGCAGGCTGATCAACATGCGGAATGGCCCGTCCCGATCCGTGGAAGGCGCGGGCACGTGCGTGATGACGGTCTCGAAAAGCGCGGTCATGTCGGCCCCTGCTGTGGCCGCATCGCGCGAGGCCCAGCCGTCGCGCGCCGAGCTGTAGACCAGGGGGAAGTCGAGCTGTTCCTCGGTCGCTCCCAAGGCGTCGAACAGGTCGAAGACGGCTTCGTGCACGATCTCGGGCCGGGCGTCCGCGCGATCCATCTTGCTGATCGCCACGATTGGCCGGAGCCCGAGCCGGAGCGCCTTGTCGACCACGAACTTCGTCTGAGGCATCGGGCCTTCGGCGGCATCCACCAGGACGAGCACGCCGTCGACCATGCCGAGCACCCGCTCGACCTCGCCGCCGAAGTCCGCGTGGCCGGGGGTATCGACGATGTTGATGCGCACGCCCTGCCAGTCGATCGCGGTGCACTTGGCCAGGATCGTGATGCCGCGCTCGCGTTCGAGCTCGCCGCTGTCGAGCGCGCGCTCCTGCATCGGCTGGTTCGCGCGCACCGTGCCGCTCTGGCGCAGCAGCGCGTCGACCAGGGTCGTCTTGCCGTGATCGACATGGGCGATGATGGCGATGTTGCGCAGGTCCATGGCCGCGCGGCTCTCCTCATACGGGTGGTGGGCCGGACGGCTGCTGAAATACTCCTGGCAAGGACGGGAGTACAGTGATCGGTTGTGGGTTCAAGGGATCGGGGCGAGGTCGTCATGCGTGACAGTGCTGGCAAGCCGTTGCCGTGCCTCTCCAACCGGGCCGCCCGCAAGCTGTTCCTGGACCGGCACGGCCTTGGGCGGCCGCCGGAGGGAGAGGATCTCACAGGGCTGATCGAGCGGCTGGGATTCGTCCAGATCGACAGCATCGCCACGGTCGAACGCGCTCACCACATGATCCTGGCCTCCCGGCGCAGGAGCTACCGGCCGCAACAGCTCAACGACCTTCTGGAACGGCGGCGCACGCTGTTCGAGCACTGGACCCACGATGCGTCGGTCATCCCCATGTCGTTCTATCCCCACTGGCGGCTGCGGTTCCGCCGCGACGCCGAGATGCTGCGCGCGCGCTGGCAAAAGTGGCGCGGAGCCGAGTTCGGGGAGCGGTTCGACGAGGTGCTGGAGCGCATCCGTGAGGGTGGGTCCGTCATGGCGCGCGAGCTCGGCGGCGGCCGGCGGCGTGACGCATCCGCCTGGTGGGACTGGCATCCGTCGAAGACGGCGCTGGAATTCCTCTGGCGCACCGGCGCGCTCGCCATCGACCGGCGCGAGGGCTTCCAGAAGGTCTTCGACCTGGCCGACCGCGTGATCCCGGCCTCAGCTCGCGCCGCCGTGCCGAACGAGCGGGAAACGCTGGACTGGGCCTGCGCGAGCGCGCTCGACCGGCTCGGCTTCGCGTCCGCGCGGGAGATCGCAGCCTTCTGGGACACGGCCACTCTCGACGAGGCGCGGTCCTGGTGTACCGCCCGCGACTCCGGTGAACTGGTCGAGGTCGCGGTGGAAGGCGCACGCTCCGGCGAGGCCCGCCGCTTCTTCGCGCGTCCCGACATATGCGAGCGGGCCGAAAGGGCGCCGGAGCCACCCGGCGGGGTGCGTGTGCTCAGCCCCTTCGACCCGCTGCTGCGCGACCGCAAGCGCGCCGAATGGCTGTTCGGCTTCCGCTATCGCATCGAGATCTACGTGCCGGAAAAGAAGCGCGAATACGGCTACTACGTTTTCCCACTGCTGGAGGGCGACCGGCTGGTCGGGCGTATCGACATGCGCCGCCGGGAGGGCCGCCTCTGCGTGCGGGCGCTCTGGCCCGAGCGCGGCGTGCGCCTCGGCAAGGGCCGGCTGGAGCGCATCGGGCGCGAACTCGACCGCATCGCCCGCTTCTGCGGCTGCGACGGCCCGGCGTTCGAGAACGGGTGGATCAGGGAGAGCCGGGAGTAGCGGGCGCCGATCCGGGCGGTTTCACCGCAATACGACTTACGCCTCGTGTCGCCTCCCTCATACTGCCGTCTCCGGCTCTACGAGCGACTCCGCTTTGGCGCGATCGTCGGCGGATATGGCGACCGTAGCGTAGCCGTTTCGGCGGTCCAGGAAGTGCAGGCTCCGGATATTCACACCGGCCTGCTTGAACCTCTCCGCCAGCCTGGCCAGCGCGCCCGGCTCGTCGCGCAGTCTCAGGACGAGCGATTCGTCGGATACCGTCTTGAAGCCTGCGTCTGTCAGCGCGCGCAGCGCGCCGTCGTGGTCGTCCGCGGTGAGCGTTATCGCGCCCTTCTCCCCCAGCGCCTCTGCGCTGATGGTTTCGATATTGATGTTGCGCTCGGCCAAGGCCCCGGCGATGTCGGCGATGACGCCCGCCTCGTTGTTGGCGATGACGACAATCCTGCTCATGCGGCTGTCCCCGTTTCGTCCTTTGGTGCCGATGCTTCCTGAACGCAATCGTCCACCACGGCGTCGATGGTCTCGCGCGTCACGTGCGGCATCGCGATGAGGTGCGCGATGTCCTCGTAGGGCGCGAGCTGCCACTTGCGCACGACATCTGCCGGCGGTCTGGGAAACACGACGGTGACAGAGTTCCTGTTGCGCCACGCGGGGATGCCGCCGTCGTTGAAGCGCTTGACCGCGTACTCCGCCGTCTCGAGGCATCCGTTCACGATGTGCCCGAAGCCCTCCAGCCCCTTCTGCTCGAACGCGTACCACATCATCAGCGGCGTGATGGCGTTGCGTGAGCCCGTGAGCGTGGTGTCCAACACGCCTACGTACTCGACGGCGCGCGCGATGCGCGAGACGTATTCGCGCCGGGTCAGCGCGACGCCGCAGGGCAGTGGCGAGCCCACCATCTTGTGCCCGCTGATGGCAACACTGTCGAAGCCTGCGTCGAACCCGTATGGCTGCGGATCGTCCACGAACGGCAAGATCATGCCGCTGAGCGCAGCGTCCGCGTGCAGGTAGGATCGGGTCACCGCGAGGTCGTCCAGGATGTCGCGGATCTTGCTCACGTCGTCTACCGCGCCCTTCATCGTCGTGCCGATGTTCGCCATCACGATCGCGGGCGCGTCACGGTTGATGCGAATCGTCTCGTGGAGATCGTCGTAATCGATCTCACCGTTGTCCTGGCTCCTGATCATGATGTTGCGCACCTTCAGCACGCTCATGATCTTGACCACGCTGTAGTGAGTATCCTGCGAGAAATAGACCACGCCGTCGGGAAAGAGTTCCCGCCCCAGGTAGAGACCATACATGTTGCCCTCGGTGCCGCCCGAGGTGACGTAGCCCCAAACCTGTTCGCGCGAGATGTGCATCAAGTCGGCGAAGATTCCGATGACCTCTCGCTCGATCTCGTGGGTGTTGCTTTGGAAGTTGCTGTCGTGGAAGGGGTCGCCCACGTTGTTGAGAGCGTGCCGCATGAAGGGCAGCAGAGCCGTGTAGTCGAAATCCAGATTGCAGGGATAGCCGACAGAATGCCGACCCAACTCGTCGAATTCTCGAAGAAGGGAATCGAGTCTTTCCAGGTTATCCACGACGGCCCTCGTACCAACTTGTTGCAAGAACACCAGCTACGCGGAAACGGTCTTCGCCTTACGGTGACCTTCAGACCACGTTTTCCCGATTGTTATTCAGCGCGTGGGTCGCGCGCCAGTCGGCGCGATCAGCTATTCAAGCGGTTCGATACTTCGGGGTCAAAACTGCACGCCGACCGACACTCAAATCTTGCCGAGCGCGCGCAGCACCTTCTGGGGCGTGAAGGGCATGTCGGTGAGCCGCGCGGCGAATGGCGCGAGCGCGTCGTTGAGCGCGTTCATCACCGCAGCCGGCGCGCCGCAGGTGCCGGCTTCTCCCGCCCCCTTGGCGCCGAGATCGGACTCGAACGTGGGCGAGACCGCATGGCCGCAACGCATGTCGGGCAGCTCCGCTGCCATGGGCACGAGATAGTCCGCCATGGTGGCGTTCAGCAGCTGCCCGTCGCTGTCGTACACGCACTGCTCCCAGAGCGCGGCGCCCAGCCCCTGCACGATACCGCCCCGGATCTGCTCGTCCACGAGCAGCGGGTTGATGACGGTGCCGCAGTCCTCGATGCACCAGTGACCCAGCAGGGAGATGAAGCCGGTCTCGACATCGACCTCCAGGTATGAAGCCTGCGCGCCGTTGGTGAAGGCGAAGGGGTATTGGCGCGGGACATAGTGGCGAGTCGCGACCAGCTCCGACTGGAAGCCGTCCGGCAGGGTATCGGGCCGGTAGTAGCAGACGCGCCCGACCTCATCGAGGCCGATGCGTTCTGCGCCGGTCCCCCTGTCCACCACGACCCCGCCCTGGATGTCCAGGTTCTCCGCCTCCTCCTGCAGCATGACCGCCGCCGCCCGCAGAATTTGCTGCCTGAGCGCGCGGCCCGCCTGGGCCACCGCCTCTCCGCCTATGCCGGCCGCGCGCGAGGCCCATGTGCCGCCGCCATAGGGCGTGTGGTCCGTGTCGCCGGTGACGATCTTGAGCCGTTCGGGAGGAACGCCGACGGCCGTCGCCGCGACCTGCGAGATCACCGCTTCCATGCCCTGGCCCTGCTCGGTCGCGCCCGTCGCGACGAACACGTTGCCCCTGGCGTCGAGGCGCATCGTCGCCCCGTCCTGGGCGGATATGCGCGCGCCGCCCACGCCGTAGAACATCGCGGACGGGTTCGTCACCTCGATGAAGCTGGCAAGGCCGATGCCGCGATAGACCCCCTCGGCGCGAAGGGCGTCGCGCTCCGCCTTCAGGGCGTCGTAGTCCATCGCGTCCAGGAGCTTCGCGAGGCTTTCCTGGTGCGAAAGGTTCTCGAACGGCAGCCCCTGCGCCGACTTGCAGGGATAGGAGTCGTCCGCGCGCAGGTTCCTGCGGCGAATCTCGGCCGGATCGAGGCCGGTCGCGCGCGCCGCCGCATCCACGAGCCCCTCGGTCACCGCGCATTTGACCGGGTGTCCGACCGCGCGGTACTGGCACATCATGTTCTTGTTCTGGAAGACGACGGTCGCCTGCGCCCGGTAGTGGTCGAACGCATAGGGGCCGCCCGTCAGGTTCACGATCTGGTTCGCCTCGATGCCGCTCGTGCGCGGGTACATTGAATAGGGGCCGATCCCGCTGAGCGCGTCGATCTCGAACGCGAGAATGGTGCCGTCGTCCCTGACGGCGACCTTCCCCACGACCCGCTGGTCGCGCGCGTGGATGTCGGACAGGAAGCTCTCCAGCCTGTCCGCCACGAACTTGACCGGCCGCTTGAGCAGGAGCGAGAGCCCGACGGTCGCGATCTCGTCCGCATAGGTGTGGACCTTGATCCCGAACGATCCGCCGACATCGCGCGCGATGACGCGGACCCGGTGTTCGTCCAGGCGGAAATGGGTCGCGAGGATGTTCTGCACCATGTGCGGGCACTGGTTGTTGTGCCACACGGTGAGCTGTCCTTCCCCCGGGTTCCAGTCCGCGAGGATGGCGCGCGGCTCGACGCACACCCCGGTGTGCCGGGCGAAGACATAGGTTTCCTCGACGATATGGTCGGCCTCCGCATAGGCCGCCTCGATATCGCCGAAATCAGCATTGCGCCGCCAGGCGAGGTTGTCGCCGAGGCTTTCGTGGATGACGGTCGTGGCGGGGTCGAGCGCGGTCTGGGCGTCGGTGACGGCGGGCAGCACCTCCCAGTCGATCTTCACGAGCTCCGCCGCATCCTCGGCCCTGGCGCGGCTCTCGGCGACCACCGCGACCACCGCCTCGCCCTGCCAGGTCGCCGTCTCCAGCGGCAGTGCATATTGCGGTGCCGACTTGAGGCCTTTCAGATGCGACAGCACGCCGACCCAGGGGTCGTGTATCTCCGCGAGCTCGCGTCCGGTCACGACCGCGATCACCCCTGGTGCTGCCATGGCTGCTTCCGCGTCGATGGACCCGATCCGGGCATGCGCGTGGGGAGAGCGCACGAAGGCCGCGTGCCCCGCCCGCCCGCCGGTCTCGATATCGTCGACGAAGGCGCCGTGCCCTTCCGCGAGGCGGGGCGCATTGGGGCGCGGAACCGACCGGCCGATATAGGAGTTCGGGCGATCGAGGAGCCAGCGGTCCGCGATGAGATCGGTCATGACGGGCCTCCTTCGCGCGCGCGGGCCATCTCGAACGCATCCACGATCGCCTCGTAGCCCGTACACCGGCAGTAATTTCCCGAGATAAATTCGCGGATCTCCTGCCGGCTCGCGGCGGGATTGCGTTCCCTGAGCTCGGCCAAGGTCAGCAGCATGCCGGGGGTGCAGTAGCCGCACTGCAGCGCGTTGCGCTCGACGAATGCCCCCTGGAGGTCGCGGATCTCGCCCGTGTCGCTCAGCCCCTCGATGGTCCAGACATCGGCGCCGTCCGCCTGCGCGGCCAGCATGAGGCAGCCGCGCACGATGCGCCCGTCCACCCGCACGGTGCAGGCGCCGCACACGCCGTGCTCGCAGCCGACATGACTGCCGGTGAGGCCGAGCTCCTCGCGCAGGAAGTCCACCAGGTTCATCCGCGCCTCGATGCGGCGGCTCGCCCGCTCGCCGTTGACCCGCAGGCCGACTTCGACGGTCCTTTCCATCGCTCCCCTCCCTCAGGCCGCCATCGGGGCTAGAACACGCGTGGCGAGCACCCCGGCGAGATGCCGGCGCATCGCCGCATCCGCATTCAGGTCCTCGAACGGGTCGAGCTCTTCCTTGAGTGCATCGGCGATCCGGGCGCCGAGGGCGTCCGACCAGCTCTCGCCTTCGAGCAGCGCCGCGCTCCGCACAGCGGAGACGGGCCGCTCGCCCGCCCCGAAGAACACGAGGCGGCCCTGGCCGAACCTGCCGTCCGCCATCTCGACATGGGCGGCGAGTCCGATCATCGCGTAGTCGCCGTGCCGCCGCGCCAGTTCCATGAAGCCCGACTTCCAGCCCGCGCCGATGCCCGGAACGTCGACTGCGGTCAGCACCTCGCCCGGCTCGAGGGCAGTCTCGTAGAGGCCCTGGAAGAACGCGTCCGCATCCACGGTTCGGGTGCCGCCCTTCCCCGCAATCGTCATCCGCGCGCCGAGGGCGACCGCGCAGGCCGGGAGCTCGGCCGCCGGGTCGGCGAGCGCGAGGGAGCCGCCGAACGTGCCGCGATTGCGGACCGCCGGATGGGCGATATGCGGCATGGCGCTGGCGATGAGCGGCGCCCGGGAGGCGACGAGGTCCGAGGCCTCCACCTCGGCATGGCGGGTCATGGCGCCGATCCGAAGCCCATCGTCGGTTTCCTCGATGCCCGCAAGGCCCGGCACGCGGCCGATATCGACCAGAATCTGGGGAGCGGAGAGCCGCATGTTGAGGGTGGCCATCAGGCTCTGGCCGCCGGCAAGAACTCTCGCGTCCTCCCCGTGCTCGTCCAGCAGGCCGATGGCGTCTTCGAGGCTTTCCGGCCTGACGTAGGCGAATGGAGCAGGTTTCATGAGCGCGTTCCCCCGCTATTGCGCCGGATGAGCATCATCGGGATGTCGTTCAGCTCCACCCCATAGGGGATGGACGAGAGCGTACCGTGTTTGCTCCGGATGTCGAAGGGCCGGTCGTCCGCCGCGCAGCCGGCGACTTAGTCGATGCCTGCCTCGGCAGTCATTACGACCTGATATTCGGGTGTGTGCGCCCTACGCGCCCCTGAGCCGCGGATCGAGCGCGTCGCGCAAGCCGTCGCCGATGTAGTTGACGCTCAGCACCGTGAGCGAGATGGCCAGTCCGGGCCAGAGCACGCGCTCCGGCGTGACCGAGATGAAGTTGGCGCCGTCGAAGAGCAGCCGCCCCCAGGTCGGAAAGTCCGGCGGGAAGCCCAGCCCTAAGAACGAAAGCGCCGATTCCGTGATGATCGCGTTGGCGATGCCGAGCGTCGCGGACACCATGATCGGACTCAGCACGTTGGGCAGGATGTGGCGGGTGATGATGCGCCGCCTGCGCGTCCCGATGCTCCGCGCCGCGGTCACGAACTCGCGCTCGCGGAGCGCCAGCACGTCGCCCCGCACGATGCGCGCGGTCTGCATCCAGCTCGTGATGCCGATGATGAACACCACCAGCAGGAAGATCCCGGTCTCCGGGCCGAATGCGGCGCGCAAGCTGTCCCGGAACAGCATGATGACCACCAGCAAGAGCGGCAGAAGCGGCAGCGCCAGGAACATGTCGGTGAGCCGCATCAAGAGACCGTCGAGCCCTCTGAAGAATCCTGCGAGCACGCCCACCAGCGTGCCCAGTACAAGCGCAATCATCATCGCGGTGAAGCCGACCGCGAGGGATATGCGCCCGCCCGCCAGCACCTGGGCCAGTGTGTCGCGACCGAGGTTGTCGGTCCCCATCGGGTGCTTGAGCGAGGGGCCCTGGTTCTTCGCCAGGATGTCGAGGTAGTTCGGGTCAATCGTGTGGATCAGCGGACCGACGGCGACCGCGAGCGCGATGGCGATGAACACGCCTGCGCCCGCCAGCGCGCCGGTGTGGTTGCGGAAGGCGAGCCACACGTCCATCCAGAGCGAGCGATGGCGCTGTGCCCCGCGCGAGGGGGCGGAGAGGCTGGACGAGGGCGCCGCCGGCATCGCTCAGCCGTAGCGGATGCGCGGATCGAGAATGCCGTACAGCACGTCCGCGACCAGGTTGAAGAGCACGATCAGCACCGCGAACAGGAAGGAAAGCGTCTGCACCAGGGGGATGTCGGCACCCTGGATCGCGGTGATGAGAAGCTCGCCGATGCCGTTCACCCGAAAGATCTTTTCGGTGATGATGGCGCCGCCGAAGACGGTGGGAATACCCAAAGCGATCAGGGTCACCACCGGAATCAGGCTGTTGCGCAGCACGTGAATGAACAGCACGACCCGCTCGCGCAGGCCCTTGGCGCGGGCGGTGCGCACGTAGTCCTGCGTCAGGTTGTCCAGCACCGCAGCGCGCATGAACCGGCTGATCTGCGCCGCGTTGAAGAGCGCCAGCACCATCACTGGCATCGCCATCTGCTTGATCTGCACCCAGAAGCTCCCGAGGTCGGTCACCCGGTGCGTGGTGTCGTAGATCGACGGCAGCCATTGCAGGCTGACGCTGAAGACGATGATCGCGAGCAGGCCGGTGAAGAAGGTCGGCACCGAGAAGCCGATCATGGAGACGAAGGTGCCCACCTGGTCGAACCAGGAATACTGCCGGTAGGCGGAGATGATGCCGATCGGGATCGCGATGAGGATGCCGATCAGGTAGGAGAGGCCCACCACCCAGAGCGTCTGCGGCAGCCGCTCGATGATGAGGTCCACGACAGGGCTGCGCGTCGCCCAGGAGCGCACGCGCAGGCGCTCCTCGGAAGCGCCGATTTCCACGCCGAAGGCGCGCTCGATGAGGTTGAGGGGCTCGTTGACGAAGAACTGCTCCATCCACTTGGCGTAGCGGATGTGGAAGGCCTCCCCGAGCCCGAGCGACTCGCGGATCTGCTCGCGCGCTTCCGCCGGGATGGTGAGCGGCAGCTGGCCGGTGGGGTCGTTGGGCGCGAGGTCGAGAAGGGCGAAGAGGATGAAGCTGATCGCGATCAGCGTCGGCACCGCGAAGAGCAGGCGGCGGATGATGTAGTGGGTCATCGCCCCCGCCGATTACCCTGAAACATCGAGGCGGCCCGCGACCAGGCGGATTACCGCTCCAGAGCTAAAACCGGCCTTGCGCGAACTCAGTGGACCAAGTACCCCCACCTCCCCCTGTCCCCCTCCCCCGAAGGCGGAGGGGGAACGTGGCTGCGCCGCCCGTTCTCCCTCTCCGCCCCTGGGGGCGGAGAGGGCTGGGGTGAGGTGGGGGCTTCTTGGACCGCACCGCATGTGCAACGCGGGCCCTACGGCAACCGGGTAGGTTCCCGCGCGGCCCAAACGTGCCCTAGCGTCAGCGATGCCAGTCCGCGATGTTCCACAGCTCCGAATCCCACGGGTTCACGCGCACGCCCTTCAGCGTGTTCGCATGCGCCGAGATCCTCGCCCGCCAGATCAGCGGGATCACATACTGGTTCTGGACGATGATGTCGTTCATCCGCTTGCCGATGTCGGCGCGTTCGTCCAGCGATGCCGTCACGGCCATCTCCGCAGCAAGAGCGTCGTACTCCGCGTTGCAGGCGCGCGCGATGTTGCCGCCGAGCCATTGGTTCTCGGGCCCCGGGATTTCCGAGCAACGCCAGTTGGCCATGTAGGCTTCGGGGTCCACGCCGTCGAAGTTGTTCGTGTACATCTGGATGTCGGCGTAGAACTTCATGTAGGTGTCGGGGCTGGCCGGGTCGCCGCCGAAGAACACCGCCGCATCGATATTGCGCAGCTCCGTCTCGACCCCGATCTGCCCCCACATCTGCTTGATCAGCGCCTGCGTGCCCTGGCGCACGGAGTTGGTGGAGGTCTGGTAGAGGATCGAGAGGCGCACGCCGTCCTTCTCCCGCACCCCGTCGTCGCCCGGCAGCCAGCCGGCCTCGTCGAGAATGCGGTTGGCCTCCTCGATGTCCTGGGTTGTGCAGGCGTCGTTGGCGGCAGACGCGTAGACCGGCGGCGCGGGCAGCACGTTGCAGGTGACTTGGCCGGCCGCGCCGTAGCCGAAATCGACCAGGATCTGGCGGTCGATCGCCAGCGACAGCGCGCGGCTCACCGCCGGGTCAGAGAGGAAGGGGTGCGGGTTGGTGCCGTCGAGGTGGAGCGAGCGCTTGTCCTTGCCGAGGTCAGGATCGTTGTTGGTCTGGTTGACCACCAGGCGCTCCACCATCGTGCCGAAGCCGGCGACCACTTGGCCCTTGCCGTTGGCCACCATCTGCTCCAGCACCTCGGGCTCGATCTGCAGGTTCCAGGCGTAATCGAACTCGCCGGTGGAGAGCACGGCGCGGGCGGCGGAGGTGGCGTCGCCGCCGCCCTTGAAGGTGACGGTGGCGAAGGCGGGCTTGTTCGTCTCGCGGTAGTTCTCGTTGGCCGAGAGGATGATCACGTCGTTGGCGCGGAACTCGTCCACCTTGAAGGGGCCGGTGCCGATGGGACCGAAATTCTGCTCCGTGCAGGTCTGCGCCCGGACGCCGGTGCAGTTCTCGAACTGCGCCTTCTGCAGAATGGGTGAGGTGGAGCCGACGAAGGGCCCGTAGGGGAAGGGCTTGGCCACACCGAAGCTAATGCGCACGGTGTGGTCGTCCAGCGCCTCGACTCCGGTGACATCGGTGAAGCTGGAGAGGGGATTGCAGCCCATCTCCTCGTTCAGGCAGTACTCGGCGGAGAACACCACGTCGGTGGCGGTGAACGGCGTGCCGTCGGACCACACGATGTCTTGCCTGAGTGGCCAGGTGATGGACATGAGGTCGGCCGCCACGCCGCCGTTCTCCACGGTGGGAATGTCGGCGGCGAGCGCCGGGATCATGGTCCCCGTATCGTCGTAGCGGGCCAGCGGCTCCAGCACCAGCGACGCCGCCTCGATGTCCTTGGTGCCGCCGGAGAGGTATGGATTGACGGTCGAGACCGCCTGCCAATAGAGGATTTTGAGATGGCCGTCGCGGCCGCGCTCGGCAAGGGCCGCAGTGGAGAGCATCGCCACCGCAACCGCGGCGATCGTCAAGCTGAACAGGCATTGTCTGAGCATGTCGCGGGCCTCCAGCTGGGAGGGGTGGGGCGCGCCCCTGTCGGCACGCCCCGCATCATCTGTCATCATTCCGCCAGGTGACAAGCGACCTGGTGGCCGGGGCGGAGCGTGCGCCACTCCGGCTCTCTCTCAGAGCATTCCGCCACCGCCACCGGGCAGCGAGTGCTGAAGCGGCAGCCCGGCGGCGGCGCGGCAGGGCTCGGCACGTCGCCCTCCAGGATGATGCGCTTGCGCGTGGCCTCGCGCTCGGGATCGTGCGTGGGCACGGCCGAGAGCAGCGCGCGCGTGTAGGGGTGAAGCGGCTCCTCGTAGAGCGCGTCGCTGGCAGCCAGCTCTACGATCTTGCCGAGATACATCACCGCCACCCGGTCGGCGACGTGGCGCACCATGCGCAGGTCGTGGGAGATGAAGAGGTAGGTGAGGCCGAGACGCTCCTGCAGCTCCTTCAGCAGGTTCACCACCTGCGCCTGGATCGAGACGTCAAGCGCCGCGATCGGCTCGTCGCAGACGACGAACTCGGGATTGAGCGCGAGCGCGCGGGCCACGCCGATGCGCTGGCGCTGCCCGCCGGAGAACTCGTGCGGGTAGCGGTTGGCGAAGGCGGGGACGAGGCCCACGGCATCCAGCAGCGCCTCCACGCGCTCCCTCAACGCAGCGCCCGCCGCCACCCCGTGCTCGCGCAGCGGCTCGCCGACGATGCTGCCCACGGTCATGCGCGGGTTCAGGCTGTCCTGCGGGTCCTGGAAGATCATCTGCATGTGCGGGCGCAGCTTCCTCAGCGCCTCGCCCTGGAGCGCCGTGATGTCCTCGCCGCGGAACCGCACCCGCCCCGCCGTCGGCGTGTAGAGACGCAGGATCATGCGGCCGACGGTCGACTTGCCGCAACCGCTCTCGCCTACGAGGCCCAGCGTCTCGCGCGGATGGATCGCGAAGTCGAGCCCGTCCACCGCCCGCATGCTGCCCACCTGGCGGCGCAGGACCCCCCGCAGGATCGGGAAGTGCTTGGTCAGGTTCTCGACCGCGACGAGGGGCTCTGACGACTCAGGCTGCACGGGGCACTCCCGCGTGCGTGTCGTACCAGCAGGCGACCTCGTGGCCGTCGGTCACCGGGGCGAGCGCCGGGTTCTCCGCCCGGCAGCGGGCGAAGGCGTGGGCGCAGCGGGGCGCGAAGGGGCAGGCCTCGGGCGCCTGCAACAGCATGGGCGGCTGGCCGGGGATGCTGGCGAGGCGCTCGCCGCTGCTGCCGCCCTCCAGCTTCGGCAATGCGCGCAGGAGGCTCCGCGTGTAGGGGTGCTGGGGCCTCGCGTAGAGCGAGCGCACATCCGCGCGCTCCACTGCCTGCCCGCCGTACATCACCATCACACGGTCAGCGAGGCCGGCGACCACCCCGAGATCGTGAGTGATCCAGATGATCGCCATGCCGCGCTCGCGCCGCAGCCGTTGCAGCAGGTCCAGGATCTGAGCCTGGATGGTAGCGTCGAGCGCTGTCGTGGGTTCGTCGGCGATCAGCACCTTGGGATCGCAGGCGAGCGCCATCGCGATCATCACGCGCTGGCGCATCCCGCCCGAGAACTGGTGCGGGAAGTCGCCGAGGCGGCTTTCCGCCGCGGGAATTCCCACCCCCTCCAGCAGCGCCGCCGCCCGCCGCCGCGCCGCGCGCCGGCTCAGGCCCAGATGCGTCCGGAGCGGCTCTGTAAGCTGGTAGCCCACGCTCAGCACCGGGTTGAGCGAGGCCATCGGATCCTGAAAGATGAAGCCCACCTTGGCGCCCCGCACGTGGCGCAGACGCGCAGCGTCGAGCGCGAGCAGGTCCTCGCCCTCGAGCAAGGCTTGGCCGGAAGTAATTTCCGCCGGCGGCATCGGCAACAGCTTGAGCAGCGAGAGCATGGTCACGCTCTTGCCCGAGCCGCTCTCGCCCACCACGCCGAGCAGCTCGCCCTCGTGCAGGTCGAAGCCGATGCCGTTCACCGCATGCACCATGCCCCCGCCCGGGGTGCGAAAGCGCGTGCGCACGTCGCGCACGGAAAGCACGGGCGCGCGGCCGGCGGGACGTGTCACCGGTCCGCCCCTACGCGAGAGCCGGGGCGCCGCTCGTCTCTGGTCGGTCGTCAATCAACCGTCGCGGCCCCCGAATCTGCCCTGTCCCGATGCCCCGCGATCCTAACCGCCGTGCGATCCAGCATGCTAGTCTCCCGCGCCGGATTCGCGCGCGGCGAGGGTGCACGGCGGGGTGGAGATGACGGGGCAGGGCAGGGAGCGGCTGGGCGCGGCCGATATCGTGGTGGTCGGCGCCGGGATCATGGGGGCGAGCATCGCCTTCCAGCTCACGCGGCAGTCCGGCCGCAGGGTCGTGGTGGTGGACGAACGGCCGCCGGTCGGCGGCATGTCGGGCCGCACCTTCGGCCAGATCCGCCAGCACTACTCGAACGCGCTGATGGTCGAGATGGCGATCCGGGGCTTCGACGTGCTCAACAACTGGCAGGCGGAGGTCGGCGTCGGCGATCCCGGCTACGTCAGGCTCGGCTACATGCTGCTGGTGGTCGAGGCGCAGGTCGAGGCCTGCCGGCGCAACGTCGACCTCGGCCGCCAACTCGGCGTCGACACCCGCTTCGCCAGCCCCGACGAGATCAAGGCGCTGGAGCCCGCGCTGGTCACCGACGATCTCGCCGGCGGCGCCTGGGAGCCCAACGGCGGCTACATCGACGTGACCCGCATGGTGCTGAGCTGGCTCGCCGCCGCCCAGGCGGCCGGGGCTGCGCTCCACTCCGGGCTCCGGGTGGAGGGTATCGCCACGGCGGACGGTCGCGTTGTGGGCGTGGACACCACGGAGGGCCGCATCGAGGCGCCCATCGTGATCGCCGCGACCGGCGCCTGGATCGCCGATCTGCTCGGCCCGCTCGGCATCGACGCGCCGATCGAGCGCCGCCGCCTCGACATGGCCTATCTGGAGCAGCCGCCGGGCCGCCCGACGATCCGCACATGCATCACCGACGGCAACTCTAACGTCGTGATGCGCCCCGACATGGGGCCCTACCTGCTGGCCGTGGCCTATCCCAACGAGATGCCGGAGGTTGCCGACCCCGCCGCGCCTGCGCCGGCGGAGGACGAAGCCCGCCACCGCGCGCGTCTCGACAAGGCGCTGGCCGAGCGGCTGCCGGATTTCGTCGATGCCAGGGTCGCGCGCACGGTCTCGGGCGCCTACGACATCACGCCCGATTTCCACCCGATCCTCGGCTGGGCGCCGGGGCTGGAGGGGCTCTACATCGCCGCCGGCTTCTCCGGCCACGGCCTCAAGCTCTCTCCGGCGGTGGGGGAATGCGTGGCCGCTGCCGTGCTCGGTTCTGAGTCGCCCTTCGACATCCGCCCGCTGCGGCCCACGCGCTTCGCCGACGGCGAGCCCATGTACCTCGCCTACGGGCCGTCCGCGCGCGCCTGATGACGATCTATACCGCCCAAGTCAGGAATGGAATAATCCCTACGTCGCATCCAATGCGCCGAACCGGACGAGGATCCCGCCATGCCGACCTTGACCGATGAGCAGCGCCGCCAGTGGGCGGTCGATGGCTACATCCATCTGGAAGGCGCGCTGGATCCGCAGGAAGTGTCGCTCTACTGCGGGCTGATCGACTCCCTGCGCCCTCAGACGGGATGGGAGCCGGTATCGGGCCTGCCGTTCGGCCATTACGCCTGGGTGGAGCGCAACGCGACCGCGAACGACCTCGACTCCTTCATGGATCGCCGCGATCTCCTCGGATACGCCCAGCCCTTCCGGGACCTCATCGACCGGCCCAACGTTTTCGATCCGATCCTTGAGCTCATGGGCCCCAACATCGTGCTCAGCATGTCGCAGGCCATCGTTCGTGCATCCACGACCGAGTTCCCCGGCTTCATCCATACGGACGGCGGGCAGGCGCTCCGGCAAATCCGGGTGACCGAGACCAGCAGGCCGCTGGCGGTGAAGGCGCTCTACCTTCTCACCGATGTCCAGGGGACGGACAACGGTAATTTCACCGTCTTCCCCGGCAGTCATCTGCGGCAGATCCCGTTCGACAGCGACGCGGCCCCCACCCCCCACACGCCGGGCGCCGTCCAATTGGGCGGAAAGGCGGGCGATTGCTACCTGTTCAGCCACGCGCTCTGGCACGGGCCTGCGCCGAATCATTCCGGGAAGGGCCGCAAGACACTGCTCTACAACTACGCGCAGATGTTCCTGAAGCCCTACGACTTCCCCACCATGGCCGGCGCCATGGACGCGTGCACGCCGCGTCAGCGCAGACTCTTGGGCGATCTCGGGCATGCCCCGAGGCTGGGCGACTACTTCTACGTTCCCGAAGACCAGGAGGACGTCATGCTCCAGCGAGCCGGAGCCCGCCAGGCCGCCTGACCGGCCCTGAAACGGCTCTGGATGGCCTGGCGCGCCGACTCTCCGACCGCGCCACACCTCCCACGTCGTCATGCCCGGACTCGTTCCACTGCTGTCCGGTTTAGGCAGAGGTAAGTTGGAGTTCGATTTGCCTGTCATCGTTTGGCGGGGTTTTGGGCGGGTCCTTGATGTTGAGGATGCATCGGCGGTGCATGATGTTGAGGCGCACCAGCCGC
>JAJDVB010000037.1 GCA_022826345.1 Alphaproteobacteria bacterium
TCTACGAGGTGCTCGACATGGGCACCGGAATCACCGACGCCAGGGGCGAGATCGCCTGCTCCGGCGCCGGCATCCCGGCCTTCGTCGGTGTGCTCGACAAGGCGGTGACAGTGATCGTCGACAAGTTCAGCGGGCCCGACGCGGTCGAGCCCGGCGATGTTTTCGTCACCAACGACCCCTACTACGGTGGGGTGACGCACCTCAACGACATCGTTGTGGTGATGCCGGTCTTCGCCGACGAACGCATCATTGCCTGGACCGCGAACATCGCGCACAACTCGGACGTGGGCGGCATGGCGCCGGGCTCGCTCACCGGCGAGGCGACGGAGATCTTCCAGGAAGGGCTGAGACTGCCGGCCATCAAGATGATCTCCAGGGGCGAGCCGATCCGGCCGGTGCTGGAGATCATCAAGGTCAACTCCCGCATGCCCGACGTGCTGGAAGGCGACGTGTGGGCCGCGATCGCGTCCGTCCGCATCGGCACCGCCCGACTCGTGGAGATCGCCGAGAAGTACGGCGCCGCCACGTTCGAGCACGCGATGATGGCCTTCATGGACTACGGCGAGCGGGTCTCGCGTTCCGCGCTCGTGACGCTGCCCAAGGGCACCTTCGCGCTCGCGGAAGAGCAGGACGACGGTCAGGTCTACAACGTCGAGATCGCGATCCGGGACGAGGAGTTCGTCGTCGATCTCAGGAACAACCCTGACCAGGCGACCAACCCCGTCAACACCAGCCGGGACGGCGTAATGGTGGCGGCGCAGATGATCTTCAAGTCGCTGACCGATCCCTATTCGCCTTGCAACGCCGGCTCGTTCCGCCCGATCCGCCTGCTGACGCGGGAGGGATCGGTGTTTCACGCCGAGGAGCCCGCGCCCATCGGCTTCTATTACGAGATCGACCTGCGCGCCTACGACCTGATGTGGCGCTGCCTCGCCCAGCACATGCCGGAGCGCCTGGCCGCCGGGCACTTCGCCTCGGTGTGCGGCACCTTCATCGGCGGCATCCACCCGGATACCGGCCGCCAGTACACCATCATCGAGCCGCAGCTTGGTGGCTGGGGCGGCCGCGAGGGCCGCGACGGCAACAACGCGATGTTCTGCGGCTTTCACGGCGAGACCTTCAACTGCCCGGCCGAGGTCAACGAGGCCCGCAACGGGCTCTACGTCGATCAGATGGCGCTCAACCTGGAGCCGGGCGGCGAGGGCCAGTACACCGGCGGGCGTGGCATCGTCATGGACTACCGCGTGCGCGCCGATGACGGGTTCCTGACGGTCGGCTACACGCGCTCCAAGTTCCCCGCCTGGGCGCTCGACGGCGGCAACGAAGGCTCGCCCAACTACGTCGAGTTCATCCCGAACGAGGGCGAGCGGCAGCGCTTCGCCTTCGTCTCGGGCCTCAAGACGCAGAGGGACGACGTGATCCGCGTGGTGACCGGTAACGGCGGCGGCTTCGGCGATCCGAAGAAGCGCGACCCTGCGCGCGTGCGCCGCGATGTTCGGAATGGCCTCATCAGCGCCGAACGGGCGCGGGAGGTCTACGGCCTGACAATCGAATAGATCGAGACAGTTGAGAGAAGCGATCGAGACAACGGGAGGAACGCATGAAGGCCAACGCCCCCCTCAAGCTGATGTATCTCAACCCGGTCGGCACCGATGCCTACGATGCCGTCTTCGCCGACATGGCCCGCACCTACAAGCAGCCGGGCACGGAGGTGCACATCACCTGCCTCGCGGATCCGGGCGGCGGCTTCACCCACATCGAGTACCGCGCCTACGAAACCATCGTCTCGCGCGGAATCATCCAGGCGACGCGGCAGGCGGCGCGCGAGGGCTTCGACGCGCTCGCCATCGGCTGCTTCTACGACACCGGGCTGCACGATGCTCGCGAGATTTCGGGCGAGATGATCGTGACCGCGCCTTGCCTCGCCTCCTGCGAGATCGCGGCGAGTCTCGCTAACCGCTTCGGCATCATCGTGGGCCGGCGCAAGTGGGTGAACCAGATGAACGCGGTCGCGCGGGAGCACGGCTATGGCGAGCGCCTCTCGGGCTTCTACCACGTCGAACTCGGGGTCAACGACTTCCAGACCGATCACGCCGAAACCGAGCGCCGGCTGGTCGCAGCCGGGCGCAAGGCGGTGGAGGAGGACTACGCAGAAGCGCTGATCCTCGGCTGCACGCTGGAGATCGGCTTCTACCGCGAGGTCGAGAAGGCCATCGGCGTGCCCGTGATCGACCCCTCCATCGCGGCGATGAAGCGCGCCGAGTACGCCGCGCTGCTCAAGCGCCAGTGCGGCTGGGTGCCGAGCCGCATGTGGTCCTGCGAGCCGCCGCCGGAGGAGGAGATCGCGCGCTTCGGGGGCTTCGACAATGGCGATGCCTTCGCCCAGCGCCTGGTCGTCGAGGCCGAGTGACGGCTGGATGCGACACGAGGCACGCTTTATCCGTTGGTAGGGCTACGCTGCACAGGTGCAGGAGGCGTAGGAGGCGTTGGGAGGCGCCATACTTGACCCGCTGAGGCAATCGAGCGGCATGATCCGGTCATGCGTGGACTGATCTTCGGTGCAATCGCGCTGCTCGCAGCTAGCTTGCTCTCCCTGAACGCGACGCAGGCGGCATTCAAGCTGGAAGGCAGGCCCAAGGTCGCGATGCTCCATCTCGGCACCGTCGACGATGGCGGCTGGTCGGAGGCGCTCGACCGCGCGCGGGTCAAGACCGAGGAGGCGCTCGGGCTGAAGATCGCGTACAGCCAGCGCGTGCCCGAGGAGTGGGAAATCATCCTGCAACTCGTCGATCGCTACGTGCGCGAGGGCTACAACATCATCATCGGCACCTCATGGGGCCACAGCGATGCCTTGCGCGAGGCCGCGCGCAGGTACCCCGACGTGGCCTTCCTGAACTGCGCCGGTGCGACCACGGCACCCAACCTGGAGAGCTTCTACGCCCGCACCTATCAGGGCTGGTACCTGGCCGGGATCATCGCCGGCCACCTGACCCGAACCGAGAAAATCGGCGCCCTCGGCGGCCATCGGCTGGGCCCCGTGACCTGGGACCTCAACGCCTTCCTGCGCGGCGCCCAGTCGGTCAATCCAGCCATCGAGATGATCGGCATCTACGTCAACACCTGGTACGACCCGAGCAAGGAAACGCAGGCGGCCGAGAGCCTGCTGGCGCAGGGCGTCGACGTGCTGGGATCGAACCTGAGCGCGCCGGGGCCGCACCGCGCCTTCCAGGACCGGGGCAAGTGGTCGATCGGCTTTCAGATCGACATGTTTGAGGAGGCGCCCAAGGGCGTTGCGGCCTCGATGGTCTACACGTGGGAGGCGTACCTGATCCCCACCATTAAGGCGATCGCCGAAGGCACCTGGACTCCCGAGAAGCCAAGCTGGTGGAAGGGCATCGAGACCGGTGTCTTCGACGTGGAGCCCATCGCCGCGTGGGTGCCTCGCGCGGCCGTGGCGGACGTCGAGCGGGCGCGGGCGAAGATGATCGCGGGCAACCTCGATCCCTTCGAGGGGCCGCTCTACCGCAACAACGGTACGCTCGCGGTGCCGGAAGGCAAGGTTCCCTCCGACCGAGAGCTGTGGGGAATGGACTACCTGGTCCAGGGCGCCGTCGACATCTCGCTTGCCGAGTGAAGTAGTCGGGAGATGAGGCACCTCACGGCCCCGGCGTCAGGCGACGGTGCCTTCTTCTACAGGATCGAAGTCGGACTTGGGCGCGCGGCAATCGGGGCAGCACCAGTCGTCCGGCAGGTCCTCGAAGGCTGTGCCCGGCGGCGTGTCGCGCTGCGCCTCGCCCTTGGCGGGATCGTAGACGTAGCCGCACCAGCGGCATTGATAGCGCGTCACGGAGCCGTCACCGTGGCATGGCCGTAGGAAAAACGCACGGCCGGCCCGCCATGAGCCGGCCGCACGTCGTCAACTTGGTTAGTGAATGCCGAGCTTCTCGGCAGCCATCTGCGTGCCCTTGATGCGGGACTCGATTTTCTGGAACGCCACGTCGCGGGCGTAATCGGGCGAGCCGTGGTTGGGCTTCACGTCGATGCTGAAGGGCGAGAAGCCGCAATCGTCGGTGGACGCGATCTGCTCCTTCGGCAGGTGATTGGCGGCCGCGATTAGCTGCTCGCACACCTCCTCAGCGGATTCCACCCGCGGGTTCTGCGGGTTGATGACGCCGATGTAGGCCATCTGCACGACGCCGTTGGCGTCGGTGCGAATGCTCGCCGCGATGTCCTTGTAGACCTGCTCCTGGTTCCGCTCGCTCTTGAACTGGATCATGAAGTAGCCGGCGTTGAGCTGGAACATGCTGGGCAGCAGGTCGTTGTAGGGCACGTCGGCGCTGTGCACTGAATCGCAGTCGCCACCGGGGCAGGTGTGGATGCCGATGTTAACCCGCTCCTCTGCCGTGAAGCGGTCGAGCACCGCGTTGATGAGTTCGATGAAGTGGGGAAGCATCTGGCGGCCGGTCCAGGGATTGCGCGAATCGTTGCGGCACGAGAGCCGGCCTTCGGTGAAGTCGATCGAGACCCTGACGGCGCCGGCAGCGAAGGCCTCGCGCACGTCCTTCTCGCACTCGTCGACCAGGTCGGCCTCGAACGCCTCGCGCGAGTAGCCCTCGATCTCCTCGTCGAGGGGGTAGAGCAGCGCGAGCATCGAAGGCGCGATGACCGCCTGCTTCATCGGCTTGGTCGCGGACTTGATCGAGAGCTTGAGGGAATCGGCCGCAAAGCTCTTGTAGCGGAACGGGCCGCCGGTGAGGCGCGGCAGCTGGCGATGGTGGCCGTCGGCGAAGATGGCGAAGTACTGGCCGCCGCCCGCAAGATGGTCGGCGAGGCCCGTTCCCGCCAGCGTGTCGGTGATCGGATAGGTCGCGAAGCTCGACCAGCGCTGCTCGCCGTCGGAGACGATGGGCGAGCCGGTCGCCTCCATGCGCGAGATCGAGTCGCGCACCGCCTCCTCCTGCTCGGCCTCGAGGTCCGCCTTCGAGATTTCGCCCGTGTCGTAGGCGGCGTAGGCGGCCTGCAGCTTGGACGGCCTAGGCAATGAGCCCACGGGTTCAGTCGGAATTCCGGTGGCAGTTCGGGGATCGTAGGTCATCGGTCATCTCCCGGTATTCGTTGGTGGTTGCCGCCATCGTCCCATAGGAGCGCGGCGACTCACAAACGATAAGCGCAGGAGCGCCCTCCCCGCGGGCCTCGCACGATGGTCCGGTAGAGGCCAATCTCGGACGGCGGCACGATGGGGCGATGCGCGTGCCAATGGCTTCATTCGACCGAGCACTATGAACAAAGAAGAAATCCTTCACACCCTCCTCCCCTACCAGGCGCGCTGGGTGTCGGACCCGGCAGGTTTCAAAGTGATCGAGAAGGCGCGGCGCATCGGCATCTCCTGGGCCGAGGCCTACGACGCGGTGATGCACGCGGGCTCGAAAGGGGGCGGCAACGTCTATTACCAAGCCTACAACCTGGAGATGACCCGGGGCTTCATCGAGGATTGCGCCGGCTGGGCGCAGCGGTTGCAGAACAGGGCCGGAGCGCTCAACGAGACCTTGATGGTGGAGGATGGCCGTGCCGTGCGGGCGTTCCGCATCGCCTTCCCCTCGGGCAACGAAATCCTCGCCATGACATCGGCGCCGCGCGCTTTCCGCTCCAAGGGCCGGCCGGGCGACCTCGCCATCGTGGACGAGGCGGCGTTCGTCGACGACCTCGGCGAAGTGCTCAAGGCCGCGCTCGCCTTCCGCATCTGGGGCGGGCGGGCGCACGTCATCAGCACTCACAACGGCGAGGCCAACCCCTTCGCGACGCTCTGCCGTGAGATCGACGAGGGCGCGCGGCCGGGCTCGCTTCACCGCACCACTCTCAAGGAGGCGCTGGCGCAGGGTCTCTTTCGCCGCATCGTCGAGGGGCAGGGCCGCCCCTGGTCGGCCGCCGCCGAGGCCGAATGGGAGGGCGCGCTCAGGGCCGAGTACGGCAGCCATTCGGGCGAAGAACTCGACTGCGTTCCCGCCGCCGGTGGCGGGGCCTGGCTTGCGTGGGAGGCGATCCGTGCCTGCGAGGACCCCACCGCAGGCGACCCCGCCGCCTTCGCCGGCGGAACCGCCACCGTGGGCGTGGACGTGGCGAGACGGCGCGACCTCTGGGTCGCAGCGGTGCTTGAGCAGGTTGGCGACGTGCTCTGGCTGCGCGAGCTGGCGGTCCGCCAGGGCATCCCCTTCAGCCAGCAGCGAGCGATCGTGGGCGACCTCGCGGCGCGCTACCGGCCGGTGCGCATCGCCGTGGACCAGACCGGCATGGGCGAGGCCGTGGTGGAGCAGCTGCAGGAGGACCTCGGCCGCGCGCTCGTCGAAGGCGTGCTCATGACCGGGCCACGCCGGCTCGACGTCGCCACGGCGCTGCGCGAAGCGGTGGAGGACCGTCGCCTCCGCCTGCCGCCCGACGCCGAGCTCCGCCGCGATCTCCATTCCGTCCGCGCCGAGGCGGGACCGACGGGAGCGCCGCGCCTGATGGCGGAGCGCTCGGGCGGGCACGGCCACGCCGACCGCTTCTGGG
>JAJDVB010000129.1 GCA_022826345.1 Alphaproteobacteria bacterium
TTCAACAGGTCGTGGAAAACGCTATTGTGGTGGCGCATGGCATTGAGCCTCCTCCGTGTCCAAAACGTCCGCAAACGCTTGGACGCCAGTAGAATCAATGCCATGCAACCCGTCCACAAAAATAAACCGGACAGCAGTGGATCAAGTCCGGGCATGACGATGTGGGGAGTGGCCGGCTCGCAGTCGGATCGAACCATGGCGGTTGAGGGCACAAGCGGCCGTGTTCAGGCCGCGATCCGCCAAAAGCTGAGCGAGGCGCTCGCGCCGAGCCGCCTCGACATCGTGGACGATTCCGCGCGCCACGCCGGCCATGTCGGCGCGCGGCCCGAGGGCGAAAGCCACTTCATCGTCGAGATTGCCTCGGCGCATTTCGCGGGTCTCTCCCGCGTCGCGCGCCAGCGCCTGGTCTACAGCGTGCTCGAAGACGAGCTACGCACCGACGTGCACGCGCTCGCGCTGAAGACCGTCACGCCCGAGGAGGACGTGGCGCCATAGAGCGGCCTTACCCCGCAGCCATCAGCGTCTCGACGTGGGCGGCGGCGCTGGCGCCGAGGGCGCTGAGGTTGTAGCCGCCTTCGAGGGTCGAGACCACGCGTCCGTCGCACACCTCGCCCGCAAGCCGGGTCAGCTCCGTGGTGATCCAGCGGTAGTCGTCTTCGACCAGCTCCAGGTTTGCCAGCGGATCGTCGCGGTGCGCGTCGAAGCCGGCAGAGATCAGAATCATCTCGGGCCGGAAGGCGCGGAGCGCCGGCAGCATTCGGCTCTCCATCGCATCGCGGAAGCCGGCCGAGCCCGTGCCCGGCGAGAGCGGCGCGTTGACGATGTTGCCGACGCCGGTCTCGCTCGCAGCACCCGTGCCCGGATAGAGCGGCCACTGATGGGTCGAGCCGAAGAAGAGGTCGCCGTCCTGCTCGAACGCGGCCTGTGTGCCGTTGCCGTGGTGGACGTCGAAGTCGACCACGGCGATGCGGGTGAGGCCGTGGGTGCGCCGCGCCCGCTCGGCCCCGATCACGACGTTGTTGAAGAGGCAGAAGCCCATCGGCCGGCGGGGCTCGGCGTGGTGGCCCGGCGGGCGCACCGCGCAGAAGGCGTTGTCCGCCTCGCCGGTGAACACCGCATCCACCGCAGCCGCGACCGCGCCCGCCGCGCGCCGCGCCGCTTCGCCCGAGGCAGGTGACATCACCGTGTCGGCGTCGATGGCGACCCGCCCCTCGGAGGGCACGTTGGTGAGAATGGCGTCCACCAGCTTCTCGTCATGTGCCCAGCCGAGGACCTCCGGCTCGCCCATCGGCGCCTCACGGCGATCGAGCGCCTCGAAGGCGTCGGCGGCCAGCGCCTCTTCAATCGCCCCCAGCCGCGCACCCGATTCCG
Organism: Alphaproteobacteria bacterium; assembly: GCA_022826345.1. Next base: position 1,372 of record JAJDVB010000129.1, read on the forward strand.
GGTGCCGCGCGCCGGGGTCGTGGTCCGCGCACACGGGATGGCTGTATAGGATCGTCTTCGCCACGGCCTGCCCTCCAGTTGCGCAGAGCCTAGCACGGCCTCATCGACGATATCTCTCCGATGCAAGATCGATCGCTCATTGGCACTGGACCTGCGCCAGATAATCGCCACATTGGTATCTAACGATTCGAGGGAGGAATCGATGCGCTTCCCGCTGTTGCTGCTCGCCCCCATCGCGCTCGCGGCCACGCTCTTCGCCGCGGCCCCGGCGCACGCGCACATGACGGCCGACGAGGTGCCTTCGCTGGCGCCGCTCGTGAAGGAGAGCGCGCCGGCGGTGGTCAACATCAGGACCGTGGGCCAACTGGAGGAGGCGCCGCAACATCCCTTCTTCGACAACCCCTTCTTCGAGCGCTTCTTCGGCGAACGTGAGCGCGAGCGACCGCGCCGCCGCCAGCCGCGCCGCAGCCAGGCGGCCGGCTCGGGTGTGATCGTGGATGCGGAGCAGGGCTATCTGCTCACCAACCAGCACGTGATTGCGGACGCGCACGAGATCGCCGTGACCCTCACCGATGGCCGCAGATTCGAGGCCGAGGTGGTGGGCGCCGACCCGGGGACCGACGTGGCGTTGCTCAAGATCGACGCGGACTCGCTCTCCGCCATGCCGCTCGCCGATTCGGACGCATTGCAGGTGGGCGACTACGTCGTCGCCATCGGCAACCCGTTCGGGCTCGGCCAGACCGTCACCGCCGGCATCGTGAGCGCGGTCGGCCGTTCGGGTCTCGGCATCGAATCCTATGAGGATTTCATTCAGACCGACGCTGCCATCAACTTCGGCAATTCGGGCGGCGCGCTCATGAACCTCAAGGGCGAGCTTGTCGGCATCAACACCGCTATCTTCGCGCGAGCCGGCGGCAACATCGGCATCGGCTTTGCCATCCCGATCAACATGGCGCGCCAGATCATGGACCAGCTCCTCACCCACGGGGAGATCCAGCGCGGCCGCATCGGCGTGCAGATTCAAGACCTGACACCCGATCTCGCCGAGGCGCTCGGCACCACCCACCAGAAAGGTGCCGTGGTGGCCCAGGTGATCCCAGGAACGCCGTCGGAAGCGGCGGGGATTCAACCCGGCGACGTGGTCGTCGGGATGAACGGCGAGCCGGTCGCCGGCTCGTCCGACCTGCGCAACATGGTCGGCATGCTGCGGGTGGGCGATGCGGTTCGGCTCACCATCGTCCGCGAGGGAGAGACGATGACGATCGATCTCGCGGTCGGCGAAATCGGCGAGGTGGCGCTCGGCGCCGGCAGCCAGATCCCCCAGCTCGAGGGCGCGGTGTTCGGGCCGCTCGGCTCGTCCTCACCTCTCTACGGCAAGGTGAAGGGCGTGCTCGTCGTAAGCGTCGAGACCGATACGCCCGCCTGGGACGCGGGGCTTCGCGAGGACGACGTCGTCACCTCGGTCAACCGCCGCCCGGTGGAGACTCCCGACGAGATCGTGGCGGCAGTGGAGGAGACCGGGCTTCCGATCCTGATGAACGTCAGGCGCGGCGACGGGGCGCTCTTCTTGCTGATCCGCTGACGCTCCGTCGCGGCCGAGCGTTCGCGCGTACCGCGCGCTCACGCGGATACTCGCATCTGGATGGGGCCTTCGGCGCGCTGGTTGATCAGTTGGTCCAGGTAGGCGTTGCCGCTCTCGTCGATCTCGTCGGGCGCGCCCTGCCACATGATCGTACCCTCGTGCAGCATGGCGAGGCGGTCGAAGCTGCGCCGGGCGATGGCCATGTCGCTGGTCACGGTGAGCGCGGTCGCGCCGCTCCGTTCGATGGCACCCCGGATGAGCGAGACGATCGTGCCGGTCAGGATCGGGTCGAGGCCGGCTGTCGGGTCGTCGAGCACGAGGAAGCGCGGCTCGGCGGCGATCGCACGCCCCAGTGCCACGCGCTTCTGCATGCCGCCGGAAAGCTCGGCCGGCGACAGGTCGGCAACGTCGGGCTTGAGGCCCACCGATGCGAGGGTCTCCAGTGCCCTGTCCCTGGCGGCACGCCGGTTCATTCCGTGGCCGTGGATCAGGGTGAAGGCCACGTTCTCCCACACGGTGAGGCTGTCGAAGAGCGCGTTCTGCTGAAACAGCACGCCCACGTCGCGCATCAGGCGCTCCAGCCCGCTCTTGTCGAGAGTCGCGAGAGCGGTGTCGCCGTAGCGGACGCTGCCGTCATCCATCGGCAGCAGCCCGAGCAGGCACTTCAGCAGCACCGACTTGCCGCCCGAGGAGGGGCCCACCAGAACGGTCGAGCGGCCCTCCGGCACGTCGAGGTCGGCGCCGCGCAGCACCGGCTTGCCGTCGAACGCCTTGACCACGCCGCGCGCCGTGACCGTAATGCTCATGGCACGTCTCTAGCGTGGCCCGCGCCTAAAGTCGAACCACACTCAGGGGAGAGGTCGGCGTTCTGCCGGCCGGCAAGTGAGGACTCCGGACATGTCGAACGACACGCTGCTTGAACGCCGGCACCGGCTGCTGGGCGCCGGCGCGCCGCTCTTCTACGACCGCCCGCTTCACCTGGTGAAGGGGGAGGGGGTCCGGGTCTGGGGCAGCGACGGGCGAGTCTATCTCGACGCCTACAACAACGTGCCCCACGTCGGCCATTGCCATCCCCATGTGGTGGAAGCGCTGGCGGAGCAAGCCGGGCGGCTCAATCTCTCCACCCGTTATCTGGACGAGCGCATCCTCGACTATGGCGAGGCCCTGACGGCGACCTTCGCGGACGAGCTCTCCCGCGTCTCACTGGTCTGCTCGGGCACCGAGGCGAGCGAGCTCGCGCTCAGGATGGCGCGCGCCTGCACGGGCAACGAGGGTGTGATCGTCACCGACTTCTGCTACCACGGGAACTCCGCGGTGGTCGCCGGGCTCTGCACCGCGTTCGAGATGCCCGAGGGGATCGACCCCAGGGTGCGCACGATCAGGGTGCCCGAGGCCGACGACGACCCGGCCGAGGCGGCGGCCGAGGTGGGGGCGGCCATCGCCTCGATGGCCGAGGCCGGCATGAAGCCCGCCGCGATCTTCTTCGACACGATCTTCGCGACTGAGGGCATGCCGGCGGTGCCCGAGGGTTACGTGGAACGGGCTGTCGCGCTCACCCGCGAGGCCGGCGGGCTCTACATCGCAGACGAGGTGCAGCCGGGCCTCGGCCGCACGGGCGCCGGGATGTGGGGACACCAGCTCTACGACGCCGTGCCGGACCTCGTGACCCTGGGCAAACCGCTCGGCAACGGCCATCCGCTCGGGGGTGTCGTTGCCCGGCCTGACCTGATCGACGGTTTCGCGGACAAGGCGATGTACTTCAACACCTTCGGCGGCAATCCGGTCTCCTGCGCGGTGGGGCATGCGGTGCTGGAGGTGGTCGAGCAGGAAGGCCTCATGGAGAACGCGCGCAAGGTCGGCGACCATCTTCAGGAGGGGCTGCTCGCTCTCGGCAACAAGCACACCATGATCGGCGCGCCGCGCGGGCGCGGTCTCTTCATGGGCGTTCCGTTCTTCGCTGACGGGGACAGGGAAACGCCGGCGCCGGACCTGACCAAGGCCGCCGTCAACGGGATGCGCGAGCGGGGCGTGCTGATCAGCCGCACCGGCCGGCACGACCACGTGCTCAAGATCCGCCCGCCCATGCCGTTCTCCACCGACGACGCGGACCAGCTCCTCGCTGCCTTGGACGAAACCCTCGATTCGCTCGCGTGACCGGGCGCCGATGACCGACTTCTATCGCCTGCCGCTCGACGAGCGGGCCGAACGCCTGCGCGCGCTCGCCATCGAGGCTCTCCTCCGCTGGGGCGTGGAGGGGTGCGAGCCCGAGATCGTCAAGTTTCGCGAGAATGCAATCTTCCGGGTGGATTCAGCTGATGGGGATGACGCCGTGCTCCGCGTTCACCGGCACGGCTACCACAGCGACGCGGCGCTCCGCTCCGAGCTCGCCTGGATGGAAGCGCTGCACGCCGAGGGCATTGACGCGCCGGCGGTGATCCCGAGCGCCGCCGGAGAGCGGTTCGAAAGGGTAGAGACAGCAGGCGTGCCGGAGCCCCGCCAGGTGGACATGCTGACCTGGATGCCCGGCATCCCTATCGGCACCCTGGAGGAGGGCCTGAACCCGGCGATCGGAGATGTGCACGCGGTCTTCGTCGGGGTCGGCCGGCTTTGCGCCCGTCTCCATAACCAGACCGAAGCGTGGCCGCTGCCGACCGGATTCACCCGCCATGCCTGGGATCGCGAGGGGCTGGTCGGCCCGGAGCCGCTCTGGGGCCGCTTCTGGGAGGCCGCCGTGCTCGGCGCCGAGGAGCGCCGCCTGATCGATCGCGCCCGCGCGAGCGTCCGCGAGGCGCTGACGGCATACGGCCGCTCGCCGCGCCGCTACGGCCTGATTCACGCCGACTTCAACCTCGACAACATGCTGCTCGACGGCGACCGGGTGATCCCCCTCGACTTCGACGACTGCGGTTTCGGCTGGCATCTCTTCGACCTGGCGACGGTATGGGCGATCTATCACGGCAGCGATCTGGCCGAGGCGATCCGCGCCGGGGTCGTCGAGGGCTACCGCCGCCACCGCGCCCTGCCGGACGAGGAGCTCGCCCACATGCCGCTCTTCGAGCTTGCGCGCGCGTTCAGCTATCTCGGCTGGGTCCACACGCGGTCGGAAACCGCGAGCGCGCAGAGCCTGGCGCCCGAAGTGGCCCAGCTCGCGTGCACGCTGGCGGAAGAATATCTTGGCGGGTAGCCGGCCTGATTACGGGAAGAGCGTGAGGACGCCGGTGTAGCCGTAAAGCCGGTTGTGCGAAATCTCGCCGTTGCAGAAGAAGCCTACCAGCGGCACGTCGCCGAGAGTTCGTTCGATCAACCGCAGTTCCTCGGACGTTTCGCCGAACATGTTGGGGCCGCGGGCGAGGCAACTGAAGTAGAGGGCGCCGCGCGGCTCGGCGCCCGCCCGGCGCTTCACCGACTCCACCATGCGGCCGAGATCGTGCTCTGCGGCCGCCGTATCGCGACGGCAGAACTGCACCTGGGTGCCGCGCTCCACCAGCTCGCCGATGCCGATCAGCCCGCGGTCGACGTCGAAGCCCACGATGTTGCGCACCAGATAGTCGCCGGTGTCGCTGCCCGAGACCGGGAGCGCGGCGAAGATGAGGCCGCCGACCCGGCGCAGGTCGCTGGCAAGCTCCTCGCCGATCTCCTCCTTGAAGACCCCTAGCGCCGGCCGCCCGTCGAGCTCGATCAGGATGTTGGCCCGGCAGTCGGTGATCTCGTGGATCGCGCCGATGGGCATGCAGCTCTGGCTGAGCGCGGTGGCGACGGCGACGGTGTCCGAGAGGAGGACGCCGGAGACCCCGCCCTCGGTGACTCCACCCGCAATTTGCGCCGGCACCGCGCGCGACGACGAGAGCCCGCCGACCAGGAAGCCGTCCAGCTCATCGGCGAGATCCGCGACGATGTCGCCGGTGCGCTGGTTGCGGGGGTCGGCGTGAACGATGCCGAAGTGTGCGGGCGCGCGGGCAATCCACGCGCCGTTCGAGCGGCTGAACTCGCCCAGGTCATCGCGGATGGTCTCGAAGACCCGGTAACTCTGCTGGTCGAGGTCCGCGATCATGACCGCCGCCGCGGGCTCGTCGAAATACTCTCGCCCGGTGGCGCAGATTCCGATGCCGACCGAGCCGACCCACTCTTCGATGCCGGTCGCGCGCTTGAGCCGGTCCAACGCGGCGGGCAAGTGGTCGCCGATCGCGTCGGTGACGTAAAGCATGCCGAGGCCCTGCTGCGGCAGCGTGGAGCCCAGCCGCTCGATGCAGGCCTCAATGGCTGCTTCGCCGGTCGGCCCGCCGGCGTGGGCGAAGTGAAATCGGGTCATCCTCTGCGTCCCGGCTCTATGGCGCCCTCAATGGTGCGCTTACTCGCCCGCTTCCTGCAAGCGGCCGGCGCACCAAGCCGCCGCGCGCAGCGTCGTGGCATCGGCGCCGTAGCGCCCAACGGCCTGAAGGCCAAGCGGCAGCCCGTCCACTGCGAGGGCGGGAACGTTGACCGCCGGCACGCCGAGCATGGTCCAGAGCATGGTCTGGGCGCGGCTGCCGGTGAAGGCCAAGCCCTCGGGCGCGGCACCCGGCGCGGCCGGCGTCAGCGCCGCATCGTAGGGCCGCATCGCGTGCTCGAACGCGCGCCGCATCGCGTCCGCCGCGTCGAGCAGGGCGAAATAGCCGTCGGCGTCGATCTCCCGGCCCGCTTCGATATGGGTGCGTATGGTATCGGAAAGGTCTGCCGCGCCGCACTCGTGCCACGGTGCAAGCGCATGGGCGACCTCGCGCCGCATGATGCCGAGATGCACCGCCGCCGCGTCGTCGAAGGGAGAGCCGAGGGTGAGCGCCGCCGCGCCGCACGCTGCCGCGGCGGCTTCGAGGGCTGCCGCGGCGCCCGGCTCGACCTCATCCCATGCCGGCTGTCTGATGAAGGCGAGGCGGGGCGGCCCGAGCGGCAGTGCAAGAGCCGCGGTGAGGCGGGTCGGCGCCCGTCCGGTGCTCGCCTGATCCACCCCGTCGTCGCCTGAGATCACGTCTATGCCGAGCGCCACGTCCTGTGGCGAACCCGCGAGCACGCCGACGTGATCCAGCGTGCGCGACAGCCGCGTGACCCCAGTGCGTGGGATCGTGCCGAAGCTCGGCTTCATGCCCCAGACGCCGCAGAAGGCCGCAGGCCGCACCACCGAGCCGGCGGTCTGGGTGCCGAGCGCAAGCGGCACGCCGCCGGCCGCCACGGTCGCAGCCGAGCCCGAAGAGGAGCCGCCCGGCGTGCGCGAGAGCGCGTGTGGGTTGCGGGTGGCGTTTGCGGCGCCGCAGGCAAGCTCCGTGGTCACGGTCTTGCCGAGGATCAGCGCGCCCGCCGCGCGCAGACGGCGCACCACCGTGGCGTCTGCATCCGGCCGCCGCCCGGCGTCGAGCGGCGTGCCGTTCTCGGTCGGCTGGTCGGCGGTATCGATGATGTCCTTGACGGCGACCGGAACGCCCGCGAGCAACCCGCGCGGGCCGGCGTCGTCGATCGCCTGGGCCCGCGCTACAGCCTCGGCGGTGTCGAGATGGCACCACGCCCGAACCGCTGGTTCCGTCGCGGCGATGCGGTCCAACGCCGCAGTACAGGCCGCCGCCGCGCTCTCTCGGCCGGCTCGAACCCCGTCCGCAATCTCCTCCGCGCTCGGGCATTGCGGCAGTGTAAGCGCCGCCGATTCGCTCCTGTCGGTCGTCGTCATGGTCTGCTCACGCGTGCGGTCCAGTCCCCGTTCATCCTACCCGGCCCTACGCACTCGGCCGTTGCTTGGCAAGCATAGCGGGCAGGGCTATAAGCCGACGCATGCTTGTCACCTTGGTTGACGATTCCATCCCATTCAACGGGATGACCCCGGCATATCAACCCATCGGTGGCGCCGAAAAGGCGTTCGCCAGCTTGCCGGCTGCGCTCGCGCGCCAGGGCCACGTCGTGCGCGCGGTCAACCGCAGCCCCAACAGCCTCGGTTTCGAGAACGTGAGCTGGATTCACTGGGAGGGCCGCAAGCCGCCGATCACCGAGGTGCTGATCGCCTTTCGCAAGCCGGCGCTGCTCGAGTTCACTCGGGCAACCAAGGCGCGCATCCTTTGGGTCACCGGGCCGCCCGACTATCTCCACCGGCCACAGGTTCACGACGTGCTGGACCGCACCAACGCCAAGCTCGTATTCCTGGGCAATACCCACTCCGAAGCCTACCGGACCCAGGGAGAGAACCTGGTCTACTACCGCTCGATCTCGCCAGGCGTGCGCGAGGAATACCGCAGCAAGACGGAGATGTCGCCGGAGGACCCGCCGACTGCGGTGGTCACGACCCACCCCAAGCACGATCTCGACTGGCTGCTCGATTTGTGGATCGAGCGGATCCGCCCGCAGGCACCGAACGCCCAGTTGCAGGTCTATTCGGCCGCCTTCAAGCGTGCCGAGACTGCCGGTGACACGCTCGCCGACGATCTCAAGCCGATTTACGAGAAGGCGCGCGCAGGCGCCGACCACGGGGTGACGATCATGGCCCCGGCCGGCGACCGGGACATGGCGAAGGCCTACGCCAGGGCCCGCGTGCACCTCTATCCCGGCTCCGAACGCGAGATGTATTGCTCGACGCTGGCGGAATCGCAGGCCGTGGGCCTGCCAGCGGTAGCCCGGCCGGTCGGTTCCGTGAAAGAACGATTCACCGATCGTCAATCGGGCTTTCTTGCGCCCGACGACGATGCTTTCGTCGAGAACGCGCTGGCCATGTTGAAGGACGACGAGGCCTTCCAGGCGGCGAGCAAGACCGCCACCCGGAGCGGCCGGGGGCGAAGCTGGGATGCCGCGGCCACCGAGTTCGAAACGCTCTTTCGATGAAGAGTTCCTTCATCGCCGCGACATGAAGGGGTGACGCGGACCTTTAGAAGCGTTGATGGCCCGTTCGGACCACGCCGTGGCATTCGTGGTGCCGGTCTACAACAAGGCGCGCTGGCTGCCGCGCGTTCTGGAGCAGATCGCCACGCAGCGGGGGAGCTTCGCCCGCGAATACATCTTCGTCGATGACGGCAGCACCGACGGGTCGCTGTCGGTCCTGAAGCGCCATACCGCGGGCTGGCGCAACGTCACGATCGTCGAACAGGCGAACCACGGGCCGGCACACGCCACGAACCAGGGCATCGAGCGGGCGACGGCCCCATTCATCAAGCTCTGCGACGCCGACGACCTCTTGGCCGACGATGCGACGGCGGTCTTACTGGACGCTCTGCGCCGGGACGAGAGGCCGGTTCTCGCCTACGGCGGTGGCGAGGACTTCGATGACGAGGCGGATATCGTCCTGAACGCCCCAATCGCGGGCGCCCCTGCCGCCGTCATCGCGAAGCCGCTCGGGCCGGCGCTGAGGCACAAATTCTTCGGGCCGGCCCAGTGCCTCGTTCGGACCGCTGCGGCCCGAGACTGCGGCGGCTGCGACGAGCGCATTCCCTTCGCCCAGGACTACACGCTGGCGCTCAGGCTGGCAGGGCAGGGGCCGTTCCTCCGCGTGGGGGCCACGGTCGCGTTCTTTCCGCGCGATGTGCCGGGCCGGCTAAGTGCGGACACACCCCGTGAGTTACGCGATTCGACGACCGCCCTCGCGCGTTTTGTCGAGGACCGGCCGGGGCTCCCGTGGCGTCACAAGCAGTTCGCGTGCCGGCGGGCCGCAGGCCGGTGCCGCCGCTTTGCCGCCCGCAGCGGGGCAGGCGCAGGTTCGCTGCGGCGCGGGAATGCACTCTACTGGCGGAGCCGCCTGCCGATCCTTCGCGACCACGCCGTGTTCATCGAGCGCTGTGCCGAGGTCATCGCAACGAGCACGCGCGCGTCGGGGCCATCGGCGCGCCCACGCCTCTCGGCCCTGGTGGTCGCGCGCAACGAGGAAGGTCAGCTCGCGGACTGCCTGGAGACGTTGCGCTTCGCCGACGAGATCGTTGTGGTGCTCGACCGCTGCACCGACGGCTCGCGCGCGATCGCCGAGCGCTACAGCCGGACGATCGTCGAGGGCGCCTGGCCGCTCGAAGGGCCGCGCCGCCATGTCGGCATTGATGCCTGCACGGGGGACTGGATTCTGGAGGTGGATGCCGACGAGCGCGTCCCCGAGACGCTCGCACGCGAGATCCGCGAGACCATTCGCGATGCGGCGCCGGGCTACTTCATGGTTCCGTTCGAGAACTTCGTCGGCGAGCGGCTGGTGCGCCACGGCTGGTGCGGCGTGTGGGGGGTTACGAAGACGGCGCGCCTCTTCACCCCCGGCGCCAAGCAATGGGGCGATCAGCGCATCCACCCGCGGGTCGCCCTGCAAGGACCGGAGCGGCGCCTGAAGGCGGCCATGCATCATTATGTCGACCGCGACCTGGCCGACATGGTGGAGCGGCTGCAGCGCTACACCGACGCGCACGCTGCTGATCTGCGCGAGTCCGACGCGCCCTTGCCGCCGTTGATCTGGACGCTCCGCCGCGCGCTCTCGCGCTTCCTGAAATGCTATGTGAGCCGGCGCGGCTACCGAGAGGGACGATTGGGAGTCGTCATCGCGCTCATGGCCGCGCTCTACCCGCTGCTCTCGCACCTCAAGGCCGAGCTGGGCGGGCGGTTCGCCGAGGAGCGGGCTCCTCCCGCCGGCCAAGGTCCTACATGACGCCGTACTTCTCCCAGGCCTCGGTGGTGGACAGGCCGGCCTCGATCTCCTGAGCGATGACGTTTTCGATGCGGCGCTTTTCCAGCGCCTTCTCCACGCATTCGGCTGCGACGTCGCTCGGGACCACGAGCACGCCGTCGTCGTCACCCACGATCAGGTCTCCGGGCCGGACGGCGACTTCGGCGATGCGAACGGGCTCCCGATAGGCGACCACGCGGCCCCGGCCGCGCTGGTCCTGCGCGTAGGAGCCGCGCGCGAACACCGGCAGCGTCATGGCACGGATCTCCCGCGTATCGCGCATGTAACCGTCGAGCACGGCGCCCGCCGCGCCCTGCGCCAGCGCGCGCGTGGTCATCAGCTCGCCCCAGAGCGCGAAAGGCGGCGCGCCGGCGGCGGCGACGTAGACCTCGTCCTTGCCGAGGGAGTCGAGGGCCTCGAACATCAGGCCGAAGCTGTGATCGTCGGGCGTCGCCGCGATCTCCAACAGCGGCATCGCCCGGCCGACCAGCGCGGTGCCGGGCATGGTCGAGCAGATTTCGGGCGGGAGGAACTGATGGCGGCGGCCGAGAGTGTCCAGCACGTCCCCCAATTGCGCGGTGGAAAGCTCGGCACGGACCTTTGCGAGAAGCGTGTCGGGAACCTGGGTCATGGTGTGTCTTCCTCCGGCTTGGGCGAACGCGTGCGGTCGATCAGGGTCGCGATGACGGGATGGTAGCGCGCGCCGAGCCCGCGCTCGATGGCTTCGGCGAACAGCGCCTTGACCAGCGCCGCCCCCTCGGCGTCGATACCTGATTCCGACGCCAGTTCAAGGGCGTAGTCGAGGTCCTTCAGCGCATAGGTGACGGGGAACGCACCCTCGGGGAAGCGCCCGTCCAGCATCGCCTTCATGCCGTGATTGCGCAGCGCGAAGCTGTCACCCGAGCTGCGGCCCACAGCCTCCAGGAACGTCTGCGGCTCGATCCCCTGACGGCGCGCGATCGCGAGCCCCTCGGCAAGTGCCCGGACATTCTGGAAGAGGATCATGTTGTTCAGGATTTTCACCGCCTGCCCGCTGCCGGCCGGGCCGCAATGGGTCACGTCCTGAGCGATGTGGGCGAGAAGCGGGCGCAAACGCTCCACCAGCGCAGCATCGCCGCCCACCATGATGCTGAGCGTGCCGTCGATGGCGGCCTGGCGTGTGCGCGCGATCGGCGCATCGGCAAAGGCGATGCCGCGTGCGGCGAAGGCGCCTTCGAGTTCGTGGGCGAGCGCGGGTGGTGCCGTGCTCGTGTCGACCACGGTGCGCCCGGCGCCGACGTGCTCGATCAGGCCGCCATCGCCGAGGCACACAGCCCGCACCTCGCGGCCCGAGGGGAGCGATAGGAAGACCAGATCGGATGCCTCGGCGAGCGCCGCGATGGAGGGCGCGATTCCCGCTCCATCGGCGGCCAGCCGCTCCAGCGGTGCCGGTTCAAGGTCGTAGGCGGTGACCGGCCCGTCGTGCTTGCGCACGAGGTTGCGGCACATGGGCTCGCCCATGACGCCGGTGCCGATGAAGCCGACGCGGATGCCGCTCACTGGTCGCGGTCCTCCGTTGCGAACTGGGCGGCACCGGCACCGGCGAGGCGACCGAAGACCGCGCCAGAGACCAGGCCCGTGCCGCCCGGATAGTTGCCGTAGAAGAGCCCGCCGACCAGCTCGCCCGCCGCGTAGAGGCCGGGGATCGGCGTGCCGGAGACCGCCTGTACCCGGGCGCTAGGGTCGATCGCGAGCCCGCCGAAGGTGAAGGTGATGCCGCAGGTGACGGCGTAGGCCTCGAAGGGCGGAGTCTCGATCCGGTTGGCCCAGTTGGACTTGGGCGGCGCGATACCGCGGGTGCTGCGGCCGTCCTTCACGGTGGGGTCGAAGGGCACCTCGGTCGTCACGGCGTCGTTGTACGCCCGCACGGTCGCGAGGAAGCGCGCGCCGTCGATGCCCTCCATGCGCGCCGCAAGCCCCTCCAGCGTGTTGGCCTTCGCCTTGGTCACTTGCCGGATGCGGTACTCGTCGCGCAGCAGGTGGGTCACCTGCGCGTCGAACACCTGCCATGCGACTTGACCGGGCTGCTCCAGCACCCGGCGGCCGTAGGCTGCGTAGGTGTAGTTCCGGAAGTCGGCGCCCTCGTCGATGAAGCGCTCGCCCGCCGCGTTGACGATGATCGAGAACGGGTAGCTGTGCTTCTGAAAGCCGTCGCCCACGGCGAGGTCGCCGAACTCCGGCGCGTTCCGGTCCCAGGCCACCGCGTGGCAGCCCGACCAGTTGCCGGCCGGCATGGCGCCGGCGTCCAGCGCCATGCGGATGCCGTCGCCCTGGTTGAAGCGGGTTCCGCGCACTTTGGCCAAGTCCCAGCCGGGGCCGAGATAGCGCGCCCGCCACGCGGCATTGGCCTCGAAGCCGCCGCAGGCAAGCACCACGGCCCGTGCACGGACGTCTGTCGTGCGCTCGCCGATGCGCGCCGTCACGCCGTGCACGCCCGAGTCATCGGTGAGCAGGGAGAGCCCTGGGGCCTGGTAGTGGACGGTGATGCCCGCCTTCTCTGCGGCCCTATAGAGCGCTTGGACGAGGCCCGGCCCGCCGCCCCAGGCCTCGACGGCGAGCCCACCCCAGAAGCGAAAGCGCCCGTCCTCCCGCTTGAATGCCTGGCGGCCGTAGCTCGGCTGAAAGCGCACGCCCTTCTCGCGCAGCCAGACGAGCGTGGCGTGGCTGCGGGTGACGAGCTGCTCCACGAGGTCGGGGTCGGCGCGGTACTGGGTGAGCCGCGCCATGTCGTCGTAGTAGTCGGCCTCGGTGTAGGCGCCGAAATCGGTCTCCGCCAGTTCGCGCTCCGAGAGGTCGGGCATCAGCGCGCGGAGCGAATCGGGGCCGTCGAAGACCACCCGCATGGCGCCGGCCGTGTAGGTGCTGTTGCCGCCCCTTTCGGCCTCCGGCGCGGCCTCCAGCAGCCGCACGCGTGCGCCGGCTTCCGCCGCGGCGAGCGCCGCCGTGAGCGCGGCGTTGCCGCCGCCCACGACCACGACATCGGCCGAGAGAGCCTCGGTCATCTCGCTCCTGCCGTCCTGCGTTTCCTGCCGCGTCTGTCGTCTGGTGCGGTGTGAGCCCTTCTCGGGGCGACAGTGTACGATACCGGCGACCGATCTCAGGAGGGGACGAATGAGCGCAGCCGCAGTAGAGGGGAATCAATCCGCGTCCGAGCTTCGCCTGGTGTGGGAGCCGCTGGAGATCGGCTCCACGCGCGTGAAGAACCGGATCATGATGACCGCCCAGACCACGCTCTACGGCAAGGACAACATCCTCAGCGACCGGCACATCGAGTTCTTCCGGGAGCGCGCGAAGGGGGGCGCGGCGCTCTTCATCACCGAGCAGCAGGCCGGCCACCGCACCGCCAAGGGGTCGTTCGTGAATGGCTGCACAGCCTGGGAGAAGCGCGCCATCCCTCAATACGCCAAGCTCGCCGATGCGGTGCACGAGCACGGCGCGCGGCAGTTCATCCAGCTCTTCGGTTGCGGTGTGCACGACAAGGGCACGACGATCATGGACGAGTGGCACCCGCTCTGGGGTGTCTCCAAGCTGCCTTCGATCGTGCACCACGAAATTCCTATGGTCATGGAGCAGGAGCACATCGACGACATCGTCAGGGAGTTCGGTGAGGCGGCGCTCAACGTGAAGGTCGCGGGCTGCGACGGCGTGGAGCTGCACGCCGCGCACAGCTACCTGCTCGGTCAGTTCCTGAGCCCGGTTTACAACGACCGAACGGACCGCTACGGCGGCTCGGTGCGCAAGCGCTGCCAGATTCTGCTCGAGATTGGTGAGTCCGTCCGCGCGCAGGTCGGCGGCGGGTTCACGGTCGGCGTCCGGCTCTCCTTTGACGAGTTCCTGGGCGAGGCCGGAATCACGCCGGACCAGGCCGAGGAGCAGCTGGAGATTCTCTCGACCAGCGGCCTCTTCGACTTCTTCAACATCTCCGGCGGCGGCTACTACACGCTGCACCACGCCGTCGCGCCGATGGATGTGAAGAACGGCTTCATGCTCCCCTTCGCGAAGCGGGCCAAGGCCGTGGTGGGCAACCGGGCCAAGGTCTTCGTCGTCGGCCGGATCATCGACCTGCACCAGGCTGAGCAGGCGATCGCCGAGGGCACCACCGACATGGTTGCCATGACCCGCGCGCAGATGGCCGAGCCGCACCTGGTGAAGAAGACCCGCGAGGGCCGCCAGAAGGAAATCCGCCGCTGCATGGGCGCCAACGAGTGCGTCGCGCGCCTTTTCGATAACCGGCCGGTCACCTGCGCGGTCAACCCGAGCGTCGGCCGCGAGGCGCGGTGGGGCAGCGGCACGCTGCAGCCGGTGGCGCCGGAAGAGGCGAAAAGTATTCTCGTCGTGGGTGGTGGCATCGCTGGGATGAAGACCGCCGCGGTCGCGGGGAGCCGCGGCCATCGGGTCACGCTGCTGGAGCGCGAGGAGCGCCTCGGCGGCCACCTGAACCAGTTGATGGCGCTGCCGACGCGCAAGGAATGGGGCATCGCCATCGACAATCTGGTCCGCGCGATGGAGGTGGCGAGCGTGGAGGTCAGACTCGGCGAAGAGGCGACGCCTGAGCTAATCGAGCGGGAAAAGCCCGACGCCGTGGTCGTCGCCACCGGGGCGCGTTGGGACCGCGACGGCCGCAGCCAGTTTCGCCCGGGCCAAGCGCGCCTCGCGGGAACGGAACAGGAGAACGTCATCGACGTCGGCACGGCGACCGAGCGCGCGCTGGCGGACGCAAGCGCGCTCGGGCAGCGGGTCGTAATCCTGGAGGAGACCGGCTTCTACCTGCCGCTTGGGCTCGCCGAGATTCTGGCGACAAGTGGCGCCCATGTGGAGATCGTCACGCCGCGGGCCATGGTGGGCGAGGACGTCATGCGCACCCTCGATCTCCTGTTCGTGATGCCGCGTCTGGAAGGGGCCGGCGTGGTGTGCAGCACCCACACGAACGTGGACAAGATCGAAGGCGATGCGGTGCAGGTCCGTTCGGTCTGGGGCGGGCAGCCCCGCGTGATCGAAGGGGTGGACACCGTCGTGATTTCGATGCTCCGCTCGCCCGACGACGCGCTTTATCGGGCGCTCGAGGGCCGCGTTGCCGCGCTGCACCGGGTCGGTGACGTGCTCGCGCCGCGCCGTCCGGTTCAGCTCATGTACGAGGGCGAAGAGCTCGGCCGCGCGCTCTGACCCGTTGAAGGCGGAAGAAACCCTCCCGCTGCGCTACTCCGCTGCGCGTTCGCTGAGCCGCGATTGCAGCGCGGCGCAGAGCGTTCGCAGGACTTCGAGGCGCGCGTGCCTCTTGTTGTTGCCGGGGACCAGAGTCCACGGCGCCTCACGGGTGCTGGTGCCGGCGATCATGTCGTTGGCGGCGTCCTCGTAGGCCTCCCACTTCGCGCGGTTGCGCCAGTCCTCCTCGGTCAGCTTCCAGCTCTTGTAGGGGTTCTCCTTGCGCGCGAGGAATCGCCGCTCCTGCTCGTCCTTGTCGATGTGGAGCCAGAACTTCATCAGCAGCGTGCCATGGCCGATGATCTGCTCCTCGAAGTCGCGGATCTCGGCGTAGGCGCGCCGCCATTCCGCCTCGGTTGCGAAAGACTCGACGCGCTCCACCAGGAGCCGGCCGTACCAGCTGCGGTCGAAGACGGCGATTTGCCCGGCCTCGGGCAGGCGCCGCCAGAAACGCCAGAGGTAGTGATGCGCGCGCTCCTCGTCGCTCGGCGCGCTCACCTGATGCACGCGGTAGCTACGGGCATCCAGCGCCGAGACCATGCGACGGATGGCGCCGCCCTTGCCACCGGCATCCCAGCCTTCGAACACGAGGACGACAGAGAGGCCGTGCAGGAGATTCTGCGCGGCGAGCCAGTAGAGATCGGCCCTGAGACGCGCCATCGACTTCTCGTAGGCCTTGCGGCCCACGGTCTTCGTCTGATCGATCGTGGCCAGCGGCTTGACCTCCCGCACCGAGGCACCGACCACCGCCGGGCTCACGACGGGCGCACGGGCGCGGAAGCCCGCATCCGGCGGCGGCAGGCCGGCTAGGCGCGCTTCGAGCGCCCTGTTCACCATGCCCAGCACTCTGAGCGAGCGATAGCGCGCGTGGCGGCCGTCGACCACCAGCCACGGCGCCTCGGCGGTGCTGGTGCGGGTGATGATGTGCTCGGCGGCCTCGTTGAAATGGTCGTAGCGGTGCCAGTTGCGCCAGTCCCACTGAGAAATCCGCCAATGGTCGCGCGGGTGCTTCTGCAGGGCTTCCAGGCGCTGCTGCTGCGCCTTCTTGTCGAGGTGCATCCAGAACTTGAGGATCAGCGCCCCGTCATCGGCGAGCGTCCGCTCGAACGCCGCGATGCGTGCGAGCTTCCGATCGAGGGCGCTCGGCCCGATGCGCCCGTAGGCGCGGTCCAGCAAGGGTGCCGAGTACCAGGAGCTGAGGAAGAGCCCCAGCCTGCCGCGTGCCGGCAGGTCGCGCCAGTAACGCCAGAACTCGGGCCGCTGGCCTTCTTCCTCCGTCAACCTGTCGTAAGCGTGGGTGACGATACGGCGCGGGTCGAGCCACTCGGTGAGAAGGTTGACCGTCTCCCCCTTGCCCCCGCCGTCCACCCCGGCGAACAGCACGATGACAGGAAAATCCGCCTTGGCCAGCGCGCGCTGGGACTCCACCAGCGAGACCCTGAGCGCCGTTGCCTGTTCTTCGAACGCGGCCTTGGAAAGCTCCCTTACCCGCTCGCGTTCAACCTCTTCGAATACCCGCGCGCCCATCTCCCTCCCCGTCGAGGGCCATCCCCGCTCGACTACGGGGACGCTTCCTCTTGCGCCGCAGGCGGCCTCTCCGGGCTCGTCCTGCGTGCTCAGGTTATAACGGTATTACGCCCGCAAGACGATTTCGACATGGATTTGGCGGGACCGGCGGCGCGGTCAGCCGTGGATGTCCTCGGTCTGCGCGCAGAGGGCGCCGTAGAGGTCCGGCCGGCGGTCCCGGAAGAAGGGTTTCTTTTGACGCACCTCGAAGACGCGGCGGCGGTCCAGCGTCGCCGTGATGATCTCGTCATCCTCGTTGCCGGCGCAGGCCAGCACCTGGCCCTCGGGATCGACCACCATGCTTTCGCCGCCGAATTGCCAGCCGCTCTCGGGCCCGACCTTGTTGCAGGGCGCGAAGTAGACCGCGTTCTCCCAGGCCCTCGTAATCATCATTTCGCGCCAGGGGCCGACGCGCGGGGCCGCGAACGGCACCACGATCAGCTCGGCACCGTTGACCGCCGAGCAACGCGCGTGCTCGGGAAAGAACGTGTCGTAGCAAATGATGATTCCGATCTTCCACGCGCCGACCCGAAAGACCGAGAAGCGCGAGCCGAAGCGGAAATACATGCGCTCGAGACTGAGATAGAGCCCCGGCATCACCTTGCGATACTTGCCGATGATGTCGCCTGCGGGGTCGATGACGAAGGCCGTGTCGTAGTAGAGGCCGGCGGCTTCCTCCTCGTAGAGCGTCGCGATCAGGTGGATCTTGTGCTCGGCCGCCTTGGCCCGCATCGCGGTAATGCTCGGCCCCGTCGCGGGCTCCGCCCGCTTCAGGTGCTCGTGGTCGCGCTCGTTGAAGACGTAAGGGTGATTGAAGAATTCCGGGATCACCACCAGGTCGGGCTGCTCGGTTTCGACCGCCCGGTCGATATGGGCGGCGGCCTGCGCGATGTTCGCATCGCGATCCGGCCCGCTGTTCATCTGCACCAGGCTGAGCGTGATTTGATCGCCGAGGCTCATGCGCCTGTCCTCCAGCCAAGATTTCTCCTGGGAAGCTAGCAGTTAGGCTCGGCAGGCTCACCCGCTATCATGCGCGTGGCACGGGATGGCCAAGCCCAAACGGCGGGGAGAGAGCGTGAGTCGGGCCGCAGCCACCATCGATCCGGTCACCGCAAATGTGATCTACGGCGCGCTGGAGACCATCGCTGTCGAGATGGGCTTCAAGCTGATGCGCATGTCGCATTCGAGCCTGATCCGGGAATCCGAGGATTTCGGCGCCGCCGTGCTGGACGCGGCCGGCAACCAGATCGCCGAGACGCCGCAGAGCACGCCGCTCCAGTCGGGCCCGCTGCCGGGCTACGTGCGCGGCATTCGCGCGGCGCTGGCGCGGCGCGGCGAGGCGATCGAGCCAGGCGATGTCTACATCCACAACGACGCCTATGGCGGCGCCAGCCACGTGCCCGACGTGGCGTTCTGCGTGCCGGTGTTTCACGAAGGCACGCTGGTGGGTTTCACCGGGACCGCCGCTCACCACGTCGATATCGGTGCCCACACGCCGGGCAGCGCCGGAATCGTCGATGCGGTGGACGCCTACGCCGAAGGCATTCAGCTCAAGGGCCTCAAGATCTACGACAAGGGGGTCCGGAACACGACGCTCTGGGCGGTGCTGGGGGACAATATCCGCGCCTCCCACCTGGTACTGGGCGACATGGAGGCGCAGATCGCAGCTGCCCGGATCGGCGCCGAGGCCTTTCTCGACCTGATCGAGCGCCACGGGCTCGAGACGGTGCAGGCGGCCTGCACTGCGCTCATGGACTATTCCGAGCGCATGATGCGGCAGGCCATCGAGGCGCTTCCGGACGGGCGCTATCAGGCGCAGGGCGCCATCGATGGCTTCCTGGACGACGACGACCCGGCACGCCGCGAGCTCCCCATCGCGGTCACCGTCACCGTCTCAGGCAGCGACATCACGGTCGACTTCACCGGCACGTCTGCACAGGTGGACGACCGGCCGATCAACATGCCGCTCCACGGCACGGTCGACTGCGCGGTCTGGATGACGCTCCGCTCCATCTTGCTTGACTCGGCCGTGCACGGCCGCGTGCCGCTCAACGCCGGTCTGACCCGCCCGATCCACATCGTCGCGCCCAGGGGCACTCTGGTGAACCCGATCTTTCCGGCGCCCACGATCTCGCGCGCCTGCCCAGGGATTCAATGCGCCGACACGATCATGAAGGCGCTCGCCCAGGCCGTGCCCGGCCAGGTCTCAGCTGGCGTCGGTAACCTCAACGTCGTCGCTTACAGCGGGCTGCGCGGGGAGAGCCACTGGGTCCACATGGAAATCTACGAGGGCGCCTATGGCGGGCGCGCTGGCAAGGATGGCATGGACGCGGTGGATATCCTCTTCACCAACACGCGGAACAACCCCATCGAGGATGTCGAATCGCACTTCCCGCTGCGCATCCACCGCTATGAGCTGCGCGACGAGGGTTGCGCGGCGGGGCGGTGGCGCGGCGGAATCGGGCCGATCCGCGAGACCGAATTGCTCGACGATGCGGGGTTCTCGATCGAAGGCGAAGGCCAGCGCTTCCCACCCTGGGGACATGACGGCGGTGCCGAAGGCCGAGCCAACAGCATCACCCTCGTCCGCGTCGACGGCTCGGAGCAGGCGTTGCCCTCCAAGCTCGCGCACATGAAGGCTGCCGCCGGCGACCGCGTGATCGTCACCTCGGGCTGCGGCGGCGGCTATGGCGACCCGCTGCTGCGACCGGCCGAGCAGGTGGCGGCGGACGTCGTCGATGGCCACATCAGCGCCGAGGTGGCACTGCGCGACTACGGCGTGGTGTTCACGGATACGCTTGGGCTCGACGCTGCCGCCACGGCGCGCGAGCGCGAACTCCGCGCCAGACCGGCACCGGAAGACCCGTCGGTGCGCTCTCGGCAAGCCGGCGCATCCGAGCGGCCAACCTGATCGCTTCGACTATTCCTCGTCCTGCCCGGCCGTGTTCTTCCTCAACGTGATGACGTTGAGCGCATCCCGGCGCTGGTAGTTCACGTCGTCCATCATCTGCTGTACGAGGAAGAGGCCGAGCCCGCCGAGAGCGCGCTCTTCAAGAGTCGCGTCGACGTTGGGTTCGCGCTCCAGGGATGAGTCGAAGGCCCTGCCATCGTCGACGATCACAATGACCAGCGTGTCGCCTTCCTGGCGCAGGGTGAGATCGATGCGGTGCTCGGCCTCGTCGTCATAGCCGTAGCTGATGGTGTTGGTCAGGATCTCGTCGATCGAGAGATTGACCGCGTAGGCGATCTGCGGCGACAGGCTCCGCGCCTCGCAAAACGCGTCGATTTTCTCTGCGGCAGCGCCGATTTCCCGCAGGTCGTTGACCAGCGAGAGTTCGAGCGCGCTGTCTCTTGTGGATTCGTTCATCGGCCAAACGTGTCGCGACGCCTGCTGGGCTACGTGTCGGCCCCCATAGCGTGCACCCTTTTCGCCTATTCGGGAGGACATGCCAACCGCTTTAGCCCGGCGCGAACGCCGCTTCTCCCTGTTTGGCCTCACTTGATCGAACCCGCCCTGCCCGCCACACTGGCAATGGAGGACTGGCCGAGCGGGCGCACGCGCGGTCGCAACAGGGAGGAACGACCGAGATGTCCAACGACGCCGAAGCTGCGCTGCTCGATCGAGACAACGCGCACCTGCTCCATCCGCTGCACAGCCGTGCCGTCCATGCCACCGGCAAGGTCTGGGTCGGCGGGGAAGGGGCTTTCCTCGTCGATGCGAACGGGGATCGTTACATCGACGGTCTCTCCGGCCTCTGGAACAACACCGCCGGAAACGGCTGCCGTGAGCTGGTCGAGGCCGGGAGCAAGCAGCTCGCCGAGATGGCCTATGCGTCCGGCTATTCCGGCAGCACCAACCCGCGCGCCATCGAGCTTGCCGAGAAGCTCGCCCGGATCACCTACCCGAACATCAACCACTTCTTCTTCACGTCGGGCGGTGGTGAGGCGACCGACAGCAACATCAAGATGGCCCGCTACTACTGGAAGCTGAAGGGCCAGCCGGAGAAGACCAAGGTCATCTCCCGCATCTGGGGCTATCACGGCGTCACGCTGGCGGCGATGTGCGCCACAGGCATGAGCATCTACTGGCCGAGTTTCGAGCCGCGCATGCCGGGCTTCGTCCATATTCCGAGCCCCTATCCCTATCGCTACGAGGCGCCGGAGGGCGCGGAGAGTCAGGGCATCGCTGCGGCCGACGAGCTCGAGAAAGCCATCCTCGCCGAAGGACCCGAGACAGTGGCGATGTTCATTGCCGAGCCGGTGCAGGGCGGCGGCGGCGTGATTCCGCCTCAGCCCGACTACTTCCCGCGCATCCGCGAGATCTGCACGAAGTACGACGTGCTGATGGTCTCGGACGAGGTGATTACCGGCTTCGGCCGCACCGGCAAGATGTTCGGCTTGCAGCATTGGGGCGTCAAGCCGGACATGATCCAGTTCGCCAAGGCCATCACCTCGGGCTACTTCTCACTCGGCGGAATCGGGATCAGCGACGAGATCGCCGACACGATGCACGAGAGCGGCAAGCCCTGGATGCACGCCTACACCTACAGCGCACATCCCACGGGCTGCGCCATCGGCTGCGCCATGCTCGACCTGGTCGAACGGGAGGATTTCCCCGGCCAGGCCGCGGAAAAGGGCAAGCGCCTGCTCGTCGGCCTCAAGGACGCGCTCGCCGATCATCCCAATGTCGGCGACATCCGGGGACTCGGGCTCATGTGCGCCGTGGAGTACGTGAAGGATCGGGCGACGAAGGAGAGCTTCGATCCCGCCGACGGCGTCGCCGCCAAGATCAACGCGGAGGCGGTGTCGCGCGGGCTCTTCAGCCGCTTCCGGCCGGACGTCTACATGGTTGCGCCGCCGATCATCATCGACGACGAGACCATCGATCAGATGGTGGAGATCACAGCCGAGTCGACGCGGGCTGTCCTTGGCTGAGAGCGGCACGCAGGCCGCGCTGGGGGAGGATCGTCCGGCGCCACGGCCACCCATAGACTGGGAGGCGCCCGAATTCCTGGACGCGAGCGCGCTCGATGACGAGTTGCGCCGCGTCGCGGGCGTCTGTCACACCTGCCGCCGCTGTGAGGATCTCTGCGAGAGTTTTCCGCGACTCTTCGATCTGATTGATGGCGCGGGCAGCGTCGAGGCGGTCAAGAGCGCTGATTTCGAGAGCGTGGGCGCGGCCTGCACGCTCTGCGACATGTGTTATCCGGTCTGCCCCTATACGCCGCCACACGTGCACGCGGTCGATTTCCCGGCGCTGATGATCCGCCAGCGGGCGCATGCCAAGGGCAAGGTGGGCGTCTTCGAGCGCGCACTGGGTTCGACCGACCGCAATGGCCGGCTGTTCGGCGCTATCGCTCCGCTCGCCAACTGGGCGGCGCGCCGGGGCAACTGGCTGACCCGATCGCTCATGGAAGCGTTCGCCGGCATTCACCGGGACGCGGTGCTGCCGCGCTTCCATGCCCGCAGCTTCAGCCGGCGGGCCGCCGCACGCCCACCGGCCGTAGACACGAACGCGCCGGCCGCCGGCCGCAAGGCCGTGCTCTACGCCACCTGCTTCGTCGAGTACAACAAGCCGGGAATTGGCCGCGCCGCCCAGGGCGTGCTGGCGAAGAACGGTGTCGAGACCAAGATTGTCTACGACGAATGCTGCGGGATGCCGCAATTGGAGCGCGGCGATATTGGCGAGGTCTGCCGCCGCGCCCGCCGCGTTGCCGCGTCGCTGGTCCCCTGGATCGAGCGTGGCTGGGACGTGATCGCGCCGATCCCGTCGTGCGCGCTGATGATGAAGACGATGTGGCCCCAATGCCTGCCGGACGACCCGGCGGTGGCGCGCCTCGCGGAGCACACGAGCGATATCTCCGAGTACGTCGTGGGCATCGCCCGCAGCGAGGGGCTGGCCGAAGGGCTGACGCCGCTGGACGGCGATGTCGCGCTCCACCAGGCCTGCCACGCCAGGGCCCAGAACATTGGCGCCAAGGCCGCGGTCATGCTGCGCATGATCCCGAAGAGCAACGTGCTGATGATGCAGCGCTGCGCCGGACACGGCGGCACCTGGGGCGTCATGAAACGGAATTTCGAGACCGGCATGAAGGTCGGCGAGCCGGTCATCCGGCAGGCGGCCGAGAGCGGCCGCGCCTACCTCGCCTCAGAGTGTCCGCTCGCCGGCGACCACATCGTGCAGGGGATGGAGCGTCTGGATGCGGGCCGCGCCCGCGCAGACCGTGCCCAACACCCGATCGAATTACTCGCCAAGAGCTATGGCATCGACACCTGACCGCGCGCTCGACGTGCATGCGACTGAGACGCTGACCGCGATGGCGCGCGTGCTCTATCCCCACGACTTCCTGGACGACTCGCCTTATCGTCAGGTGGTCGACATCGTGGCTGGGGACGCGGATTCCGCTCAGCGCACCCTGTTGGCAGAGGGTGTCACGGCGCTAGATGGGGCCTCGGACCGCCAGTTCCTTGACCTTGGGGAAAAGGAACGGCTCGCGGCGGTCCAGGCGATCGAGCGCACACCCTTCTTCGAGACGATGCGCGCGGCCACGGCGCGCCACCTCTATTCCAATCCGACGATCTGGCACCACTTCAGTTACGAGGGGCCGTCCCACCATCTCGGCGGCTATATCGATCGCGGCTTCGACGATATCGACTGGATTTCCGAAGAGGACGTGAGGGTAGATGAATGATTGCGCCTCACCGCGACGACGACGATATCCCTGCCGTCACCTACGACCTGGACGACGACAGCGTTGTCGTGATCATCGGCTCCGGCGCCGGCGGCGGGACCATGGCCGACGAGCTGACCCGGCGCGGCATCGACGTGGTTCTGCTAGAGGCCGGCCCGCGCTTCAAGACGAGCGACTTCGTCAACGACGAGTGGGCGATGAACGAGCTGCTCACCTGGAAGGACAAGCGCGACTGCACGGGCGGCGCGCCCGTCGCCCGCGATTACCCCACGGCGCCCACCTGGACCTGCAAGGCCCTAGGCGGCACCACCCTCCACTGGACCTCCATGTGCCCGCGTCCCGATGACTACGAGTTCAAGGTTCGCACGACCTACAGCGACATGGACGGCGCCGCCCTGGAGGACTGGCCGCTCGACAACGAGGAGATGGAGCCCTTCTACCGCGAGGCCGAGATCAAGATGGGCGTCACCGGGCGGAACGGGATCCCGTTTCACCGGTCCTCCAACGCGGTCCGGGTCATGGAGCTCGGCGCGAAGCGCGTGGGCTACCGAGACTT
Source organism: Alphaproteobacteria bacterium (assembly GCA_022826345.1). The sequence continues at coordinate 25,650 of JAJDVB010000129.1, forward strand.
CGGCCCCAACAACCTGGCGGTCAATCCGCTGCCCCGCGACGGCCGCAACGCCTGCGACCAGATCGGCTTCTGCATTCAGGGCTGCCGCTCCGGCGGCAAGTGGTCGACCTTTGCCTCCGAGCTGCCGCGCGCCGAGGCCACGGGGCGCTGCGAGATTCGCACCCGCTGCATGGTGCTTCGCATCGAGCACGACGAGCGCGACCGCATCAGCGGCGTCCTCTACGCCGACGCGTTCGGAGACCACCATTTTCAGAAGGCGCGGCTGGTCTGCGTTGCGGCAAATTCGATCGAGACCACGCGGCTGCTGCTCAACTCCGAGTCAAGCACGTGGCCGGACGGGCTCGCCAACGGCTCGGGCATGCTCGGCAAGCACTACATGCGCCACGTGACCGCCTACATGTACGCCGAATTCCCAAGGCCCGTGCGCATGTACCGCGGCCTGGTCGCTGCGGGCGTCATTCGCGACGAAGCCCGGCTCGATACGTCCCGCGGCTTTGCCGGCGGCTACTACTTTGGCTCCATCGGCCTCGGCCTGCCCTTCTACGCGGCGTTTCTAAGTCCGGGGCGCTGGGGCCGCGACTACGCGAGTTGGATCGAGGCCTATGAGCGCGTCGCGGGCCTGTTCGTGAATGGCGAAGACATGCCCATTGCCACCAACCGGGTGACGCTCCATCCCACCGAGAAGGACCAGCACGGGCTGCCGATCCCCCGTCTCAACCTCGACGATCATCCCAACGATCTGGCGATGAAGCGCCACGCCTACCGCAACGGGATCGCCATGCTGGAGGCAGCCGGCGCGCTCCGCGTCTTCTGCTCGCCGCCGCTGCCGGTCTCGCACAATCTCGGCACCTGCCGCATGAGCGAGGATCCCGACGCTGGCGTGGTCGACCGCTGGGGCCGGAGCCACGAGATTCCCAACCTCTTCATCTCCGACGGCAGCCAGTTCACCTCGTCGCTGGCGGGTAATCCCACGCTCACCATCGTCACCCTGGCCATCCGCCAGGCGGGCTACATCGCTCGACAGATGAGCCGCGGGGAAATCTGACCGCCTCTCTCCGCGACGCTGGCCGCGCGCCGGCATTCGAGCTATCCCGGCGAGAGGCGCATTCACATCATGGAGGAGAGCATGGCGACGGTTTCGATGGTGGAGTACGACGACGCCCCGCCGGAGGTCCGCGCGGTCTACGACGACATCATGGAGACCCGCAAGACCGACTGGATCAACAACTTCTGGAAGGTGCTGGCCAACGATCCGCCGACGCTGGCGCGCACCTGGAACAGCATCAAGGAGGTAATGGCGCCCGGCGCTCTCGACCCGCTCACCAAGGAGCTGATCTATGTTGCGGTCAGCGCCACCAACGGCTGCGAGTACTGCATCCGCTCCCACACCGCAGGTGCGCGGCGGCAGGGGATGACCGACGCTATGCTGGTCGAACTGATGGCGGTGGTGGGCATGGCGAACGAGACCAACGCGCTCGCCAACGGCTACGCCGTCGATGTCGACTCGGCGTTTCTGAAGAAATAGCAGAAGCGGCGCCTGCGCGTCTTTGGCGCCCAAACCATCGGCTCGAAAGGCTGGTAGCCCGGATTTCTCACGAGCGGGAGGTGCATCGGGGCTCTGAACGTAAGAAAGTTCTTCTGCGACAAAGATCTAATCAGTTGCAGGGGAGCTCCCCGATGCCTGCAGAGTGTATCCCGCCCGCGATGCAGTTTGCACGTCTCGATGGCCGTGCGATGGTGGTCGACTTCGGCGGCAGCTTAATGATCTCGGCGCGGGCGCGCTGCTGCTGGGCGCCACGAACCGGGCGATCGGGCTGTTGGTCCTCGACTTGGACGCCATCGATGACTCGCTGCACGGCCATCGGGAGGGGCGCTTCTTCCGCGGCTACTATGACTGCTACTGCTATCTGCCGCTCTACATCTTCTGCGGCGATCACCTACTGGCGGCGAAGCTGAGGCGGTCGAACATCGACGCCAGCGCCGGCGCGGCGGACGAGGTGGCGCTTCGCCAACTTCTCGTGGCCCACGCGCAAGAGCTGGAGCCGTGAGCGCCGCCTCGTCGCCAAGGCCGAGTGGATGCCGGGACGGGGTGAGGACGGCGCCAACCCTCGCTTCGTCGTCACCTCGCTGAGCGCGGCTGCCATCGACCGGCGGGACCTCTACGAGACGCTCTACTGCGCCCGCGGCGACATGGAGAACCGCATCAAGGAGTGCCAGCTCGACCTCTTCTCAGACCGCACCTCGGCTCACACCATGCGCGCCAACCAGCTCCGCCTCTGGTTCGCCTCCATGGCCTACGTGCTGCTCGCAGCGCTGAGGCGCATCACCCTCGCCCACACCCGCCTCGCCAAAGCCACCTGCGGCTCGATCCGCCTCAAGCTGCTGAAGATCGCCGCCCAGGTTCGCATGAGTACGCGCCGCATCCGCATCGCCATGGCTACAGGTTCACCCCACGCACCCGAGTTCGCATGCGCTCACGCCCGATTATGCGTCTGACCTGAAACCCAGGACCCCGTCACCCTCCCGCCAACAACCAAGAACCCGCTCCAGCCTCAACCGCGCCCCAGGCGCCACCGCCACGCATGCGCTATCGCACAACCAACACAGCAAGGCCCCGCGCCAAACTCACCCGCCCTCCAAAATGGCCCAACGACAGGCGCTCGTGAGAAATGCGAACTAAGTTCCTTACCGACAAAGGATTTCTCACTTCAGCCTCGACGGAGAATGCAGAGCGCAGGGTTGCATTTTCGGAGGGCCGGTCCCCGCGACAAGCACCCGTGAAAGGAATTGGGACGATGATGTCGCGCTACTTGGCGCTCTCCAGGAGTGGCATGCGCGCGGGATCGCCGCCAACCACCTGGCCGGCGCACGCGCCACTGCGAAGATTCCGAGAGCCGGTGACGGTATCGGGCAGGCGACGGGGACGACACGTTCCATTCGAACCGGCTCGCAAGGGCGTCATTCTCCGCCGGGCGGGGCCATGCGGTAGCCGACGCCGCGAATGTTGAATATCCAGGTCGGGTTCGCCGCGTCCTCGCCGAGCTTGGCGCGGAGCTTCTTGACGAAGTTGCGAATGAGATCCATGTCGCCGGCCTCGCGCCCGCCCCAGACTTGGCGCAACAGCGCCTCGTAGGTCACGACCCGTCCGGCGTTGAGCGAAAGGACGCGCAGCAGCTCGTATTCCGTCGCGGTGAGCGTTATTTCGCGCCCGGAGACCGTGACCCGGTGCGACTCGTAGTGGATGGCGAGCGCGCCGAGCTCGAAGGGCTCGGGGCGTGCGACGCGTCGGAGCGCCGCTTCCACCCTGGCGATGAGCTCGGTGGGCGAGAACGGCTTGACGACGTAGTCGGCGGCGCCCGCCTTCAACGCCCTCGCGACGGTCTCGTCGCGGCCGTAACCGGAGATGAAGACGACCGGCAGGTCGGCGAGCTCCGGCACGCTCTCCATCAGCGCAATCCCGTCGGTGCCAGGCAGCATGAGGTCGAGCAGGACAAGGCGGGGATTCTCGGTCCGGATGATGTGGGAGAGTTCCGCGTGGTCGCCCGTCACGAGGGGGGCGTAGCCCGCTCCGCTGAGGATGTCGCGCACGTAGCGAAGTGTCTTCGGGTCGTCGTCCACCACCAGGATGCGGTTGGGCTCGCGCTGATCGGACGCCGGATCGGCGGATCGGCGGCCGGAACGGGGGGCTTCGCCTTCACGGGTGTCTTCGACCGCCGGCAGGGTGAAGGTGAAGCGGCTGCCCTGGCCCAGGCCTGCGCTCTCGGCGCGAATGCGGCCCCCGTGCGCCTCCACCAGCCCCTTGCAGATGATGAGCCCGAGGCCGGTCCCTGCGGTCGCGCGTTCGCCGCCGCCGGCGGGGCCGGCATACTTGCGGAACAGATGCGGCAGCTGCCCGGGCGCGATGCCCCTGCCTTCGTCCGAGACTGAAATTGAGACGTGGACGTCATCGCGCTCGGCCGAGACCTGGATGGGGGAGGAGACGGGCGAGTGGCTCGCGGCGTTGGCGATCAGGTTGTTCAGAACCTGTGCGATGCGGCGGCGGTCGGCCATCACAGGCGGCAGGTCCTGCGGCAGGTCGATACGCACGGTGTGCCGACCGCCTCCAGAAAGGAAGGTGTTCCGCGCACGGTCCACAAGCGCGGTCACCTCCGAGGGTTCCGGCGTTACCGAGAGCGTGCCCGCTTCGATGCGCCCGGCATCGAGCAGGGCACCGATGAGGCCACGCATGTGCCCGGCCTGCTCGCGGATGATGCGATGGAACTCGTGCATCTCGGCCGGATCGAGGTCCGCCGACTCTTCCAGAAGCGTGGCGGCCGAGCCCATGATGGAAGTCAGCGGGGCGCGCAGCTCGTGGCTCACCAAGCCGAGGAACTCTGCGCGCAGCCGCTCCAGCTCCTGCAGCGGCGACAGGTCCTGAAGGGTCACCACGACCGAGCCGATCCCGCCACTCTCGGCGGGGATGGGCGTGGCGTTGATCAGCGTGCGCACGCTGCGCCCGTCCGGAACCGACAGCTCGACCTCCTCGCCGCGCACCGTCTCGCAGGTACCGAGCTGCTCCGCGATGGGGAACTCGCTGAGCGACACCTCGCGGCCGTCGCCGCGGCGAAAGGACATCACGTCCAGCAGCTCCTCCGCCGTGCGACCCGCCGTGCGCAGGCCTTCAGCGATGCGTCGCGTCTCGCGGTTGACAGACACCGGGCGGCCGCTTTGCGCATCGAAGACCACGACACCGACCGGCGAGGTCTCGATGAGAGCTTCGAGGTCAGCCCGCGCCTGGCGCTCGTCTCGATGCGCGCGCGCGTTGGCGATGGCGGTCGCCGCCTGCGAGGCGAACAGGACAAGAATCTCCTCGTCCTCGTCGGTGAAAGCCAGCGCCCCCTCCTTCTCAGCGAGGAAGAAGTTGCCGACATGGACGCCCCGGTAGCGCATCGGCGTGCCCTGGAAGGTCTTGGAGCGCATCAGGTCCGGGGAGAAGCCGAGGGAGCGGACCAGGGCGGGAAGGTCAGTGAGCCGGATTGGGCCGGGCAGGTCGCGGAAATGCGCGAACAGCTTCGGCCCGTCCGGCCAGTCGACGAACTGGCGCTGCTCATCGGGGGTGAAGCCCGAGGTGACGAACTCGCGCACCTCGCCCGCCTCGTCGATGGTGGTGATGATGCCGTAGCGCGCGGCGGTCAGCGCGCAGGCGCTGTCGGCCGCCTCCTGCAGCACGGTGGTGACGTCGAGGCTCGCGCTGATGCGCAGCACCGCCGCGCTGAGCGCCGAGATCCGCTCGCGCAGCGCCTCGATCTCCTGCCGCGGTTCGCTGGTCTCGTTCACGACCTTTTCCTTCGCTGACCCGGTCCGCACTCCAGTTCCCGTAGCCTCCGGTCGCCCGCTGCGGCGCACCGGACGCACGCTCGGCGAGGCTTTGGCTGTGCTGACGGCACAGATGCGCCGGGGCCAACGTACTCCAACATTTACGAAATAAACACCAAACTGACCAATCTCGGTACACACAATTTACAAATAGTTCGGTAAGAATTGCCTCCAGGGCACTCGTTCGCGCGCGTCGCGCGCAGCAGCAGGAATGGCAGGACGCTCTTCATGCGGCCGGAACGAAGCGGGCAACCGACGGTGACGGCGTCGTGCCGAACGTCGGTCCTGCTGTGGTCCTGCCTAAGGTGGTGGGTTGGTGACCAACGCGAGTCGTCGAACGATGCGGATACGCGAATTCGTCGCCATCCTCGCCGGTGTTGTGGTCGCAGGCGTCGCATGAAGCCTGCGTCGAGCCATGCTTGGTCGCGACGGAGACCTGGGCTCGATCGGCCAACGCCTTGTCCTCATCGAAGGCCTGCTCCGGGGAACTCGGGCCCTTCCAGAAGAAGAAGCATTGGCATCACGGAAAGGGCGGGAGCCTTCGGAGCATCAGCTCGATCCCTGTCTCGGCTTCCGTCCCTTGGGGCCGTCCGCCGTGTTCCTGCAGTCGCGGCGGGAATGCCCTCACTGGCGGACGGCCCCATCTCAGGGTTCAGTCCCCAATATGAGTTCGGGACCACTCGGCCGCCTGCCCCATCCTCATGACGCCTTGCTGTGCTGCCGTGGGCGGGCGGCCGCTTTTTTTTGTGTCCACCAGCATGAGGGGCCGTTCCGCCTGCGGTCTGGCGGCAGCAGCCGCCCCCTCCCCTCGCGGTCTACGGCGAGGATGGCAGGCGTAGCGTACGGGAGGTGAGGTACGGCCGGCTTCAGCGGTGGAGGTCACGGCAATGGAGGTGAGCGCAGATCGGGAGGGCGGCATCCTGTCCGTGCGCGTGCAGGGGCGAATGGACGGCGCCAACGTCCGGCAGTTCATGGAGACTGTCCGAGGCGCCACTGAAGACGGCGACCGCGCGGTGATCACGGATTTCGAGCGGCTGGTCTACATCAGCAGCTCCGGACTTCGGGCCGTGCTCATGACCGCGAAGAGCCTCCGGAGCCGGGACGTCGGGTTCGCGCTGTGTTCCCTTTCCGACGTCGTCCGCGCTGCGTTCGGGACCAGCGGCTTCGACAGGATCATCACGATCCATCCGACCAGGGCCGACGCGCTGGCGGCGCTCGATCGTTGATGCGGTCGTTTTGACCCCTCGATCGCTTTTTATGGAGGACACCGACATGAGATACCCTCTCGCCTGCGTCCTGGCGGCGGCAGCCGCACTCTCCCTCGCGGCCTGCGGTGGGAGCGGCGATTCCGCGTCCGAGGGACCGCTCACCTCCGGCGAGATCAGGGCGTTAACCGGCCTGTCGGCGCCGACGGAGCCTCCGGAGGCGGCGCAGGAACGCAGCCAGGACATCTTCGCGCGCGCCGATTCCCTGATCATGTCCACGATCCACGGGGAAACGGGCAACGCGGAGTTTCCCACGTTCCGCCACATGACACAGTGCGGCGGGACGCGGTGCACCGTGACCGAGCCGCTGAGCGGCGCGGTCGATACGATCGAGCTCGTCAACACCCCACTCAGGCACGGCGCCGCCACCGCCATCGGCTCGAAGCACGGCATCACGCTCATGTCGGAGTCCTCGACCCATACGGGCGCGGACCTTGCCAGTCTCGGCGCCTGGATAGAGCACAGCTCGTTCGCGATCCTGAACGAGCGCCAGACCGGCGAGGAGGGCACGGTCGATGTCTGGTACGGGATCGGCATGGGCGATCTCACCGATCGCCCGCTGACCGGGTCCGCCACGTGGCTCGGCATCATGGTGGGAACGCCCATCGCCGGGGACGATCGTGGCGACCGGCTGGTGGGGACTGCGGCCCTGAACTACGACATGAGCGTCGGCGGGCTCGATGCCGGGTTCAGCGGTATCAAGAACATCGACCGCGGGACGGCGCATAGCGTCGAGACGGTGATCTTCTCCGACCTCGCGGTCGAGCCGGACGGGACCTTCGCCAGAGGCCAGTCCGGCGCACGCATCCAGGGCGGCTTCTACGGTCCCGGCCACGCCGAGGCGGCGGGCATCTTCGAGCAATCCAACATCGTCGGCGCCTTCGGCGCGAAGCGGCAGTAGACACCCAATCGAGGTTACCCCCTTCTGGCTGCAGAACTTGGCCTTCCCGCTTCCCGCATTCTGCCAGCGCTGGCACCGGATCGCTTCTCTGGGATCGGCGGTCGCCGATCTCACCCGCCAACCGAACGAACACGCCCCGAGCAGCATGCGGACCCGGCTTGGCGATAGATTTGGCTTCGCGGAGGTGAGTTGTCCCATGTCTTCCCCACATGCGACCTCACGCTCCATCAGGGAAACATGGGAATCGAACATGCAAGCAGAATTTGCACAAAAAAGCCCCGTGGTTTTGGGACTTAGATGAACTTGAGGGAATTCGAGAGAATGTTCCGGAACTCTGGTGTGGTAGCGGGGGAGGGACTCGAACCCCCGACCCATGGATTATGATTCCACTGCTCTACCGACTGAGCTACCCCGCCCCAGGAGCCGGAGGCGCACCGCTATACGCGGCGCCCTCGCCGCCTGTCAAGCGCACTACGGAACGGGCGGCCTCGGCGCCGCGTCTGCTTTCGATCGAGTGCCCGGCAGTTGCCTCAGGGCCGCTCTCCCCATAACATCCTGCCGCCCGGCACACGGGGAGGCCGGGATACGATCGAATCGGTGCGTCGCCGAGCCGGAGAGGCTCGGTGCACGCCCTAACGCGTGGGAGAGTGGCGTTGACGGATTATCTGGTCGGGATCGATGTCGGCGGTACGTTCACGGATTTCGTGAGCTACAATTCTGAGACCAGGGCGGTCGATGTCTGGAAAATACTGTCCACGCCCCACGACCCCAACGAAGGCATCCTGGGCGGGCTCGGCCGCTTCGAGGCGCCGTCGGACATCCGCAACATCAGGCTCGGCACGACGGTGGCGACCAACGCCATCCTGGAGCGCAAGGGCGCCAAGGTCGCATACGTGACCACCGAGGGCTTTCGCGACATTCCCTTCATCCAGCGGGGCAACCGGCGCAGCCACTACGACATCACCTGGATCAAGCCGAAGCCGCTGGTGAAGCGTCGCAACTGCTACGAGGTGAACGAGCGGATCATGTCCGACGGCACGGTCCACGTGCCGCTGGACGAGGACGGGGTCCGCGCCATCGCGCAGCAGATCAGGGAGGAAGGCTCCATCGATGCGGTGGCGGTCAACTTCCTGTTCTCGTACGTGACGCCGGATCATGAAAGGCGCGCCAAGGAAATCCTGGAGGAGGAGCTGCCGGACATTCCGATCTCCATCTCCTACGACGTGCTGCCGAAGTGGAAGGAATACGAGCGCGCGTCCACCACCATCGCTGACGCCTACGTCAAGCCGGTGGTGAACAGCCAGGTCGCGAACCTGCGCGAGCGCTTCAAGGAGAGCGGCATCACCGATCAGGCCGTGGTCATCAAGTCGAACGGCGGCGAGATGACTTTGGAGGCGGCGCAGCGGACGCCGATCCAGATGACCGTGTCCGGTCCCACCGGCGGCGTGATCGCGGGCAAGCATGTCGCCAAGCTCAGCGGGATCAGCCATCTCGTGACCCTCGACATGGGTGGCACCTCGACCGACACATCGACCATCGTGGGCGGGCAGGAGAACTTCACCACCGATTACGAGGTGGAGTTCGGTGTCCCCATCCAGATTCCCATGATCGACATCCGGACCATCGGGGCGGGCGGCGGCTCTATCGCCTGGATCGACAAGGGCGGCATGCTGCGCGTCGGGCCCGAGAGCGCCGGCGCGAATCCCGGCCCCGCCTGCTACGGCACCGGCGGCGAGCGCCCGGCGGTCACCGACGCCAACCTGCTGCTCGGTCGCATCAATCCCGAGAACTTCCTCGGCGGCGAGATGGCCCTGGATCTCCAGGCGGCGGAGAGGGCGATCGCGAGCGTCGCCGGGCCGCTGGGTCGCACCGCCGAAGAGACGGCATTGGCCATCGTGCAGATCGCCAACAACAACATGGTCGGTGCGCTGCGCTCGGTGCTGATCGAGCGGGGCCTCGACCCTCGCGACTTCGCGCTCTTGGCCTTCGGCGGCGCCGGTCCGCTGCACGCGGCCGACCTGATGAACGACGCCGGCATTCCGTCGGGCGTCATTCCCAACTATCCCGGCCAGTTCTCGGCCTTCGGCTTCATCCTCACCGACGCTCGGGTCGACGTGCAGCGCACGGTGCAGATGACGTCGAAGCGCTTCGACCAGCCGCGGGCGTCGGAGGTGATGCACGCGCTGATCGAGACCGGCATCGCCGAGTTGAAGGCGCAGGGCTACGTCAAGAACATCGAGATATACCGCTCGCTGGAGATGCGCTATCTCGGCCAGAACTACGAGCTGGAGATTCCGGTGGCGTTCGACTCGTTCACCGACGAGACCACGCCCAAGGTCTGGCAGGCGTTCCACGACATGCACCTCGCGCGCTTCGGCTTCAACATCCCGCGCGAGGTGATCGAGGTCATCACCGTCAAGGCCACCGTCGTCTCGCTCACCGAGAAGCCTGACCTCGCCACCATCGGCAAGGCGGAGGGCGAGGCCGAGGTCGTGACCACGCGCTCAGTCGTGTTCGACGACGGGCGCCACGACACGCCGATCTACAACCGCGCCCAACTGCGCGACGGCCACGCGATCACCGGGCCTGCGGTCATCGAGGAGCCCGTGTCGGTGACCGTGCTGCGACCCGGACAACCCATGAAGGTGGATCAGTACGGCAATCTTCTGATCGGCCGCATCGCCGAGGAGTCCTGATCATGACCCAGAAGCCCGACGTCGACATGGTCGCCATGTCAATCATCGATTCGACCATGACCGCGGTCTGCCGCGAGATGGGCATCGTGCTCATGAAGACGTCGTACTCGACGATCTTCAACGAGGCGCTGGACTTCACCTGTGCGCTCGCGAGCCCCCAGGGGGAGATGATCGCTCAGGCCGAGTATTGCCCGTCGATGATCGGCGGCGTGCCCCTGCTGGTGCGCAGCTGCGTCAAGGAGATCCCGCTGGAGACTCTCGAGCCCGGCGACGTGATCTGCCACAACGACCCCTATCGCGGCGGCCTGCACTGCCCCGAGCACACGCTGATCAAGCCGGTCTTCGTCGATGACGAGCTCATGGGCTTCGCCATGACCATCGGTCATCTACAGGAAATCGGTGGCATGGTGCCGGGCGCATTCGCCGGCGAGGCGACCGAGATCTTCCACGAGGGCATCCGCGTGCCGCCAGTGAAGATCAAGAGCCGCGGCGAGGACGTGGAGGAGGTGTGGAAGCTGCTCCTCGCGAACGTCCGCACCCCCCGCTACAACTACGGCGACCTTCGCGCCCTGATCGCGGGCGTGGACGTGGGCGAGCGCGGGCTCGCCAAGCTCATCCGCAAGTACGGCAAGGACAACTTCCGCCGCAACGTGCTGGACCTGATGGACTACTCCGAGAGCCGCATGCGTGCGGAGATCGGCGCCATTGAGGACGGCGTCTATCGCTTCCAGGATCAGGTCGAGGACGACGGCATCGAGAGCAAGCCCTACGACATCAAGGTGGCGGTCCACGTCCAGGGCGGCGAGGTGGTGATCGACTATTCCGGCACCTCGCCGCAGGCGCTGGGCCCGATCAACGCCACCCTTGGCGTCTCCTACTCCGCCGCCTACAACGGCATCCTGCAGGTCACCGACGAGACGATCCCGAAGAACTCGGGCTGCTTCCGCCCGATCCGTGTGGTCTCGCCGCCCGGTACTTTGCTCAACGTCGACTATCCGGGACCGGAGGTCGGCGGCAACACCGAGACCCATTGCAAGATCGCGGGCGCCGTGATCGGCGCGCTGGCGCCGGCGCTGCCCGACCGCACCATGGCGGCCGAGGGCGCGACGCATACCAACTTCGTCTTCGGCGGCACCGATGAGGAGACCGGCGAGGCCTTCGTCTGCTACGCCATCGAGCTTTCGGGCTGGGGCGGGCGCAGCTTCGCCGACGGCAACGATGCCACCGATTCGATCAACGGCAACTGCCGCGTTGTGCCCGTCGAGGTCTTCGAGACCCGCTTCCCGTTCCGCACCGAGTCCTACATCCTGGTGCAGGATTCCGGCGGGGCCGGCCTGAATCGCGGCGGTCTCAGTACGCAGCGTACGCTCAAGAGCCTGGATACCGAGATCATGGGCAGCCAGATGTCCGACCGCCATCGCAACCGGCCGTGGGGGTTGGGTGGCGGCCAGCCGGGCGGACTCGCCGGCACCTGGTATCAGCAGGCGAACACGACAAGCTGGCACATGATCGACGAGGCCTTCGGCAAGGCCAGTCCCAGCAAGTGGAGCAACGTCCGCATCCGGCCGGGCGATTCGATCCGCTTCCAGACGCCGGGCGGCGGCGGCTGGGGCGATCCGCGCCAGCGCTCCCGCGAGCAGGTGATCGAAGACTTGGCCGAAGGCTATATCTCGTCCGCCTCGGCGCGGGAACACTACGGCCTCGAGGGTGCTGCCGAAGCGGCAGAGTAGGGGCGGGCAACTACGCCCGGCGGCGCTCTGCAACGAGAGCGTCGAGCTTCTCCAGCAGGGCCGCGCGGTCGGGCGCGAAGTCGCGCTCGATCCACCACTCCTCGACTTCACGGAGCAGCGCGCCGACTTCAGGCCCCTCCTCGATGTCGCGCGCCAGCACGTCCGCGCCATTCAGGAGGAACGTCGGGGCTTCCCACTGCTCAATAGTTTCCAGCATCGCGCGCCAAGCGATCTCATTCTCCGTGTCCCTAGCCCAAGCGAGCAACACAACGTCACGGAAGCGCTCCTTGCCAGACTGATAGATGAGGCTTCGTTGGGCACGCGTGTCGAGGCTAGCAGGGAGAGAAGTCGCCTGTGATGCGATCGAGAAGAGACGCCCCGCATCGACACCGGTTCGCAACCAGACGCCAGCGAGCATTCTAGTGTCGACACGTCTCTCGGGGTTGTCCTCGTGGGAGTCTAAGTTAAGAGCGGCGAGGCGCCTGATCGGATCGGGCTGGGCAAATGCCCTTTCGACCGAAACGAGGCGGGACAGAGGTTCCGTCCGTTGTGTCTCTGGAAGCAGCCGAGCGAGCACGCCAGTATCCCACATCGCTTGCACGGATGAAGTAGGATCCGGTGCTGACAGCAGACCAATAAACTCGTTCTGTACTCGTTCGTAAGAAACCCTCGGGACTGTATTCGTCGCCTCAGCCGAAAACAGCGGGAGCGTGTGCGCCGCCGCAGCGCAGGCTTCGAGCGCGTCCGCGTCCGGCTCACCCTTGCCGTACCAGGCGTAGAAGCGGAAGAAGCGGAGGATACGCAGATGGTCCTCGGCGATACGGATCGCGGGGTCGCCCACGAATCGCACCCTTCCGTCCTGAAGGTCCGTGTGTCCGCCAAAGTAGTCGTACAGCATGTTGTCGGGATCGGGGGTTGCGCTCATGGCGTTGATGGTGAGGTCGCGCCGCGCGGCGTCTTCCCACCAGTCGTCGGTGAACGCGACCTCCGCATGGCGGCCGTCGGTGCGCTCGTCGCGCCTGAGCGTGGTGATCTCGTAACGCTCGCCGCCGGCAAGCGCGGTCACGGTGCCGTGTTCGACCCCGCGCGGAACGGTGCGGGTTTCGATGCCGGCGCTCTTCAGCAGTGCCAACACCCGCTCCGGCGGATCGGGCGTGCCGATGTCGATATCGTCGCTCTCGCGCCCGAGCAACGCATCGCGCACGCAGCCGCCGACGAAGCGGACATCGGCGCCGTCTACAGTCAGCGCCTCGATCACCGCGCGGGTGGCCGGCGCCGTCATCCAGGGTGCGTGGACGGTGGTCTCCACCGAATGAGTGCTCAGTCGATGACCTCGCCAGGGACGATCTCACCGTCGACGATGCGCGCTGGCACGTAGGTGCCCTCCGGATCGCCGCCGGCGGTCATCGCCCATACCACCAGGCTCGCCGCTGCCAGTATCAGACCGCTGCCGAGGAGCCTCACCCACGGCATCTTGCGCAGCTGCGCCGCCACGTGGCTGCGGCTGAGCTGAACCCGGCGCGACAGGATGAGGAAGGCGAAGTAAAGGATCGTCGGCGCGAGCAGGATCAGGATATGGATCAGGGTGGTTCTCAACATGACTCGCGCACCACATCCCGGAAGTTGACGAGGATCGCCGCCGTCGCGCCCCAGATATGATACGCCTCGTAGGGCAGCACGTAAAAACGGCGCTCGACTCCGCCGATGGTCATCTTGTCGCGGCGGTAGTTGGAGGGCTCCAGCACGAAGGACAGCGGCACCTCGAAGACCTCGGCGACCTCTTGCGTGTCCGCCTCGAAGGCCGGCGGCGCCGCGACGAAGCCGACCACCGGCGTGATGCGGTAGCCGGTGCCCACCAGATAGTCGTCCAGCCGGCCGACGATCTCGACCTGCGACGCGGGCAGCCCGATCTCTTCCTCCGCCTCACGCAGCGCCGTCTTCTGCGGGGTCCCGTCCTCGGGGTCGGCACGGCCGCCGGGGAAGCTGATCTGGCCCGCGTGGCGTGCGAGGCGCTCGGCCCGTCGGGTGAGCAGCACCGAGTATGCGCCGGCACGCTCGACGATGGCGACGAGCACGGCGGCGGGCGTAATCGGCTCGGACGGCGGCAGGCGGCCCCAAGACTCTTCGCTGTGACGAAGCGAACCCGGCACGCGCGCGGAGGGCTCCCGCTCCGCCGCCGCGATAACCGCCTCCCACGGCTGGTCCGGCGCGCCCGGCGCACCACGCGCCACGGCGCGCAGAATGTCGGTCTGCATCGACGGAGCTCGTCAGGCGTTCAGGCTGTGTCGTCGAAGGGGAAGAACACGCCGTCGCTCCAGACGCCGAGCACCGGCCGGCCCTCGATCTCCCGCTCGACGCAGAGCTCCACCAGCGGATAGTAGGCGGCGCGCGCCACCCGCGCTTCCAGCCCATCGCGAACGGTGAGATAGGGCGCCTTCTCCTCCGACCCCGGCAGGGAGCGAAAGGCAATGGGGTGCGCCGCATCGGCGCTCACCCACTCGTCGAGATTGGTGCGGAAGCGCAGGCGCTGCGCCTCACCGTCGCCTTCGGTCTCCATTTCGACCGCGATGAAGGGCACGTCGTCCACGACGATGCGTGCTTTCTCCACTGGCGTGACGAGCCAGTAGTCGCCGTCCTCGCGCCTGAGCACGCTCGCGAAGAGCTTGACCAGCGGCAGGCGGCCGATGGGGCAGCCCTCGTGAAACCACGTGCCGTCGCCCGCGATCCTGATGTCGATGTCGCCGCAGAAGAGCTGCGGCGGTCGCACGGCGGCCGGTGCCTGCGATTCGCTCATGCGTCCAGTATAGCCAAGCGGCGGGGCTTGGGCGCCACGTCCGACGCCAAAGGAATGGACCGCGCCCAGAGGCGCGGCCCAATGCTCGAACGGGACGCCCCGAAGAATCAGCCGATACGTTCGTCAATCAGCCGGTTCACCTCTGTGGCGTTCTCCATCTGCACCATGTGGCCCTGGCCATCCATCACCGTGCAGTCCACACCGTCCGGCAGGCCGTCGGCATGGGAGGCAGGGATGATCTGGTCCCCCGCGCCCCAGATGACCAGGGTGGACACGCTGCCCGCCACGTCACGCAGGTCTTCGGCCTGCGCGCCATCGGGTGCGAACGCGCCCTTGATGGTGCTCAGCGCATCGGTCACCCCGTCGATCCGCTTGAAGGCGAGCAGGTCGTTGATGAGCTGGCGGGTCACCAGCGCCGGATCGCTGAACAGCTTCTCGACGTGGGGCTTGAGGTCCTTCCGGCGCTCGGCCGAGATGAAGCCATGCAGATAGTCCCCGTCGATCTCGCTACCGAGACCGGCGCTTCCGATCAGGGTGATCGACGCAACCCGGCCCGGCGCCGCGCGGGCCACGGCGAGCGCGATGGCGCCGCCCATGGAGTGGCCCACGAGATGGGCAGACTCGACTTCCAACGCATCGGCGAAGCCGGTGACGATATCGGCGAAGAAGCCGATGGAGCCGTCGCCCACGTCCTTGCTGGAACTGCCGTGCCCCGGCAGGTCGAGAGCGTGGACAACCCGCTTGGCGGCCAGCGCTTCGTGATTGAACAGCCAGTTGTTGAGGTCGCCGCCGAAGCCGTGGATCAGGATGACCGGCGTGCCGCCTTCGCCCCGCGTGAGGTAGCGAATCGTGCGCCCGGCGATTTCCACGGACTCGGTCGCCGGGCCGCCGTCCTCATCGTCGTCCTCGGGCGGCACGAAGTTCGCCTGAAAGTCGGTGACGAAGGCGTCGATGTCGGCATCGGCGACGCTCTCGTCGGCGACAATGCCGAGCAGGCCGCCGACCGGAAGCACGTCGCCCTCCTGGGCGACGCAGCGCCGCAGCACGCCTGCATCCGCCGCCTCGACCGCGCTCGAGATCTTCTCGGTCTCGATGTCGATGATCTCATCGCCCGGCGTAATCGAATCGCCTTCGTCCACAAGCCATCCGGCGACCTTCCCTTCCTTCATGGAGAGGCCCCATTTGGGCATGCAAACGGTGCGAATGCCTTCGCTCATTTGCTGGACTCCATCACCGCCTTCACGGCCTTCTGCACCGCAGCCGCGTCGGGAATGTAGAGATCCTCGAGCGTATCCGAGAACGGCACCGGTGTGTGCGGGGCGGTCACCTGCTTGATGGGCCCCTTGAGGGAATCGAAGGCCTTCTCGCAGACCATCGCCGCAATATCGGTGGCCATGTTGCAGCGCGGGTGAGACTCGTCGAGCACCACAAGCCTCCCGGTGTTCTCCACCGTCTCGAGGATCGTGTCCTCGTCCATGGGCGAGGTCGTGCGCAGGTCGACGATCTCGCACTCGATACCGTCGCCGGAGAGCGCCTCTGCCGCCTCGTTCGCGACGTGAACCATGCGACCCAGCGTCACGATCGAGACATCATCGCCCTCGCGCACGATGTTGGCCTCGCCGAAGGGGAGCGCATAGGGCTCTTCCGGCACATCGCCTTCCAGCGTGTAGAGTGCCTTGTGCTCGCAGAAGATCACCGGGTCGTTGTCGCGGATCGCCTGGATCAGCAAACCCTTGGCGTCGTAGGGCGTGGCCGGGGTCACGACCTTGAGTCCGGGGATGTGGGTGAACACCGGGTAGAGGCACTGCGAGTGCTGGGCGGCGGCCCGGAGGCCGGCCCCGTACATGGTGCGGATTACCACCGGGGTCTCGGCCTTGCCGCCGAACATGTAACGGAACTTGGCGGCCTGGTTGAAGATCTGGTCGAAGCAGACGCCCATGAAGTCAATGAACATCAGCTCCGCGACCGGGCGGAGCCCCGCGGTCGCGGCACCAACGGCCGCCCCGATAAACGCGGACTCGCTGATCGGGGTATCCATGACCCGATCGCCGTACTTGCCGTAGAGCCCCTTGGTGATACCGAGCGGGCCGCCCCAGGCATCGCGCTCGCCATCGGTGCCGAGCCCGCCGGCCACGTCCTCGCCCATGACCACGACGGTCTCGTCGCGCTCCATCTCCTGCGCGAGGGCTTCGTTAATTGCCTGCTGATAGGTCGCTGTGCGTGCCATGACTGTGTCCCTCGCTCAGTAGGATACGTAGACGTCGGTGAGAAGATCGGCGGCGGTCGGCGGCGGCGCCACCTTGGCCTTGGCGACCGCGCCGTCGATCAGGCCCTCGGCCTCGCTGTCGATCGCGTCGAGATCGGCCGCATCGAGCAGGCCGGCTTCGGTCACCGTGCTGCGGAACATGGTGAGGCAGTCGCGCGACTCGCGCAGCTTCTTCACCTCGTCGGGCCCGCGGTAGGTCTGGGCGTCGCCCTCGAAGTGCCCGTAGTATCGGTTGAGCTTGCATTCCAACAGGCTCGGGCCGCCGCCCTCGCGGGCGCGCTTGATGGCCTCGCCGGCGGCCTCGTGGACCGCGAAGAAGTCGTGCCCGTCGACCACGACACCCGGCATGTTGAAGCCGCTGGCGCGGTCGGCGGCATCGTCGCAAGCGATCGACCACTTCGACGAAGTCGATTCCGCGTAACCGTTGTTCTCGATCACGAAGATGCAGGGCAGGTTCCACACCGAGGCGAGATTGAGGCTCTCGAAGGTGGTGCCCTGGTTCGAGCCGCCGTCGCCGACGAAGGCGATGGCGACACCGCCGGTGCCGAGCTGCTTGGCCGCGAGACCAGCGCCACAGATGAGCGGCGGGCCGCCGCCCACGATGCCGTTCGCGCCCATCATGCCCTTGTCGAGGTCGGCGATGTGCATGGAGCCGCCCTTGCCGGCGCAGAGGCCGTCCTTGCGGCCGTAAATCTCCGCCATCATGCCGTCCACGTCGCATCCCTTGGCGATGCAATGGCCGTGGCCGCGGTGGGTGCTGGCGATGCGGTCGCGATCGTCGAGGTGCAAGCACACGCCGACGCCGCTTGCCTCCTCGCCGGCATAGAGGTGCACGAAGCCCGGAATCTCACCGGTTGCGAACTCGACGTGAAGGCGTTCCTCGAACTCGCGGATCGTGCGCATGGTCCTGTAAGCCGTCAACAATTCGTCTCTGCTGAGCTGCATACGAGTTGCTCCCCTTAGCCTGCGTGGTGGCGTTCGGTCCTAAAAGTAGGCGACGCCGGTGTTTATGTCGAAGACGTGCAACTTGTCCACATCGAAGCCGATGCGGCAGGGATCGCCGGGTCCTCCCATGGGGCCGATCTTGGTCTTCACCATGACCCGGTCGCCGCCGATGGTGACTTCGACGATCATGTCGCCGCCGAGCGGCTCGATCACGAAGATCTCGCCTGGCACGTCCAGTGCGCTCTCGGCGCCGGACTCGATGGCCAGATTGTCCGGCCGGATGCCGATCCGCACGGTGGCGTCCGCCCCGCTTTCCGTGAGCAGGCTGGCCTGCTGCTCGGTGAGCGCGAGTCGGAAGCCCGAATGGACGACCGTGAGGCCCACGTTGGTTCGCTCCAGGGTGCAGTCGAGGAAGTTCATTGGCGGCTCGCCGACGAATCCCGCCACGAACTCGTTGGCCGGCCGGTTGTAGATTTCCTCAGGCGTGCCGAGCTGCTGCAGCACGCCCTCGTGCATGACCGCGATGCGATCCGCCATGGACATGCCTTCGAGCTGGTCGTGGGTGACGTAGACGGTCGTGGTCTCGAGGTCGCGCTGCAAGTGCTTGAGCTCGCCCCGCATGTGGGAGCGCAGCTTGGCGTCGAGATGGGCGATGGGCTCGTCGAAGAGAAAAACCTTGGGCTCGCGCACGATGGCCCGGCCGATGGCCGTGCGCTGTTTCTGGCCGCCGCTAAGCTCTACCGGCTTCCGGCCGAGCAGCGGGTCGATCTCCAGAATCTCTGCGGCGCGGCGTACCCGGCGCTCGATCTCGTCCTTCGGCGTCCGCCGCAGCTTCAGCGGGTTCGCCATGTTCTCGTAGACGGTCTTATGGGGGTAGAGGGCGTAGTTCTCGAACACCATGGCGATGTCGCGGTCGCGCGGCGGCAGGTCGTTCACGCGTACGTCGTCGAAGTAGATGTCGCCGGAGGAGATGAACTCCAGGCCGGCGAGCATGCGCAGCGTCGACGACTTGCCGCAGCCGGAGGGCCCGAGGATGCACATGAACTCGTTGTTCTTGATCTCGAGGTTGAGCTCCTTCACGGCCATGGTCTTGCCGTAATACTTCCAGACGTCGGAGATCGTCACGGTAGCCATCAGTACCTCCAGACAGGCATTCGTCCGCTCCCCGGCCCTATTCCCTGACCGCGCCCATGGTCAGGCCCGCGACGAGATAGCGTCGAATCAGAAGGCCCAAGAACATCATCGGCACGGTCGTGACCACGCCGGCGGCCATGATCATGCCCCACTGAATCTTCACGGGCTGGACAAGCTCCGCCGTGGCCACCGGCAAGGTCTTGGCGCCGCCCGAGCCGATGATCGAGGCGAACAGGAAGTCGTTCCAGCCGAAGAGCACGCAGAGCACGATGAAGGCGCCGATCCCCGGCGCCACCAGCGGGATGATCAGCCTGAACGCCTGCCAGCGGGTGCAGCCGTCGCATTGCGCCGCTTCCTCGATCGCGCAGGGAACGTTGTCGAAGAAGCCCTTGAGAATCCAGATGGCGAAGGGGAGGTTGAAGGTCGTGTAGGCGAGGATCAGGCCTGGCAGGGTGCCGACCAGCCCGGACGAGCGGAAGATCACGTAGAGCGGCACCATCACCGCCACTACCGGCGCCATACGGGTCGAGATGATCCAGAAGAGGAGGTCGCGCTTGCCGCGGAACTCCGCACGGGAGAGGGCGTAGGCCGCCATCGAGCCGAGCGAGACGGAGACCGCCGCGGAGCCCAGTGATGCGATCAGGCTGTTGCGCAGGTAGGTGCCGAAATGCTTCTCGGTAAAGAGCTCGACGTAGTGCGCGCCGGTCGGCTCGAAGTCGAACATCACGCCGAGGTTGCCCCAGTCGCCGACTTCCGGCAGCTGGAACGCATCCAGCAGGTCCTTGAAGGACGAGACCACCATGATGAAGAGCGGCAGCACGGTCCAGACGAAGAAGAAGATCAGGAACAGGATCGAGAGCCCCTGCAGCGCGCTCCTCAGCGGCGAGCGGTAGCGGACGATCTCGCGCGAAGCCATCGGCTAGTCCTCGCCCTGCGTCCTGATCTTGCGGGTCGGGTCCTCGAACACCTTGGTCAGCACGAAGCCCAGCAGGATCGTCAGCAGCAGCAGGGTGAACGCGATCGCGGCACCGCGGCCGAGCTCGAAGAACTTGAACGACACGTCGAACAGATAGGTGGGCAGGATCTTGGTCGCGTTGGCGGGGCCGCCGCCGGTCATGATCAGGATGTGGTCGATGAACCTGAAATTGTCCATGAAGCGGAGCAGGATCGCGATCAGCAGGAACGGGTAGAGGTTGGGCAGCGCCACGCTGAAGAAGTTCCGGAAGGGCCCGGCGCCGTCGACCATGTGCGCCTCGAGCTGGTCCTGCGGCACGCGCTTGAGCCCGGCGAGCGTGATCAGCGCGATGAGCGGCGTCCACTGCCAGACGTCGGTCGCGACGATGGCGAACATCGCCCAGAACTTGTTGCCGAGGATCGAGCCGCTTTCGAGCAGGCCGATGCTCTGCAGCAGCCAGAAGTACCAGCCGAAGGTGCCGTTGTAGAGAAACATGTAAAGGAAGCCGGCGATAACGGGCGCCATCATCATCGGCATCAGGAAGATGGTGACGAGTATCTTCTCGAAACGGTTGTTGTTGAGGATGACCGCGACCAGGACGCCGAGGCCGATCTCCACGGAAAGGCAGAGCGCGCTGTACTTGAAGAGCGTGAGCCACCCACGCAGGAACTTCTTGTCGTTCGCCAGCCGGGAAAAGTTGTCGATACCGGCCCAAACATCGGACTTGCCCGGCGCGAGCTGCACCTCGTGCAGGGTCATGTAGACCAGCCAGACGAGGGGATAGAGCGAGATCGCCGCCAGCAGCAGGATCGCCGGCAGCATCAGCCACAGGAGGTAATAGCGCGGCGGCCGGCGGTTGAAGCCTTCCGGCACATAGTCGATCGTCCGCACACCGCGCACGACGCCACCCGCGACATCGATGTTCGCGATGTTGGCCATGCGCCGGGTCTCCGCGCCGTGTCCGCGCCTGCGGCCTCCCGCCGCAGGCGCCAGTCAGATGCCGCCAAGCTCCCGGGAGGCGCCGAAGCGCCGGCGCCTCCCGGGCAGCGGGGTACCGATTAGATGTCGTGAATGGCGTCCAGCTCGTCCCGGATGGAGTCGCACGCCTCCTGAGCCGAGAGCTCGCCGGAGATGCACTGCTGCGTGCCGACGCGAACGATCTCGTGATACTCGTTCGACTTCGGCAGCTTCGGCCCGAGCACCATGTTGGGTGTGCGGATGCCCTTGTCGTAGACCGCCTCGAAGGTAAGCGCGTTCGGCATGGTGGTCGGCCGGTTGCGCGCCTCCTTGACCTCCGGCACCTCGAGGACGGACTTGCGGGTGGGCGTGCCGCCGACGCCCTGCAGCACCATGAGCTGCGTCTCGTGGCTGCAGGCCCAGCTCGCGAAGATGAACGCCGCGCGCTGCAGGTCCATCGACGCGCCGGCGTTGATGCCGATGCCGCCGATGCCGCAGTTCGTCGCGTTGACGACGTTGTCGCCGCCGTCGGTGTTCCACTCCACGGCGCCCTTCGGCCCCATGGCGTAGGCGGTCTTGCCGCCGGCCGCGACCGACTGCTCGGCGTCTTCGACCGAGGCCGCGAACTCGTGGTACTGGATCTGCATGGCGACGCCGCCGGCGGCGTAGACCGTGTTCAGCTCCAGCGTGCCGTTGGTCAGGTTGTCCGGGTGGCTCACGTCGGCGAGCGCCTTGTAGCCCTCCATCGCCTTGACCGACTGCGCATCGCCCCAGTTGGTCGGGCCGGGGTTCTTCGAGCCCAGCGTGTCGTCGACCGCGAAGTCGAGCCACTGGTTCTGCGCGTACATGTGGCGCTGGATGTCGAGCTGCGTGGTCCAGCCGAACGAGCCGTGATGCTGCGCGTAGCCGTAGGGGAT
>JAJDVB010000212.1 GCA_022826345.1 Alphaproteobacteria bacterium
TGCACGGGCGCGAGCGCCGTGTGGACGGGATTGGAGACCGGCGGGAGTGAAGCGGACGACGGCTGCAAGGGTGCTGCCGGGCACCTCCACATCTCGCCATCCCAGTGCGCATCGTCACGTATCCGGACAGACGCGATCAGCTGGTCATCTTCATCATCCTCATCTTCGTCGCGGAAGCTGACATCGATACACAGTGTGTCGTCGACCGTATTGCCGAAGAGGACTTGATAAAGGTACGTGGAGGTGACGCCGTGCGCCGGATCATTGCCTGACTCGGGATGCATGTACTCCAGCTGGCGGGTGTCCTGATCGAACCGCAGCGGCGGGTGGACGCGCAGGAGCCGGTAGATGGGGACGGTATCTTGTGGCGGCGTTCCTGCTTCGACCGTCGCTTCCGGCAGTTCGTGAACCTCCTGCGGGTCCGCATCACTATTGCGGCCCAAGGTTCGATCTCTCTGTACGAGGCTTCGTTCGGTGAACCGCCACTTTGCGCGTTCAGGATCGATGATGACGGCAATGCTTCGTGCGACACTTTCTGGAGGGGAGGAACTGTCGGTCACCCGATAGGTACAGTCCGGACCTCGATAGGCCGTCTCCGGGGTGCCCGACAGAACGCGGGTCTGCACACCGAATCCCAAACCGGGCGGTAGCACGCTGGGAGGGGGAAACGTTCCAGGAGCGGGGTCGGGGCACTGAAGTTCATAGGTGTACGGTTGCACGCCCCCGGTTGCTGCTTGCAACGTTATCCTGGTGCGCTCGCCTACCCTGAGGCGCAGGACGTTCCCTGGTACGACATGATTGGGAAGGGAAAGGCTGCCTGCCCCGCCCGTCACCTCGACCTCGACGGCCCTTGATCGGGTCGCGGGGGGTTGCGCGCTGTCTGTCACCGTGTAGGTGCATGAGTCCCGAAAATTGGTGTCCGGTGTACCCGCGAACACGCCGGTCGCAGGCGCGAAGCCCATCCCCGACGGCAGCTGCCCTCCGGCACAGGTGAAGTCGTAAGTGTAGGGCCTGACACCGTCGGTAGCTTCCGCCAACTGCTCGCCGAAGTAAGTCCCCACGGTGAGCTCGATCGGGTCCGGGGTGGGAAGGGAAAGGCTGCCTGCCCCGCCCGTCACCTCGACAACCAGACGAAGCCCATAGGTGACGCTCCGCTGCGGCCGGAAGCCAGGGTCGGCCTCGGTGACTGTGTAAGTGCATAAGAAGCTCTTGCCCCGGTCCCCATCAGGGGCCATGCCCGCAAGGATGCCCTGGTCCTGATAGAGCGATACCCATACGGGACAATCTTCGATGCTTGTTTCATAGGGACGAAAAAAGCCGGGGATACTGAACGGGAGCTGGTACTCCCTCGGTTGTCCCGCAACAAACTCGAGCTCAAGCAGCTCAGTCTCCGGTATTTCTTCCACCTCCCCCACCGGGCGCTCGATTGAGAGGCCGCCACCGCCGCACGCTGCCGTCAGGATGGCGGCGAGGACGGCGAACGGAACCAGGTGCCGCGCACATCGCGCCATCCCACGGCCCGAGGGCGAGCGCGAGTCTCCCGCAGACGCGCTCCGCTCCGACGGACGACAGAACATGCTCCGTTCCGTTCTCATGCTGAGCCTGCGTTCCCGAACCGATTCCGTGCCACGCCGGTAATGGTGCGACGGAGGGTCGACATCCTTGCCATTCCTCGAGGCCCCGCGTTCAAGGACTGGGCACGCCCGCCGGGAGCGTGATCTGAGCCACGGTTCCCTGCCCCGGCAGCGAGTTGATCTTGATCACGCCCTCGTATTTCTTGGCCAGGTGGCCGGCCAGCGAGAGGCCGATCCCCATGGCGTCCTCGTGCGAGGTGTAGAACGGCCGGAAGATGTTCATGCGCTTCTCGGCCGCGATCCCGTTGCCGTTGTCGATTACCGTGATCACGATCTCGTCGTCCTTGCGCGCCGTGTCGATCCTGACGACGCCCTCGCGCCCGTCGAGCCCGTCCACGGCCCGCACCGAGTTCTCGACGATCTTCTTGAGCAGAAGGCGCAGCTCCGCCCGCGACGCGAGGATCTCGGGAACGTCGCCCAGCCGCTTCGAGATCACCTTCGCCGCCGTCGGCCCGCACGCCTCGATCGCCTCCTCGATACAGGCGTTGACATCGGTCATGCTGCGCCGCACCTCGCTGTTGGGCAGCGCCGCCACGGTCTCGAGGCGTTTCGCCAGACCGGCGATTCCGGCAGCCTCCTGACGGATGCTTGTCGAGATGTCGGCGAGGGCCGCCATCTCCTCGTCGAGGTCGATCCCGTCGGGCAGGTCGGCAAGTGTGTCGCTGTTGTCCAGCGCGTTCTGAAGGTGCTGTCGCGTCTGGCGCAGATAGTCCATGCGGGCAGTGATCTGGTCCGCCGCCGCGGAAAGCGTGCCGGCGGCCGACTTGACCACGAAGCCCCTGACCGTCGCCTCTTCGAGGTCGGGCTCTGCAGGCATGGGCACAGGCGCCGGCGCGGGTGCAGAGTGTGCCGCAGGAGCTGCAGCGGCTGCCTCGGCGGAGCCGTTCGCTGCGGCGTGCACAGGCGCAGCGCCCGGTGCGGCACCCGGCGCAACAGCGGCATAGGCAGGTGCCTCGGCAACCGGCGCGGTCTCTGCTCCGCCCCGCCGCCTCTGGTGCAGCGCAAGCAGGATCCAGAACAGCGCCAGCAGCGCGATGACGATCAGCATCCCCCGGTCGTAGAAGGCCAACTGCGCCTGCGACCTGCCAAGCTCGAACTGCAGGTTGTTGACCAGCTCGTCGGTCATCCCGGAGATGTTGTTCGAGGTCGCCTCCGCGAATAGCTCCTCCGTGGGCGCCTGCTTCGCGAGAAGCACCTCGGCATGGGAGATCAGGTTGGTCAGCGTGTTCGAGAGAGCCGGCGGGTAGGTGACGCTCTCGGCACGAAGCTCCTCGATCTCGCCCGCCAGTCTTTCCTGTGCCGTCTCGTTCGGCGAGGTCAGGTAGAGATCCATCTCCTGAACCAGGCCGGAGACGCGCCTGGCCAGCCCTGCCTCTCCGGCCTCCTCGGCCAGCCGCACCACGTTGGATGCCGCGAGCGGGAGGTATCTCTCGGAGTTGCGCACCACCGCATAGCCTGTCTTGAAGCGCTCGACGCGCTCCTCCTTGGCGTCGACGGCGCTGATGTAGGCGTTGACGGCGTTGGCGAGGCGGTCCGGGAGATCGGGAATGCGGCTCGCGGTCGCTGACAACTCTCCCTTGAGCCGCTCCATGCGGGGAATGAACGCGGCAAGGGAGTCGAAGTCCGCAAGCGGGTCGGACCTGACCCGACTGACCTCGATGCTCCAGTCGGACGACAGCCGCTGGATCTGCTGTACCGCCGCGATCGAGCTGCGGTAGTCCTCTTCGCCGCTGTCGTTGGCCATCATGTAGAGGACGCCCGCCACCGCCAGCAGGATGACGGAGACGACTGCGCCTAGAATGAGCGCGCCAGGTTTCATG
>JAJDVB010000029.1 GCA_022826345.1 Alphaproteobacteria bacterium
TGCCGCTGAGCCCGCTCAGGCGGAACATGATGAAGATCGGGATGATGACGATGATCGGCGGCAGCATCCGGGTCGTGAGGATGATGAAGAGGTAGGTCTCGTTGCCCCGGAGCGGCCAGCGCGAGAAGCCGTAGGCCGCGATCGTGCCGATGATGAGCGCGACCCCGACCGAGGCGCCGGCGATGAAGATGGAGTTGAAGAAGAAGAGGTCGAAGTGGGTGTCCACCGCCGCGCCGCCGCGCTCGTAGGCGCGGGCGAAGACGCTGACGAAGTTGTCCAGCGTCGGCGTGAAGATGAACTTGGGCGGGGTGGAGAGCGCGTCGGTGTGGGACTTGAACGCGGTCAGGATGATCCACAGCACCGGAAAGAAGTAGATGAAGCTGATGACCGTCGAGAACGCGGTCCGCCCCCAGCCTGCCTTGCCGATCTCACGCCGTCTGCGGGCCATGACCTATTGTTCCTCCACGTCCCGTCGTCTGACGAAGAAGAGATAGAGGTTGGTCAGCACGATCACCACGAAGAGCAGAATATAGCCGAGCGCCGCCGACTGGCTGGTCTTGAAGTACTGGAAGGCCACCCGGTAGACGTAGACCGCGATGGTCTCGGTGGAGGTGCCCGGCCCGCCCTCGGTAATCAGGAACACGATGTCGAAGAGCTTGAACGCCTCGATGGTGCGGAAGAGGATCGCCAGCAGCAGCAGGCCCCGGATGTAGGGGAAGGTGATCGTCCAGAACCGCCGCCACCACGACGCCCGGTCGATCTCCGCCGCCTCGTAGAGGTGCTTGGGCACGCTGACGAGGCCGGCCAGCACCAGCAGCATCACGAAGGGCGACCACATCCAGACGTCGGCGAAGATGATGCCGGCAAGCGCGCCCACCTCGGAGCCCAGCAGGATGAAGGGCTCGCCGGTGACCGCCTTCACCGCCTGGCTCAGCAATCCGAAGGTGGGTTCATAGTAGTAGCGGAAGAAGGCGCCGACCGCGACGAAGCTCAGCATCATCGGCGTCAGCACCAGCATCAGCAGCACGCGGCGGCCGGGGAAGGTCTTCTCGAAGAGCAGCGCCAGCAGGAAGCCCACCACGAGCTGCAGCAGCACGTCGACCGTGACCACGATGGCCGTGGTCTGGAAGCGCTCCCAGACCACCGGGTCGGTAAGCACCTTCTGGTAATTCTTAAACCAGACGAATTCCGGCTCTTTGATGCGGTTCGCCCGATACCGATAGAAGCTCAGGCCGAACGACCAGAGCAGCGGAAAGATATTCATGATGAAAAGCACGGCGAGCGCCGGCGAGACCAGGAGTGGCCCGCGGTTGCGCTCGAAGAAGCGCTCCAGCAGCGTACCGTGCTCGGCGTGATACGTGGTGACGGCCATGCGTCAGGGGCCGGTCAATCTCTAAGTTCCGGGCAATCGGTGGGAAGGAAAGGGGGCGGCCCCTTGTTCGGAGCCGCCCCCGTTACCGCCTCGATCGCTAGTCCTCGATGCGTCCCGCTTCGCGCAGGAGCTCATCCTGGAAGACGGCGATGTTGTCCAGAGCCTCCTTGGCGGAGATCTGTCCGGTAATCGCCTTGTCGAACTCCTCCTGCTGCTGCACCAGCAGCTCGAAGAACTCGGGGATGTGCCAGACGTCCCTCTGCCAGTCGAGGCTCGGGCCGAAGGCGTGGTTCCACGGCCGGTACTCCATGTACTCGGGCGTGTTGTAGACACTCTGGAGCCCGCTCTGCCCACCGCGCGAGGCGAACTCGTGCTGGACGGGAGTGGAGAGCCACCACTTGCAGAAGTCGAGCGCCTCCTTGATCACCGTGTCGCTGTTCCAGGTGGTCAGCACGAAGGGCTGCCCGCCGATGTTGGACCAGCGCACGATCTCGTCGCCCACCAAGAGGCCCGGCATCCGCGCGAAGTTGACCTTGTCATGGACCTTCGAGAGTTCCGGCGCGATCGCCGATTCGCCAAAGCCGATCCACTGGATGATCCAGGCAACCTTGCCCTCGCGGAACAGCTCGTCGACCTTGAAGATGTCCATGGTGCCGGTCTGGACCACCGGCGGCATGTGCTCGGTCAGCGAGAGATAGTGCTCGAACGCCTCGACCGCGACGTCGGAGTTCACGACGCCGATGGCCTGGCCCTCGGGCTCCTGGGTCTCGTCCCAGATGCTGCCGCCATGCTGCCAGATGAAGCCGTTGATCTGCATGCTGGAGAAGTCGTAGCCCTTACCGGCTTGGTAGGCGATCCCGTAGAAATCGTCGTTCAGGGTCTCGCCGCCCAATGAGTCGCCGGAACTCCGGCGGAAGAACTCGCCGAAGTCAGCAACTTGGCCCCAATGGACTTCGTTGTGTTCCTCGGGCGAACACGGCAGGTCGTAGCCGTACTTCTCCTTGAACGCGGCCATCTCGCCTTCATGGCAGAACAGGTCCTGGCGGTAATAGACCACCAGCACGTCCGGCATCTGCGGGAAGCCGTAGTAGTTCTCCGTGCGATGCGGATAGGTGGAATAGGACGCGACCAGGTTGGGATGAAGGTCCTCGAACACCGCTTGCAGACCGGGGTCGGCATCGATGAACTCGTTGATCTTCATGTAGTAGCCGCCCTCGATGTTGGCGCCCAGCCACTGACTGTCGCTGACCGCCATCTGGTACTTCTCCTCGCCCGAGGTCAGCGAGGCCGCGAGCCGCGTGTAGTAATCGGGCCACGGGATGAAGTCGATCACGAGCTTCACGTTGTTACCGCTCGGCGCCTTGTAGCTGGTGTTCGCCATGTCCTGCATGATGCGGGTCGGCGGCCAGTCGGGCGCCGCCATGTTGATGGTAATGTCCTCGGCCTGGGCAGGGCCTCCCCACATGGCGGAGCCGACCAGCGCCGCTGCGCCGGCGAGCAGTGCCGCCTTGCCCTTCGTCATGAGTCTCATGCTTGTCTCCCTCACTCGGTCTACTCGGAAACCGCGGCGGTGCCTGCCGTCGATCGTGTCGGCCGGCTGTTCCGGCGGGCGCGCCGCATCCTACGCCACCATGGTGCCGGAGTCGCTCAGGAAAAGTCGTGTATCGGCGCCGGCGAGCGCAATGCGCACGCTGTCGCCCGCGGTGTATCGCGCGCCGGTCGCTTCCGCCACCACCATGCGAAGCGGCACGCCGCTTGCCTCAAGGTCGAGAATCGTGATGTCGCCCTGGGGCTCGGTGATCTCGATCGTCGCCGGCACGCCGTCTCCGTTCTCGTCCACCAGCGCAAGATCGTGCGGCCTGATGCCGACCAGAAGCTCGGTCCCGGCGTCGAGCGCCTGCAGCCTATCGCGCCACGGGTTGCCGTCGAGCTCCATGAACGGCAGCTCGATGGCCGGGCCCGTGTTGCCGCCCAGCTTGAGCGTGCCCTTGACCAGATTGATGGGCGGATCGCCGATTAGCGAGGCGACGTGGCGGTCGATCGGCTTGGCATAGAGCCGGTCGGGGGTATCGACCTGGGTGATCTGCCCGTGCTGGATCACGGCGATGCGCTCGCCGATGCTGAGCGCCTCAAGCTGATCTGGCGTCGCGTAGATCGTGGTGGTGCCGAGCTCCCGGTGCAGCCGCTTGAACTCGGCCCGCATGTCGTGGCGGAGCTTAGCGTCGAGATTGGTCAGCGGCTCGTCGAAGAGGAAGAGCCGCGGGCGGCGGATGATGGCGCGCCCGATGGCGAGCCGCTGCTGCTCGCCGCCGCTGAGCGATGCCGGCTTACGGTCGAGCGTGTGGGTGATGCGCAGCAGCTCCGCGGTCTCGCGCACCCGCGTGTCGATCTCGGCACGCCGCATCTTCATCTCGCGTAGCGGATACGCGAGGTTCTGGAACGTCGTCAGGTGGGGGTAGAGGGCGAAGCTCTGAAACACCATCGCCATGTCGCGCCGCTTGACCGGGACGCCCGCGAGGTCGTGTCCGTCCACCATGAGCGTGCCGGCGTCCGGCCTCTCGAGGCCCGCGATGACGCGCAGCGTGGTCGTCTTTCCCGCCGCGCTCGGCCCGAACAGCACGAAGAATTCGCCGTCATCGACCTCCAGGTCGACGCCACGCAGCGCATGCACCGATCCATAGCTCTTGGTCAGCCCCGTGAGGCGTAGCTGCGCCATCCAACGTGTCCGCTCTGGTGGATTCGTTCCGGCCGGCGATCCGCGACAAGCAGGCACGGCTGAGTCCGGGCCCTTGCGCGGTCCGCATATCGCCACCATAGCATCCTGTTCGCACTTGCAAAATGCGATGCGTGGAGCCCTCCCCGCAGGGCACGATGTCGCCAGGACGAGAGCGCCATCGTCGCACCGTCGGTGGTAGGCCGCCCTGGCAAACCAAGGACTTCGCCCTCGGCTGTGTAAGATGGGTGCGTCGGTACAACCGGTTCAGACAAATAGAGCGAGGTCTTCCAATCGTCACCAGGAGAAAGACGCCGGTGCGCGTGCTCATTGCCGGCGGCGGTATCGGTGGCCTGACAACGGCGTTGAGCCTGCACAAAGCGGGCATCGACGCCGTCGTCTACGAGTCCGTGCCCGAGTTGAAGGAGCTGGGCGTCGGCATCAACCTGCTACCGCACGCCGTGCGCGTGCTGAGCGCTTTCGACCTGCAACCTGCGCTCGCCGCAACGGCGATCGAGACGCAGGCACTCGCCTATTACACGAAGCGCGGCCGACCGATCTGGCGCGAGCCGCGCGGCTTGGCAGCCGGATACCAGTGGCCGCAGTACTCGATTCATCGCGGCCGGTTGTCGATGATCCTCGCGCGGGCCGTGCGTGAGCGGCTTGGCGCAGACGCGATCCGCACGGGGCATCGTGTCACACACGTCGAACAAGACGACGACGGCGTGACGGCTCACTTCCTCGAACCCGAGACCGGACAGACCATCGGCAGCGACCGTGGTGATGCCCTGGTCGGCGCAGACGGCATTCACTCGACGATCCGTACGTTGCTCTATCCAGACGAGGGGGCGCCGCGCTTCTCGGGAATCACGATGTGGCGGGGCGTCACTGAGCGGGAGCCCTTCCTCGACGGGCGGACAATGGTCATCGCAGGCAACTGGAACGTCAGGGCGGTCATCTATCCGATTTCGCGCGAAGCCGCGGCACGCCAACGCTCTCTCGTCAATTGGGTGGCCGAGATTCGCGACGAGGAAAAGACCGACTGGCACTGGGAGAACTGGGACCGGCATGGCAGCAAAAGCGATTTCGTGCCGGCCTTCCGCGATTGGCGCTTCGACTGGCTGGACGTGCCGCGGCTCTTTCAGGAAAGCGACACGGTCTTCGAGTTTCCGATGGCCGATCGCGACCCGGTGGATCGCTGGAGCGTTGGCCGCGTCACGCTGCTGGGGGACGCCGCCCATCCGATGTACCCGAGCGGCTCCAACGGCGCCGCCCAGGCGATCCTGGATGCGGTTGCGCTGACGCGCGCGCTTCGGACTGAGCCTCACGTCCCGGACGCTCTGCGCGCTTACGAAGCGGAACGCCTTGAGCCGACGTCTGAGATCGTTCGCCTGAATCGGGAGTTCGCGGCAGAGCGTGTCTTGCGCCTGGTGGATGAGCGCTGCCCTCCGGATTGCGAAAACATTCACGACTATGTGCCGCTCGAAGAGATGGAAGAAATCGCTCGGCGGTACAGTCAGGTCGCCGGTTTCGACCGGAGCGTGGTGAACGACCGCCTCGCCTGACCGCCGGAATCGCGCTTCACAAACCGTTCGTGCTGTGCGACAAACCCGCGCCGGCGGCCGCTGGTGCGGTTTTAGTACCGCACGATCCGGCCCGTCGCCCTTTGGATTGAGAAGCAGCGCCTTCGCCTATGGCCAAAGAGGACTTGCTCGAGTTTTCCGGCACGGTTCGCGAGAAGCTGCCGGACACGATGTTCCGCGTGGCGCTCGACAACGGTCACGAGATCATCGCGCGCCCGGCGGGCAAGATGCGCAAGTTCCGCATCCGCGTGCTCGTCGGCGACCGGGTCGATGTCGAGATGACGCCCTACGATCTGTCGAAGGGCCGCATCATCTTCCGCCACAAGTAGTCCGAGAGCAGGCGAGTAGGGCGCGCAACGGGCGGAGCCTCCCGTCCGCACGCCTCCCCGGCGCTCTGGTATGATCGGGAGGTATCGGGAGGAAGAGGGGCATGGCCCATCCGCGCTTCGGCGATATCGCGGTTTGCGTTTTCGACGCCTACGGCACGCTGTTCGACTACAACGCGGCGGCCGCGCGTCACGTTGCGGCGCTCGGTGACAAGGCCGCCCCGCTCGCCGAGCTCTGGCGCCACAAGCAGCTCCAGTACACTTGGCTGCGCAGCCTGATGGGCCGCTACACGGGGTTCTGGCAAGTCACGGGCGACGCGCTCGACTTCTCCATGGGGGAGCTCGGTATCGAGGACGACGCGCTTCGCGCCCGGCTGATGGAGGCCTACCGCACCCTGGACGCCTACCCGGAGGTGCCGGAGACGCTGGCGACGCTCAGGGCGCACGGGCTCAGGACCGCCATTCTATCCAACGGCGAGCCGGGGATGCTGGAGGCGGCGGTGGACGCAGCGGGAATCGGCGACAGTCTCGATGCCGTGCTCTCCGTCGAGGAGGTCGGCATTTTCAAGCCTCATCCTTCGGTCTACCAACTGGTGGTGGATCGGCTCGGCGTGCCTCCGGCCAAGGTAAGCTTCCAATCCTCAAACGCGTGGGACGCCAACGGGGCGGCAGCCTTCGGCTTCCGCGTCGCCTGGTGCAACCGCTTCGGCCAGGGGCAGGAGCGTATCCCGGAGGCGCCCGACGCCGAGATCAAGACTCTCGCGGAGCTTCCCCCGCTGCTTGGCGTCGCCTGAGGGTCGCGCCATGCGCTTGTTGCGAACCCTCGGCCTGATCGCGTTGCTGGCCGCTGGGGTCGCGACGGGCACCGCGCAGGCTGAGTCGCTGAGCGGCAAGGTCCTGGTCGCGCGCGAGGGTATGCCCGACCCGCGCTTCCAGGAGACCGTGATCTATCTCATCGATCACGACAGGAACGGGGCATTGGGGCTGGTGGTCAACAAGCCCTTTGCCACCGGGCCCATCGCCGCGCTCCTCGACCAGCTTGGCATCGACACCGATGAACATGGGGAAGACGGGGCGGGCTCCGTCGTCCTGCACTACGGCGGCCCCGTCGATCCGGGCCGTTACTTCGTCCTTCACTCTGCCGAGTACGAAGCAGAAAGAACCCGGTACGTTGCAGACGGCATTGCGTGGACCATTGGCCCCGAAGTGCTCATCGACATCGCCCTCGGTCAGGGCCCGCGTCGCGGCCTCCTTATCTTCGGCTATTCCGGTTGGGGACCCTCGCAACTGGAGGACGAGCTTGCGCGCGGCGACTGGAAGGTGATCGACGCCGATCCCGACCTCGTGCTCGGCACTGACCACGAGAGCAAGTGGGAGCGCGCCCGGGGCGGTGGAATCATTATTTAGAGCGCGTCCGTCTTTGACGGATGCGCGACAGGCCGCGACCGCGGCCCGCCGCGTTAGCGGCGCCCTCGCGGAGGCGCCGGCCGCAGGCCGGCTGCCGTGAGCGATAAAGTGAAAGAGCGTTTCCGTGTAAACGGAAACGCTCTAAGCCGCACTCCGTTGCCTGCGGTTGCGCGGGAAAGCAGCGTCGTTCAGGCGAGCTTGCCGTGGCAGCGCTTGAACTTGAGGCCGGAGCCGCAGGGGCAGGGGGCGTTGCGGCCAACCCTACCCCAGGTCTCGGGGTTGCTCTGATCAAATGCGGCGCGCCGAACCGTACCACCGCCCGCCGCCGCCTGAGCCGGTTGAGCTGCCTCGCGCCGCGCGGGCGCGCGGCCACCGCCGGCGGCCGCCAGGGCAGGCGCCTCCTCGGCCATCGCTCCCGCTCCTGCGGCGGCGAGCGCGGGGTCGCGGCGGGTTTCCTGCATTTGCGGCGCGCGCCGCTCCGGCACGGGCGACTCCTCCTCGTCGGGGCCCTGAAGCCTGAGCTCGACGTGGCTGAGCAGTTGGGTCGTCTGTTCTCTGAGGCTCGCGAGCATGTTCTCGAACATGCTGAAGGCTTCGCCTCTGTATTCGTTTAGCGGGTCGCGCTGGCCGTAGGCCCTGAGGCCGATGCCCTGGCGCAGGTGGTCCAAGGTCAGCAGGTGGTCCTTCCAGCTCTGATCGAGGATCTGTAAGAGCAGGCTCTTCTCCGCGAGACGCCAGACCTCGGAACCGTAGGTCGCGAGCTTGGCGGCGGCGTGGATATCCGCTTCCTTGACGATGCGATCGCGGATCTCCTCGTCGGCAATGCCCTCTTCCTTGGCCCAGTCCTTGATCGGCAGGTCGATGCCGAGCAGCCGCCGGCATGATTCGTGCATGCCGTCCAGGTCCCATTGCTCAGGGTACGCCTTCTCCGGAATGTGGTCGTCGACGATGGCATCGACCACCTCATGGCGCATGTCGACGACCGTTTCCGAGACGTCGTCCGTGCGCATCAGGTCCTTGCGCTGCTCGTAGACCACCGAGCGCTGGTCGTTCATCACGTCGTCGAACTTCAGAAGGTTCTTGCGGATCTCGTAGTTGCGCGCCTCCACCTTCTGCTGCGCCTTCTCGAGCGCCTTGTTGATCCACGGATGAACGATCGCCTCACCGTCCTTCAGTCCGAGCTTGGAGAGCATCGAGTCCATGCGCTCGGAGCCGAAAATGCGCATGAGGTCGTCTTCGAGCGAGAGGAAGAAGAGCGAGGCGCCGGGGTCGCCCTGCCGGCCGGAGCGGCCGCGTAGCTGATTGTCGATGCGCCTCGCCTCGTGGCGTTCGCTGCCCACCACCAACAGCCCGCCGGCGGCCAGCACCTTCTCGCGCCCGGCCGCAACCTCGGCGCGGATGTTGGCGGCGGCCCGCTCCTTCGCGACCTCGTCTTCCTCTTCGCCGAGCTCGTCGGCGATGCGGAATTCGATGTTGCCGCCAAGCTGAATATCGGTGCCGCGGCCCGCCATGTTGGTGGCGATGGTGAGCGCGCCGACGCGGCCGGCCTGCGCGATGATGTGCGCTTCCTGCTCGTGATAGCGGGCGTTGAGCACGTTGTGCGCAATCGATTCCTTCTTCAGCCGCTCGGAGAGGAGCTCGGACTTCTCGATGCTGGTCGTGCCCACGAGCACCGGCTGGCCCCGCTTCTGGCAGTCCTGCAGAAGCTCGACGATCGCGTTCCACTTCTCGTCTGCGGTGCGATAGACCTCGTCGTCCCGGTCTTCGCGGATGCAGGGCTCGTTGGTCGGAATCTGGATCACGTCGAGGCGGTAGATGTCGCCCAGCTCCGCCGCTTCGGTCGCCGCGGTGCCGGTCATGCCGGCGAGCTTGGGGTACATGCGGAAGTAGTTCTGGAAGGTGATCGAGGCCAGCGTCTGGTTCTCCTGCTGGACCCGCACGTGCTCCTTGGCCTCGAGCGCCTGGTGCAGCCCCTCGGAGAAGCGGCGGCCCGGCATCATGCGTCCGGTGAACTCGTCGATGATGACGACGCGTCCGTCGTTGACGATGTAGTCGGTATCGCGCTCGAACATCTTGTGGGCGCGGACCGCCTGGTTCAGGTGGTGCACGACTGAGACGTTCTCGATGTCGTAGAGGTTGGGGCTCTTCAGGAGGTCGTGCTTGGCCAGCAGAGCCTCGACCCGCTCCGCCCCCTCGTCGGTGAGCGTCGCCGCGCGGGCCTTCTCGTCGATCTCGAAGTCGCCCTCGAGAAGCTCGGGGATCACCTGATCGACCTTCTGGTACATCTCGGAGCTGTCCTCGGACGGCCCCGAGATGATCAGCGGCGTGCGCGCTTCGTCGATCAGGATGCTGTCGACCTCGTCGACGATGGCGAAGTTGAAGGGGCGCTGGACCATGGTTTCCAGCGTGAACTTCATGTTGTCGCGTAGATAGTCGAAGCCGAACTCGTTGTTGGTGCCGTAGGTGACGTCGGCGCCGTACTGCTCGCGTCGCTGATCGTCATTCAGGCCATGCACGATGCAGCCGACCTTGAGGCCCAGGAACTGATAGATCTCGCCCATCCAGGCGGCGTCGCGCTGGGCCAGGTAGTCGTTCACCGTGATGACGTGCACGCCCTTGCCTTCGAGTGCGTTGAGATAGACCGGCAGCGTCGCCACCAGGGTCTTGCCCTCGCCGGTCGCCATCTCGGCAACCCTGCCCTGGTGGAGGACGATGCCGCCGACGAGCTGCACGTCGTAGTGGCGCTGGCCGAGTGTGCGCTTCGCGGCTTCGCGCGTGACGGCGAAGGCCTCGACGAGCAGGTCTTCCAGGGTCTCGCCGTCTTCGATCCGTTTCCTGAACGCAGGGGTCTTGGCGCGGAGTTCCTCGTCGCTCAACGCTTCCAACGAGCTTTCGAGGTCGTTGATGGCGCCGATCTGCGCGGCGTGCGCCTTGACGATGCGCTCGTTGACCGTGCCGAAGAGTTTCTTGGAAAGGCCCTGAAGCATGGCATCATCCCGACAGCCCACGCCCGCCGCAGCGCACCGCGGCAGTTGATGAGAGATAGGGAAGCCCCTCATCCCTGTCAACGCGTGCTAGCACTTCGTCTCACTCCCCGTCTGCCTGTATGGTTGCCCCGGCCCGCCGCCAGGAGAGGTCGATGACCGCGATATCCCCCCTTGCACCTGCGCGTTTCCCCGATATGCCGTCGGTCCCCGGCGTTCGGCTTGCTGCCGCCGAGGCGCGGCTGCGCTACCGGGGCCGGCCCGATCTTCTGCTCGCGTCCTTCGCGCCGGGGACGGCGGTGGCAGGCACGCTGACCCGCTCGCACACGGCCGCGCCGCCGGTGCACTGGTGCCGCGCGCTTCTCGGGGAGGGCGATGGCTCTGCACGGGCGCTGGTGGTCAATGCGGGCAATGCCAACGCCGCGACCGGGGAGCAGGGCCACGCCGCCGTGCGTCAAACTGCCGATGCTGCCGCTGCGCTGGTGGGCTGCCGGCCGGACGAGGTTTACGTCAGCTCGACCGGCGTGATCGGGGAGCAGTTGCCGGTGGAGAAGCTGACCGCCGCGTTGAGCCCGCTTCACGCCCGCCTCGCGGACGACGCCTGGCCCGAGGCCGCCGCCGCGATCATGACCACGGACACCTTCCCCAAGGGCGCCTCGGCCACGGCCGAGATCGACGGCGTGCCGGTGGTCATCAACGGGATCGCCAAGGGCTCCGGCATGATCGCGCCCAACATGGGCACCATGCTCGCCTACGTGTTCACCGATGCGAACCTGCCGGCGGCGGTGCTGGGGCCTCTGGTCCGGCGCGGGGTGAACCGCTCGTTCAACGCCATCACGGTGGACGGCGACACCTCGACCAACGACACCTGCCTGCTCTTCGCCACCGGCGCCGCGCGGCACCGGCGGATCGGGCGGGCGGGCGACCCGCGGCTCCAAGGGTTCCGTGCCGCGCTGGAAGGCGTGCTGACCGATCTCGCCCAGCAGATCGTGCGGGACGGGGAGGGGGCCCAGAAGCTGGTCTCGATCACGGTCAGCGGTGCGGCGTCGGAGGGGGCGGCGCGCAAGCTCGGGCTCGCCATCGCCAACTCGCCGCTGGTGAAGACCGCGATCGCCGGCGAGGACCCGAATTGGGGGCGGATCGTCGCCGTGGTCGGCCGGGCCGGCGTGCCCTTCGAGCAGGAGCGGCTCTCGATCCGGCTCGGGGCTGAGCGCGCGGCCAGGGACGGCGTGGCCGATCCCGCCTTCGACGAGCCGGCGGCGGCCCGTCACATGAAGGGGCAGGAGGTCGAGATCGCCGTCGAGATCGGCGCGGGCCCCGGCACGGCGACCGTCTGGACCTGCGACCTGACCCACGGCTACATCGAGATTAATGCCGACTACCGCTCCTGAAGGGGAGCTGCCGATCGTCCTCGTGGCTGCGGTCGCGCTGGTCGATGCCGACGGCCGCGTCCTGCTGGCGCGCAGGCCGCCGGGCAAGGCGATGGCGGGGCTCTGGGAGTTCCCCGGCGGCAAGCTCGCGCCCGGTGAGACACCGGAGCAGGCGCTGATCCGCGAGCTCCGCGAGGAGCTTGGCATCGACACGGAGCAGAGCTGCCTCGCGCCCCTGGCCTTTGCTTCCCACAGCTATGACGACTTCCACCTCCTCATGCCGCTCTATGTCTGCCGGATCTGGAACGGTTTTGTGACGGCGAAGGAAGGCCAGGAGCTCCGCTGGGTGCGGCCTGCGCGGCTCCGCGACTACCCGATGCCGCCAGCCGACGCGCCGCTGATCCCCGTGTTGCGCGACCTCCTTTAGCCTAACCCGGCTGTACCGCCATGAAGATCGCGGCGATCGAGATCACGCGCCACCGCATTCCACTGGACCCGCCGGTGCCGGTCTCGTGGGACAGCCGGTCCCGCGAGAGCTTCACGATCAACCTCGTTCGCGTCCGCACCGACGAGGGGTTGGAGGGCGTGGCCGCGGGCGACTCCATGGGCGGGTTCGCCGAGCACGCCGACCTGTTTCTCGGCCGCGATCCGCGCGACATCGAGCGCCATCACGCCGTGCTCGACAATCTCTGCTTTCACTACGGGCGCTGGTGGCCGCTCGACCTCGCGCTCTGGGACCTGCGCGGCAAGATCGAGGGCGAGCCGGTGTATCGCCTGCTGGGCGGCCGCGATAACCGCGTCCGGGCCTATGCCTCGACGGCGCTCCGGCGCGACGAGGCCGCGAGCCGCGAAACCGCGCAAGGGCTCGTCGCCCGGGGGTTCGAGGCTATCAAGCTGCGCTTCTCCACCGATGACTGGCGCCGGGACATCGCGCGCGCCGCTGCGGTGCGCGACGCCGTGGGTCCCGGCATCGACCTGATGGTCGATTGCAACCAGGCCTGGCGCATGTCCTGGGACACCGCGCCGCCGTGGGACCTCGCGACCGCCCGCGAGGTGGCGCACGCGCTTGCCGAGCTCGACGCCTACTGGATGGAGGAGCCGTTGCACCGGGGCGATTACGCCGGCATGGCTGCGCTCCGCGCGGAGACGGGCGTGAGGATCGCCGGCGGCGAGGTGACCCGCGAAGCCCACGAGTTCCACACCCTGATCGAGCGCGGCTGCCTCGACGTGCTGCAGCCGGACTGTGTCTTCGTCGGCGGCATCACGGGATGCGCGCGCATCGCTGCGGCTGCGCACGAGGCCGGCCTGATGTTCACGCCGCACACGTGGGGGAACGGGCTGGGGCTCCTGGCTAACGCTCACCTGACGGTGGGCACGGGCGGCGCGCCTTATATCGAATTCCCCTTCGACCCGCCGGACTGGGTGCCGGCGCGGCGCGACTTCGGCCTCAAGGAGACGATCGAGGCCGACGATGACGGCTGGCTGACGTTGCCGGATCGCCCAGGGCTCGGCGCCGAACTCGACGAGGCCGTGCTGCGCGACACGCTGATTGACGGGGCGGGATGACACAGGTGCCTGCGCCCGCCATGATCCGCCTCTCTGTCCATGACCCCCCGAGGAGTTGCCGGTGACCGATGATCTCTGCTTCACGCCTGCCACCGAACTCAGCCCCCTGATCCGGCGCAAGGAGCTCTCGCCGGTCGAGCTGATCGACGCGGTGCTGGCCCGCGTCGAGGCCTGCGAGCCCCGCGTCAACGCCTTCGCGACGTTAACTGCCGAGCGGGCGCGGGAGGCCGCGCAGCGCGCGGAGGCCGCGTTGATGAAGGGCGATGCCTCGGGCGCGCTCTTCGGTCTGCCCGTCACCATCAAGGACCTGACCGAGACAGCCGGAATCCCCACCGAGCGTGGCTCCCATTCGCTCAAGGGTCACGTGCCCACGGTGGACGCTCCGGTCATTCCGAGGCTGGAGGAGGCCGGCGCCATCATCCTCGGCAAGACCACCACCTCGGAGTTCGGCTGGTCTGGCGTGAGCCACAGCCCGCTCACCGGCATCACGTCCAACCCGTGGAAGGAGGGCTACAGCACGGGCGCCTCCTCCGCCGGCGCCGGTGCCGCCGCGGCGGCAGGCTACGGGCCGCTGCACCAGGGCTCCGACGGCGCGGGCTCGATCCGCATGCCCTCGCACTTCAGCGGCATCTTCGGCCTGAAGCCCACGTATGGGCGGGTGCCCAATTGGCCGGTTCCGAACAACGACCAGGTCTCCCACGTCGGGCCCATGACCCGCACCGTGGGTGACTCTGCGCTGATGCTGCAGGCGATGGCCGGTCCCCACCCGTGGGATCACACCAGCCTGGAGGCCGGACCCGCCGACTACCCCGCCAGGCTCGACGACGGGATCGCGGGCCTCAAGGTCGCCTTCAGCCCGGACCTTGGTCACGCGCGAGTTGATCCCGAGGTCGCGGCGCTGGTGCAGACCGCCGCCGAGGCGTTCCAATCGCTCGGCTGCACGGTGGAGAGCCCGGCGCTGCCCTTCGGCCCGGAGGGACCGGAGATCATTCGCCTGCTCTGGCCGATCCATCTTCACGCCTACCGCCCGTTGCTCGACGAGTTCAAGGAGCGCATGGACCCCGGCCTGGTCGCCTGCATCCGCGCGGCTGACGGCGTGACTGGCGCGGTCTACTTGGAGACGCGGGCGCGCAAGCTGGCCTACGTGGAGGCGGTGCATCGCTTCTTCGAGGAGTGGGACCTGCTGCTGACGCCGGCCGTCTCCGTGGCGGCGTTCCCGGCCGAGCGGCTGCAGCCGGAGCACTGGCCGTCCCATCCGTGGGACTGGATCATGTGGGCCGAGTTCTCCTACCCCTTCAACTTCAGCCAGAACCCCGCCGCCTCGGTGCCCTGCGGCTTTACCGATGCGGGTCTCCCGGTCGGGCTGCAGATCGTGGGTAAGCGCTTCGCCGATCTCACCGTGCTCCAGGCCGCCCGCGCCTTCGAGCAGGCGC
This sequence comes from Alphaproteobacteria bacterium, assembly GCA_022826345.1. Next base: position 14,755 of record JAJDVB010000029.1, read on the forward strand.
GCCCGTGGGCGGACAAGCGGCCTGCGCTCTAGCCGGCGGTAGGCGTTGGGCCAGCGCACGCAAGGCGATTACGGCGTTGCTTGCCGGCTCCCGGCGCCTGGGGCTATAAGGAGCGCGCGCAGGGCAGGGAATTGGACTCGTCCTCGCGCGTCCTCGGTCGGAGTGTAGCTCAGCCTGGTAGAGCACCGTCTTCGGGAGGCGGGGGTCGGTGGTTCAAATCCACTCACTCCGACCATTATATTTCAATCACTTAGCCTCCTCCCGCACCCTTCCCCGTCGCTGAATAGCTGTCCAATTGGACAGAAACTCCGCAATTGGCCGGCGGGACGCGCGCCGATGCGCTCGGGCCGCGTCGCCCCCGGCCGCCTCGCGGTGCTCGCGGTAGCGCTCTGCCGGGACAAGCCGACGCTCTGCGATCGGCGCAAGCGACTTCTGGCGACGGTGGGCTAAGGCGAGGTCCGGGTCCTAGTAGGACTTCACGCGGCGCAAACCATCGCCTAGCTCGGCCTCCAATTCCGAAGCGAAGTCATCCAGTCTGCGTCGCAGGGCGACGATGCCGTCTTCGTCCTTATTGGCAACGTCGATTGTGAGGAAAGAGCCCACGGCTCCGCTGGCCCGGGGCTGATTTTGAACTCCTTCTGTATGGCCACCGCGCTAATTCTCCTGCGCTCTTGGTGACACGACGGTGACACAGCCCGCTCACGCGTCATCGATATTCCTATAACATATTGATTTTGTTGGTACGCCCGCCTGGACTCGAACCAGGGACCCTCTGATTAAAAGTCAGATGCTCTACCACCTGAGCTACGGGCGCGCCGCGGCGCCGAACGATAGGGAGGCACCGCCGGGGGGTCAAGCGGTCGTCCTTGTTCCGCCCGCCGTTCACGCTCTGGCCCCGGCCGTTTCGGCACCTGCGCCGGGGCTGTAGAGTGTCAGCGCCATGACGGACGTCAAGACACCGGCTCTGCTGCCGACCGGCCTGCGCGACCTGCTGCCGCCCGAGGCGGGCGCAGAGGCCGCGCTCGCGGAAGCGCTGCTCGCCCGCTTCGCGGCGCAGGGCTACGAGCGGGTCAAGCCGCCGCTGGTCGAGTTCGAGGAGAGCATGCTGAGCGGCGCCGGCGCCGGGCTCGCGGACCAGACCTTCCGCCTGATGGACCCGGCCTCGCACCGCATGATGGCCGTGCGCAGCGATCTCACGCCGCAGATCGCGCGCATCGCAGCCTCGCGGCTCTCGCGCAGCCCCCGGCCGCTGCGCCTCAGCTACGCCGGCGAGATCCTCCGCGTGCGGGGCGGCGAGCTGCGGCCCGAGCGGCAGTTCCGCCAGGTCGGCTTCGAGCTCATCGGCATCGGCGCCGGCGCCAGCTGCGATGCCGAGGTCATCCTGCTGGCGGCCGACGCGCTGCGCGGACTCGGGCTCGAAGGCGGTCTCTCGGTCGATCTCAACGCGCCGACCCTCGTGGCGTCGCTGCTTGCCGAGGCTGGGCTCGATGCGCACGACTCCGCCGCGCTCCGCGACGCGCTCGACCGCAAGGACGCAACCGCGGTCCAGGGCACCGACGGTACCGTCGCGGGATTGCTGGCGCCCCTGATGCGGGCCACGGGCGCGGCCGAGACCGCACTCGATGCGCTGGCGCAGCTCGTGCTGCCCGGCGCAGCGGCCGCCGCGTTGGCCCAACTGCTGGAGGTGGCGACGCTGCTGCGCGAGGCGGCGCCCGAGCTGGCGCTCACTATCGATCCCATCGAGTGGCGCGGCTTCGAGTATCACTCTGGCACGAGCTTCAGCCTGTTCGCCGGCGGCGTGCGCACCGAGCTCGGCCGCGGCGGCCGCTATTCGGTGGGCGAGGCCGATGTGGAGGCGGAGGAGGCCGCCGGCTGCACCATCTATGTCGACACTGTGCTTCGCGCCGCGCCCGCGCCGCCGGCACCGCGCCGCGTCTACCTGCCGCACGGCACGCCGCGCGCGGACGGCGCCGCCCTCCGTGACGAAGGCTGGGTCACGATTGCGGGCCTCGCGCCAGAGGATGACTTCGCGGCGGAGGCCGCGCGGCTCGGCTGTAGCCACCTGTGGCAGGACGGCACCGCGCGCGCCCTGGCAGGAGAGGGTTAGCCGGTGGGCAACGTCGCGGTGGTGGGCTCCCAGTGGGGCGACGAGGGCAAGGGCAAGATCGTCGACTGGCTCTCCAGCCGGGCCGATGT
>JAJDVB010000196.1 GCA_022826345.1 Alphaproteobacteria bacterium
TGCCGGGCCGCAATGCTTGCCTGATCTGGGCCGACCAGGTCAACGCGGGCGGCGGCATCAAGATCGGCGACGACAACTACATGGTCGAGATCGTCTCCTACGACAACGAGTACCTGGCGGACAAGTCGTTGATCGGTGCGAAGAAGCTGGTGCTCGAGGACGACGTCAAGTTGGTCTTGATGCTGGGCGGCACCGACGCGCCGGCGGCCGTGCAGTTCTTCACCAAGCAGAAGATGCTGTCGACCACCCTGCTGCCGAGCGATCTCACCCCCGACACGCTCTATCACCTGGCGCCCGCCGAGGTGCATCCGCTCTACAACGTGACCGGCGTCGAGTGGCTGGCTGAGAACCGGCCGGAGCTCAAGACCGCGGCGATCTGCGCCCAGGACGACGAGCTCGGGTGGCCCTCGGTCGCGACCTATCTCGCTGCGTTCGAGGCGGCAGGCATCGACGTCGTCTACAACAAGTACTTCGACATCGCGACCACCGACTTCGCGCCGGTGGTGACCGCGATGCTGGCCGAGAATCCTGACATCGTCTGCCTCGACACGGCCTATCCGGACTTCGTCAACCTGCTCTGCGAGCAACTCTTCCTGCAGGACTACAAGGGGCAGATCATCTCCTGCACCCTCGATTTCTACGGGCGGATTATCGAGAAAACGAGCACGGAGTTCCTCGAGGGTCTGATCTTTCAGTTCCCGGATTTCGACGACCCGGCGATGAACGAGCCGCACATCAACTTCGAAAACCCCAACGAGTTCTTCGTCAACTACAACGAGCGCTTCCCCGACGCCTGGAGCGCGGTGACCTGGGAATATCCCGCCATCGCCGAGATGTGGAGACTGGCGGCTGAGAAGGCCGGCAGCGTCGAGCCAATGGCCGTGTTCGCGTCGCTGAAGGAAGGCGGGCGCGGCCCCCATGTCTTCGGCGACGCCGACTGGTGGGGCGAAGAGCTGTGGGGCATCGACAACGCCCTGGTCGGCAACTGGCCGGTGGTGCAGATCCAGAACGGCAAGGCCACGATCGTCGAGTACCGCAACATCATCGACTGGTGGAACAAGCACGGCGAGCTGTTGAAGAAGCATACCGCGGAGCAAGGCTGACCCTGCAGCCTGCGGTAACCACCACGTTATGACGCGGCGGGTCCGTCGTCAGCACGGACCGCCGCACAGGCGAGCCGGGGCGGTGCAGCCCCGGCTTTTCCTTTGTAGTATTCGTGATCGGGTGAGCAGATGCGCCGCTCGACCCGACGCGGCTTCGCCGCCGGCAGGCCGTGGCTTGACACGTCGCTGACCCGCACGAGGGACCGTGGATACTGTCGTTCAGACGCTGGTGAACGCTCTGATGCAGAGCAGCTTCGTCGCGCTGATGGCGGTGGGTCTGGTTCTCATCTTCGGCGTCATGCGGGTCATCAACTTCGCCCACGGCGAGTTCTACATGGCCGGCGCCTACGTCGTGTTCTGGCTATACGCCCAGCACGAGCTGCCCTTCTTCGCTGCCGTCGTCGCGGCCATGATCATCGTCGGCATCATCGGACTGATCATCGAGCAGCTTCTGTTCAAGCCGATGCGGGAAAACCCGCTCGGTGGGCTGATCATGTCCATCGGCGTGCTCTTCATCCTCCAGGTGCTCGCCGCGGTCACCTTCGGCGTCGGCCTGATGAAGCACATTCCGCCGCTCTATCCCGGGGCGACGCCGCTCTTCGGCATGGACGGCGTCTCGGTGCCGTGGCAGCGACTCGTCGCCTTCGGCATTGCGGTCGTGCTGCTGATCGGGTTCTGGCTCTTCCTCAAGCGCACGCGGCTCGGCTGGGCGCTCCGCGCCTGCGCGCAGGACCGCGAGGCCGCGGCCCTGCAGGGGATGTCGATCAACAGGCTGGCGCTGCTGGCGATGGGCCTCGGCGCCGGCATGGCGGGCGCCGCAGGTGCCATCATGGCGCCGCTGGTCCGCGTCTATCCTTATATCGGCGGCCCGGTGATCGTGACCGCCTTCATCGTCATCGTCGTGGGCGGCATCGGCAGCCTGGAAGGCGCGGTGCTGGCCGCGGTGCTCTACACCTTCTTCCACACCTTCGTCGCCACCTACCTCGACGGGACCATCGCGAGCATCCTCGGCCTGCTGCTGATGCTGCTCGTGCTGATCGTGCGTCCCGCAGGCCTCCTGGGCAAAGGTGAGAAGGTCTAGCCGCTTCTGGGCGACGAGCGGCGGCCTCACGGCGCTGCTGGCGGTCTTCTGCGCGCTGCCGTTTCTGGTCGCGATCTACCGGATCGACATTCTCATCTTCCTGCTGATCAACGTGATCCTGGCGGTGAGCTACCGCTTCCTCACGCTCGCGGGCGAGTTCTCGCTGGGCCACGTGGTGATGATGGGGGTGGGCGCCTATGGCAGCGCGCTCGCCACCAAGGAGGCCGGGCTCTCGGTCTGGCTCGCGGCGCCATTGGCGGCGGCGTTCACCGGTCTCCTGGCGCTGCTGCTGGCCTTTCCGCTTTTCCGTATGAAAGGCTTCTACTTCCTGATCGGCTCCTTTGCCGCAGGCGAGGCGATCCGCCTCTCCTGGAATCGCTTCCGCGATCCCTTCGGTGGGCCGGGTGGCATCGTGTTCATTCCCTCGCCGGAGATTCCGCTCCCCGTCCTCGGCATGTTCGACGTGGCGGCGGACCCCATCGCCTACTACTTCCTGTGCCTCGCGATCGTGGTCATCACGATCTTCATATTCTACCGGCTGGAGCACTCGCGCTTCGGCCTCACGCTGCATGCGATCCACTGGCAGGACGTGCTCGCCGAATCGGTCGGCGTGCATATCTGGTGGTACAAGACCTTTGCCCTGGTGCTCGCGTCCGGCTTCGCCGGGCTCGCGGGCGGGCTCCTCGGCCACTACCTCGGCACCGTCAACCCGGTCCAGTTCAACCTGCACATCATGCTGTTCGTGCTGGTATGGGTGATCGTGGGCGGCACGCGGACCATCGCCGGCCCCATCATCGGCGTCATCGTGCTGACGGTCGTCGACCAGGGCCTGCGCGGCTTCGACGAATGGCGGCCGCTGTTCTACGGCGCGATCCTGATCCTCACCGTGATGTTCCTGCCCGACGGGCTGGAGAGCCTGCCGCGTCGCCTGAAGGAGTGGTACGAGCTGGCGCGGCACGGGCGCCACCCGCAGGTCAGCGACGACGAAGAACCACCGGAGTCAGATAAACCGCCGCCTCGAGACGCCTGAGATCGCTCATCGTCTGGTCCTCCGATGCGGCCGCGAGGCGATCTGGTCCGAAGCTCACCGGGTCGCGCTCGATCGCCTCGGCCCGCTGTCGCGCGTCCTGAGCCGCCGTCTCGTCTCCCGCTTGTGCCTTCAGCGCCGCGAGGACGCGGCAGATCGGCGCCTGGTCGCTGTCG
>JAJDVB010000057.1 GCA_022826345.1 Alphaproteobacteria bacterium
GCCGCGCCCGCATCCCGATCAAGGGGGTAGGTCGGCACTACACGCGGATCCGGAGACGCAAAGCCCGGAAATCCGCCATTTCTCCGGCCGGAAACCCGTCAAATTAGTTGAAATGCCCGCTCAGTTGCGGAAGTCGGGTTAAATCCCGCAAAACCAGTCGTCTCCTCCGTCCTTCAAGCAACACCACAGCGACTGAAGATCGCGACGCGGCCAACCCCCGCTACCTCGGCCGCACCCTCAGCGGACAGTTCACCAGCTTTCCGGAACCTGAGGCCTGTTGCATGCATTTCGCCACGTCCATGCCGTGTCTTTCCCAAACCAGGCCCTTCCACCCCTTCGTCCCGTCGGGCACCACTTCCAAGTGGTGTTGACCGACCAGCCCGACCGCGACCAGCAGCGGCGCTGCCACGGCACCCGCCAGCCAAGCACGCCAGCTTCCCCTGTCCCTGCCCATTTCCCGCGCCCAGTTGAAGTCCCTCGCGTGCGTATGGAGCTTGTCCGAGAATTCCTCCAGCACCGCGATCAGCTTCGGAACGTCTCCCTCCTTCACGGAGGGTAGCTTTTCGCGTAGCTCCCCCACGCTCTCCCTCAAGGAGCCGACCGACGTCGCGAGGGCCGCAACCTCACCCTTCTCGAACACCGGGATCAGGGCCTTGAGGCCCTTCACGCCATCGGTGAGCACCTGCAACATCATTTCGCTGCCCTCGCGGTTGGCCTGCGACACGCCGTCCAGCCGCAAGGCAATCTCCTCGCGGACCGTCTCCGTCATCCCCTCGGCCAGGTCCTCGACCGCTCGCCTCACCTCGGCAAATGCCTGCCGGTCCGGCTGCCCCTCCTTCGGCCTAGCCGCCGGCTCGCCGCTGACACCCGTTTCATTTTCCGCAGCGCTCTTCGCGGCATCATCGCCTGGCGGCGCGACCTCCTCCGATCGGGCTTTCTCCCCATGGACCTGCGAGCCTTCCTCCGCCTCGCTTGCTGCCACGGCCTCGCCGCCACCGTCCCCGACATCACCGGCTTTCGATGCCCCTGCCTCGCCGTCGGTCGAGCCCGCCGCCGCAAGCTCGGCCGACGCCTCGAGCGGTTTGTCCTCCCCGGCTTCGCCGTCATCGTCTGGATCCAGGCCCACCTCTTCCAAGCCGTCGCGCCCCGCACCTGACGCAGATCCCGGCGGCCCGGCGGGCGTCGTAGCGGGCGCGTGCGGCGTCCCGGCAGGACTGGCACTCCGCCGCCCCGTTGGCCGGCTTGCCGCAGCTCGTGCAGTCGCCCCGGGCGCGCCGCTCGGCATAGCGCCGGCGGTCGGCCTCGCGATGCGCTTCCGGGTCGCGCTGGCGCCGCTCGTTCCGGGCGGCGGCGCAGGGGACGCAATAGGCCGCCCCGCCGGTCATCGGCGCCGCGCAGTCCTCGCAGAGGCCGGCGGCCTTACGTTCGGCCCGGCGCGCGCGCTTCGCGGCCCGCCGGTCGTCGCGGCAGGGCTCGCACATCGACCGGCCCTCCTCCGGCGCGACATTGCCGCAGCGGATGCAGAGCCCGGCGACCCGGCGTTCGGCACGACGGCGACGGCCGCGCTCGCGGTCGGCTTCACGCGCGGCTTCGGAATCGCGCCGGGGCTTGCCCGCGGCCCTCGCCCTGGCGTGACGGGCGCGGTCGGCGGCGAGGCGGCGCTCGGCGCAAGGTCCGCACTGGGTCCGCTCCGGGAGTGCCGGGGCCCGGCCGCACTTGACGCAGAGGCCCGCGGCCTTGCGCTCGGCGTGCTGACGACGATCTCGCTCGCGGTCGGCACGGCGCCTCGCTTCGGGGTCGCGCACCGGGTTGCCCTCGGCCCGGAGGCGTTCGGCGCGGGCACGCTCGGCGGCCCTGGCTTTCTCGCCGCAGGAAGCGCAGATGCTGCGATCGTGTGCGGGCCGGCGCTTGCCGCACTTGACGCACAGGCCGCGCTCCCTGCGTTCCGCGACGCGCCGGTGGTAGCTCGCCAGTTTGCGCTGCCGCCGCGCGGTGGAGTCCTGACCGGCCATGACGGCCTCCTACCTGCCAATCCGGAAACGGACGGAGGACGCCCCGCCGGCAACGCTACCCATCGGTCGGGGGCGGGCCGGCAGGACGTCCTCGGGAGGAAGGGATCAGCCCTTCTGCTTGCGGTCGCAGAAAAGGCCCAGGGCCACCGAACCCCAGGCCTGGCGGCCGCCGCGGGTCTTGAGGCCGGTGCAGATGATGATCTCCGTGCGGTCGGGACGCATCGCCTCGACCTCCTTGCGCGAGACGACCTTGTGTTTCGCCTTGCGCCGGCCCTTCGCCGCGAGCGCCTCGGCGGGGGCGGGAACGATGTCGCCGTCCGCGCGGGCCCGGAACCGCTCGACCACATAGCGGTCGTCGGCCAGGCCGGTGCCGAAGAAATGAACCAGAAACGTCTCCGCCGTGTTGCCGGGCATCGCCATGGCTGCCGTCATGGTGCCGTCTCCTTCGTGCCGATGATGGAAAACGGCGGCGGGACATCCTCCCCCGGACATCCGACCGCCGCCCCGTTCACGGCCGCTCCTCCCCTCTCGGCGGCGCGAACCCGCATTGCGGAGAGGACGGTCGGATCGGCCGTCGCGGCAGGACAGGTGGAGCGCGGTTGAAGAGGGCGGATAGACGGCTGCGCAGCAAGCAGATGTTGAAATCGTTGGCGGAGGGTGGAAAGAAGACCCGGCGGCTAGGCGAGCGTCTGTTGGATGCATCGTGCTATGGCGGCACGATCGCTCGCATTGGAGCGGCGCGACGGCCTACCTAACTCTGCGGTCTTCGGCGCACGCATACGGCGAAGGGGCGGTGGCGATAGCTGATGGCTGTTCGAGGGAGGGGACGGGACGAGGGTCGATCAAAGGTCAAGGGCTTCGATGGTGTTGGCGCCGAACCAGTCGTTTACTGTCTGTAGGGCAGCACCGGAAAGCAGTTGGGTGAAGAGGACGGCTAATCGCTTCTTCGGCCTTGAGCAGGTGACGTAGAAGAGGTTTCGATTGCGCTCGAAGGCGTCCTGTCTGTTGGCGGGAATAACGAGAGGCTCGGCAGCCAGTTCGAGCATTTGGCCGAAGTTGTAGCGATTCCAGCCTCTGCCAACGACCACGAGCACGTTGTCGAATTCGGCGCCCTTGACGCCGTGCTTGGTCTCGAACGGGGAGTGTCCTGAGAGATAGCGGCAGAGCGCAACGATCTCCTGGTATGGAACGGCGTGGAGGTCGTCGAGCTCCTTCAGCGGGCGAGGCATGTCCTCGTCAGGCTCCGGAACGAACTCCCGCAATTCGCGCTCGCGCCGCTCCACTGCGTCGGGAACCCGCGGCCGGCGCACTGCGAGCAGGTGGTGCAGCACGTCGCCGACCGTCGCGTTGTCTCTCAGCTCGATTAGCCTGTCCATGGCTTCGGACCACTTGCATTTGTCGTCGTGAGCGCGGATCGCCGGCACGCTGGAGCCGAGCGCACGAAACATCTCGCCATACTTCTGTAAGAGGTAGGCGTTGCAGGCCGGTTCCAGAGCGTCGGCGAAGTAGGCGATATGCGGATGCTCCTTGTTGGTGAAGGACTCATTGAACCTGAAGACCTCGAGAATGTTGGGGTAGCCCTGCCTGCCTGCGAGGACTCGGTGCGTGAGCATCAGGATCTTGGTGGTCTCGGGAGAGAGGTCCCAACCCTCACGTTCAAGACGGTCGACGACAGTCTGAAGCGCGTTCTCTGCGACCTCGGCAGGCAGATCGCCGCTCCAGTGGGCGCCGCCGCGGCGCTGGCCTGGCCAGGCGTTGGTGTGAAAGAGGCGGACCTCGCCTTCCGCGTCCGGATCGACGACGGACTGAGGCAATTCGGGGCGCATGCGGTTGAGGCAGTCGACGATGGTCGGAACGGAGCGGAAGTTCGCCTCCTTGCCGATCACGGTGAGTCCCGGATGGTCGATTTTTCCACAGCCGTTGCCGTAAATCTTCTGCCAATGGTCGCCGAAGAACCCGAATTGCGGCGAGTTCGCTCGGCCAAGAAAGTGGTGCTTGATGGAGTCAATCCAGCCGTGGTCTGTGTCCTGGTACTCGTCGATCAGGATGATCGGATACCTCTCGGCCAAGATGCGCCTGAATTTGGTGTTGTCCATGAGCGCGATGGTCAGGATGAGGACATCGTCGTGATGGATGGAGATGCGGGCGTCGTTGATGCTTCTGTGCCCGAGCTCGTACTCAATTCGGTGCTCTCCGACGTCGCCAACTTCGGCGAGCTTTTCAGGCCAGTGTTCGAGGTCAGGCAGGCGTTCGCGGAGCTGTCTCTGGAAGCTGACGATGAGGGACCAGCAGAATGCGTGGATGGTGTTGCAATGGATGATCGGGCTGCGGTCGGTGCGGGCCTCGATTTCGTCCTTGGCAACGTTCGTGAAGGTGATGCAAGCGATCCGTTGGTGGCGTTGCGGCAGGGTGTGACGGTAGCGGTCGATAAGGAACTGAAGCGCCTTCACGAGTGTGTAGGTCTTGCCGGCGCCGGCGCCGGCTTCGACGAGGAAGCTTTCCCCGTGCTCAAGGCAGCGATGAACTTGCTCGAGGGCTCTCTGACTAGCCTCCTCGGCCGGGTTCATGGGTTGGGCGGGCTCAACCATCGTGCGCCTCCGCCGCCTTGGGGGTATCGACGACGGCCGCTGCCTGGCCGAGCCCCGCGTCGGTATTCGGAATGCCACCAACAGCGAGCCATTTCAATCCGTCGAGGATGTAGCCGGGCGGGGTCCACGCAGTTTCTTCGATGGCGTACTTGAGCGCGAACTCGGACTTCTTGATGGTGTTGAGTTTGTCCCATGCGCATTGGGCCTGGTCGTCGGACGTGGCGCCTTCGATTCCGAACATGGCCGGGTTTGCCAGCATGAACGCGTCCTCGAAGGTCCGGCCGCAGGGACCGCCCTCAGCCTCAGGCCGCTGGAAGACGATGCGCCGGAGGTTCTCGACCTTCGCTGCGTCGTCTTTGGCGAGAAGGGCTGCGGGGGAGCAGTCGCCGTCATCGAACCAGGAATTCAGGCAGGCGTTGCTCGACGCGGTCCCCTGGTGCACCGGGCAGGCCTTGCGATCAGCGTTGACGGAGTCGAGGTCGGTGATGATGAGTGTGCGCAGCTCCAAGAAGTCGAGAAGAGCGAAGAATATGTGCGCGTAGGCGCCACCGACTTCCATCGTCGTCACGTACTGGCTGGAGAGGTTGGGCCCACCGGACTCGGCTTCCTCCAACTTTTCGATGATCACGGGCAGCAGCAGGCGCTCGCTTGTGCCTTCTATCAGCACGGCTTTGTCGGCGAAGAAAAGGTCGCAGCGTGTCAACGTCAGGTATTGGTGTAGGAACCTCCTGTGCTCTTCCAGCGTGTTTCGCAATCCCTCGCGCAAATCCTTGATCCTGGTGTGGCGCACGCCATTGACGGACGTGGGGAGGAAATAGCGGATCCCCGCGAAACCGGCTGCGTTGGCAATGTGGGAGGAATGGGTCGACACGATGAACTGGACCGGCCAAGGCAGGGGAGCGTCTTCGGCGGTGCTTAGCTGGTGGGCGATGTCCGAGATTTGGCGGATGAATACCTCCTGCATTTGTGGATGCAGATGCGCCTCGGGCTCCTCGATGAACACGAGGTGGACCCCGGGCGCGGTCGGTTCCGCGCGGAAGGTGCGGTAGAAGCTGACAATCTGAAGCAAGATGAAGATGAGATTGCGTATGCCGAGGCCGGTATAGGACTCAGGCAGCAGGACGCCGTGGTGGCCGGGGTATCGCACCTTGGTGTGGCTCGAGAGGAGGCGTTCGACGTCGAGTGTGGTCTCGGGTTCGAGCTCGGAACCGTCGAGACCGGGATAGCCGAATTTGTGCAGGGTCGGCATCAGCTCTCGTAGCTTCTCCCTGAAGTCGCCCTGAATCGTGCTCTGTATGTCATGCACGGCTTCCTGGAGGGCTTGGGCGATGAGCTGTTCTTGCTCGCCGGCGGTAGGCGACTTCGCGGCACTGAAGAGACCTGTAAGAATCTTGGCAAGGACATCGGTGTCCCGCGAGGTGTCGTCGTCGAGCCCGCGCTGGGCGTTGATGAAACCCGTCCTCAGGAGGGCGCGGAGCGCGGTCATGGTCATCGGTTTTCGGTTGGTGTCGTCGTTGGGGTCTTCGGCCCATATGTTGTCCGTGAAGAGCTCGGGCACGCGTTCGCGAAGCTCCTGGAAGAAGGCGATGCGTTCGTGGACGGTGAGATCGCCGGACGGCTGGCCGGCGAGCAGCGCCTCGATGGCGCCGTCGCGCAGCTCGTAGCGCGCCACGACCAGGGCCTCGTTGCAATCGGTGTCGAGGTCGATGATGAAGTCGCTGAGGGGGCCAAGCTCGGGTTGGCCGGGGTCGTAGTGGAACAGGAGCCGCAACTCGATGCTCGGAATGAGGGCGCGTACCTCGTCGTCGGGCCGTCCGGCGTTCCTCGCCGCGAGGGCGTCGCAGAAGCGGTCATAGGAGGCGCTTGAGAAGTCCTCGATCCGGAACTTGGGGGTCTGGTCCGCGAGGAACCGGCGAATTGCCTCGGACAGGGACGTCTTGCCGCTGTTGTTGCGCCCAACGATGAGGGTCGTCGGAGTTTCCAGCACTAGGTCGGCATCCGCCAAGAGGCGGAAGTTTCTGACTGTGACTTTGTGAAGGTGCATGTGCGGGCCTGTGTGTCGGGGGATATGCGTCAGGCTGGCGAGGTCGAGTTTCCCTGAAGATTCGAGAGTACGGTTCCCAGCAGTCGGAAGCACCGTGATTCGGAAGGGACTTGGGTCAGGTGCATAGCGCAGATTTTGCGCGGCCGAACCTCATCCGGAGATGCCGGTAGCGATACCTCGTGCGAGTAGCCCAGCTGTCTTGCGGCTCGTCGGCGAATGGATATCTGGGCCTTCCGCCTTCGCCGAGCCCTAGTCGTATGTGCGCGAACTCACAGGTGGCCACACAGCGACCGGGGTGCTCGAACGGCTCGGTCTTGGCCTCGACGAAGCGGTGTTCGAATGACCACCGGCCAGCGGTGGAGGTTCCGTCGTGCCACCAGTCCTCGCCGATTGCGTAGCGCACGAGCATGCGCATCTGCTCGGCCGCTACCAGGTTGCAGAACGCGATGGTGTTCTGGCCCGGTTCGGGGCCGTCGGGGGCGTCGTCGTTGATGTAGCGTCCGTGACGCCGGATGCCCATCCGTTCATCGCGCGCATCGCCGCTGGTGTACTGACCGCGGCAACGCAGGCATTGCGTGTCGGGGCCGACCAGGTGGACGCGCCATTTGGCAGAGAGCAGACGGTCTCGCGATTCCACGAGGACCCCGCCGTCGATCAGGGGTAGGCAGTTTGCGTAGGCAACGTGATTGAGAACCTCGCGCGCCTCGGCATTGTCGACGCAGCACACGATGAGGTCTGCGTCGGCTGCGAGGCGGTACGCGCGCTCGGTGCGGATCGACAACGGGACCGCGCGAACGAGCGGGCGGCGCGCGGTGGCAATTCTGCGAAGGTGGGCCGCGGCGAGAACCGCCTTGGGCAATCCGAGGCAGTGGCGGTCGGCGTAGATCAGGCGATCGAGGTTCCTGTCCTCGACGAGGTCGGGGTCGATCACGGTGATCTGCTCGAACCCGGTGCGTGCGAGGGATTCGAGGACGATCGAACCGACGCTACCCGCCCCGACGACACAGACGTGGGTCCGAGCCAGGCGCGCCTGCGTGTCGATGCCCCAGCTGTCCACGGTGCGCACCAGGCTTGGGCGGCGGGCGTAGGGCGGATGCGCATCCGGAGCCCAATCTGCCCAGGTGCGGCGCGGCCCGACCCGTCGGACGTCGTTGCAGTGCGCAGGCGTGATGCGGCCTGGCCCGGATTCCTGCCAGAACCGGGCGCTCCAGACGCCGTCGGAGCCCATGGTGAGGCCGAGCAGCGGCAAGCCTGTCTCTCGGACGAAGGGCGCGACGATGTTGCGCTCGGTGTCGTCATCCATGCCGCTCAGGGCCTGCCAGCCGGGACCAGGATGGCTGTGAAGGACGGCAACGCCTGCCTTTGCCTTGAGCGCGCGATCGAGGACGCGGTTGAGATATCCGCCGTGCACGGTGACATTGCCGTGCAAATCTCGGTCGCCTTCTTCCGGTAGGACGATGTCGGCGAGGATCCCCGTATAGCGGTTGAATCCGTCGCCACGCCGCCAGAGCGCGAGGCAAGCCTCTTCCTGCAGCCTACCGCGGCGCAGCCCGCTCAGGAGGTGATTTGCGAGCTCGTGGTGGAGCGATTCGCGCAGTACGACGCGATGGTTCAACGCGCACTCCAGATTCTGCGGATGTGCCTGTTCAGGTAGGTTTCCATGTTCTTGCCGTTCGGGGTGTCGATCTGATCCCAGAAGTCGCTCGGCGGAGCGCTGATCGCCATCCAGTCGAGGCCGTCAGCGCATTGGAAGGTCTGGATGGCGCCCGGAGAGTGGGATCCCTTTACCAGCTCCTCCAGGACGAGGTCGGGGGGCGAGAGGTAAAGCCAATGGGGCGCAACTTCGGGCCACTCGCCCTCGTTCTGGTGCATCGCGAGGGCTAGGGTCACGGTCTCTCCCGCGCGGCTGCCGACCTCGATCCGGTACGGGAAGCGGACGCCGGCAGCGCCGCCCTGCTGCTCAGGCGCTGCGAATGGGCTCGTGTCATAGCGCAACGCGGCGAGTTCGGCGGCAATGCGCTCGGAGTTGTTGCTCATGCGAACGGCGCACCCTTCTCCGGAGCGGCCCGAAACACGTTGTACTTGTCGAGGTCGACCACTTGTCCCGAGACGAAAGTGACGTCGGAGTCCGGCACCCTAAGCACGTACCCGGTCTTGTCCGGGTCCTCGCCGATGGCCTTGCCAGCGAAGGCGATCTGCAACAGTACGGCGGCGTCTACGGCCTGTTGGTCGGCGAAGAAGGTCTCGCCGTTCACTTTGAATTCGAACTTGTCCATCTCGTTGTCCTCTGAGCTGAGCGTTGTCCGGCACCGTTGCGCGGTCCACGCTCGGGGCGATAAGGTCCGCCAGTAAGCACCAACGTGGAGTTTACACTACCACAGGATATGCATATCTTGTCAATCACGGGTTAACGAGGGAGGAGGAGCGCATGTTCGGACAACGACTCCGACTCGCCCGGAAACGGGCAGGTCTATCGATGCGGGAGCTCGCGGACGCGATGAACCCGAAGGTGACCGCTCAGGCGATCAGCAAGTACGAGGCGGGCAAGATGCTGCCCTCCTCGGCCGTGCTGGTCGGTCTAGGGAAAGCTCTCGACGTCTCGCTGGACTTTCTGATGAGCGCGCAGGTCGAGGCGCTCGAGGCGGTCGAGTTCCGCAAGCATTCCCGCGCTTCGGCCCGTGATCGCGCAAGGGCCGAAGCGGAGGTGATGGACAGCTTGGAGCGCTACTTGGCGATCGAGCACATCCTCGACATTGAGCCCAGCGTCGAATGGGTGGAGGGGCGCCGCTACGACAGCGTCGCGAGCGAATCCCAGATTGACGAGAGGGCCGATGAGCTTCGCGGAGTCTGGGCTCTCGGCCTCGACCCGATCCCCAGCCTGTGCGAGCTGCTCGAAGACAAGGGAATTAAGGTGGTGGAAGCCGATCTCCCGGAGAGCATCAACGGGCTCTCGTGTCACGTTCTCCGGGGCGGCGAGATCGTCGCCGAGGCCGTCGTCGTGTCCAGCCGGATCAATGTGGAGCGCAAGCGCTTCACACTGGCCCACGAGCTCGCGCACAGGATCATCCGCTCCACCGGCAATCCGGCGATCGACCTCGAACGGGCGATGAACCGCTTCGCCGGTGCGTTTCTGGTTCCCGGCCAGAGCCTTCGGGACGAAGTTGGCGCTGATCGCCACAGGATCACCCACTACGAGATCGTCCGCCTGAAACAAATCTACGGCGTGTCGGCCGCGGCCCTGCTGATGCGTCTCGGACAGGTGGGCGTACTGTCCCAAGGCTCTGTACAACACGCCTTCGCGACTTTCGCCCGGTCCTGGCGCAAGTCGGAGCCGGATCCGATCCGCCCCGACCATGGGTTCGCGGCTTTCGAGAAGCCTCGTCGCTTCAAGCGGCTCGTCTCGCGCGCCGTGGGCGAGGAGCTGATCTCGCCCGTGCGCGCGGCCGCACTTCTCAACCAGTCGCTCGAATCGGTCGAGCGGCAGATCAGCGGTCCTGCCATCCAGTGACCTGCGTTATCGTCAACGACGCTTCGTGCCTGATCGACCTCCGCAAGGGAGGTCTGCTGGGCGTCGTTTGCGATCTGCCCTATCGATTCGTGGTCCCGTTCCCTGTGCGGGCCTCCGAAGTGCTCGACTTTTCGAAGGCCGAATGGCAGGCGCTCGATGACGCCGGCATGATCACGCACGACCTGACTGCCGAGGAGATTGGTCAGGCTTTCGCGGTGAAGGGGCGTTATGCGGGACTCTCCGCCAACGACTGCTTCTGTCTGGTCACCGCACGGATCTATCCGGGCATCCTGCTCACGGGCGACGCTTTGCTGCGCAAGGTTGCCGCGGCGAATGGACTGCGGGTGCACGGCGTGCTCTGGGTGGTCGACGAGCTAGAGGCCGCGGAGGTGTGCAGCAGATCGCTTCTGAGTCGGGCGCTCAAGGCGTGGCAGTCGGATGAGGCAGTGTTCCTGCCCCCTCACGAAATCAGCACGCGGCTTGAGTATCTGTCGAAGGCCGGGCCACGACGGGGGAGGCGAGGGTGACAGGGCAAACGCTCGGGGCACTTGATTGAGGCGGATAGCCCCTTGCGACCTGTAGCTGTCGCTCAAGGTCAGCAGCCGCGCGGTCCGTTCCATTGGCATCCGCCGCGTCTGATTGTGCATGCGGCCATGCTTACCCAATGCTTACCCGAAAGAAAAAGGGCTTAGGCGAAATCGCCTAAGCCCTTGAAAACATTGGTGGGCGCACAAGGACTCGAACCTTGGACCCGCTGATTAAGAGTCAGCTGCTCTACCAACTGAGCTATGCGCCCCAAACCCGGAGCGGGCTTATAGCAAACCGCGCGGTCGATGGCGAGACCGGCGACGCCGCGCCGGTCGGCGTCAGGCGTCCGCCGGCGCCCCCGACTTGGCGAACATCGCGTCCCGGTCGATGCTGGCCGACAACAAGAGCCCGTAGCCGATCATCACGCTGAGGATCGCGGTCCCGCCATAGGAGATCAGCGGCAGGGGCGCTCCCACCACCGGGACCAGCCCCATCACCATGGCGATGTTGATCGAAACGTAGAGCGCGACCGTCACGGTCACGCCGATCGCCACGACGCGCCCGAACTGGTTGCGTATGCGGACCGCGATGGCGATCCCGTAGGCGAACAGCAGAAGGAACAGGCCGAGCACGGAGAGCCCGCCGACCAGGCCGAACTCCTCCGCCAGCATGGTGAAAATGAAGTCGGTCTGACGCTCCGGCAGGAAGTCCAGATGGGCCTGGGACCCCTGCATGTACCCCTTGCCGAAGACGCCTCCCGAACCGAGCGCGATCTTGGCCTGCAGGATGTGGTAGCCGGCGCCGAGCGGGTCGGATTCCGGATCGAAGAAGGTCAGGATGCGCTGTTGCTGGTAGGGGCGCAGAACGTTCCAGACCACCGGCAGGGCGGCGAAGCCGAGCAGCGCCACCAGCCCGAACTTCCAAAGCCTGACCCCGACGACGAAGAATATCGCCGCCCCTCCGACCGCCAGCATCGCCGCCGTGCCGAGGTCGGGCTGGCGCAACACCAGGAACGCGGGCGCCAGGATCATCAGCAACGGCACGACCAGACGGACCGGACGTCCGATATCCTCCATCGACAGGCCGTGAAAGTAGCGCGCGAGTCCGAGGATCAGCGCGATCTTCATGAGTTCCGAGGGTTGCAGGCGCACGACGCCGAGGTCGATCCATCGCTGCGCGCCCATGCCGGTGGCTCCGGCCACCTCGACCGCGACGAGAAGCACGACGGACGCGAAATAGATCGCGTAGGCGTAGCGCAGCCAGAATCGGAGATCGACCAGCGCCACCGCCAGCATCACCGCCAGCGCGACGCCGAAGCGCGTGACCTGGCGTACCGCCCAGGGCTGCCAGCTTCCGCCGCCCGCCGAATAGAGCATGGCCACGCCGACCGCGGCGATGATGCACAGAAGCACGACCAGCGGCCAGCTCAGCAGGGCCAGCCTGCGGCCCAGGGAAAGGCTTGTGCCGGTTGCCGCGACGCTGGCCAAGGCCGGGGTCCTCCTCGTTCAGCCCCGGCCGGGGGGCGCTTCGACCCAGGCCAGGCGGTCGCCCGCGTCGGCTCCCAGCGGATCCCGACGCTGCGCTTCGAGCAGAATGTCCCGCGCGATGGGGGCCGCGACCGAAGAGCCCGCCCCGCCATGCTCCACCACCATGGAGATCGCGTAGCGCGGTTTGTCCACCGGCGCGTAGGCGACGAACAGGGCATGGTCCCGCTCGCGCCAGGGGCGTTCGTGGTTCTTGAGCAGGGCGGTTCCGCGCTCGCTCCTGGAAATCCTGACGACCTGCGAAGTCCCCGTCTTGCCAGCGAGCGCGAGCGCCGGTTCCCTGATCGCGTAACGGTAAGCGGTTCCCCGCTTGTTGTTGGCGACCGCGTCCATTCCGCGGCGAACCGTCTTCAACGCCGACTTGTCGATCTTGAGCGCCCGGAAACGCGGCTCGGGCGGGAGCGCGCCGGCGTTCCCGTCCTCGATCACCAGCCGCGGAACGACCGCGCGGCCCGAGGCGATCCGCGCGGTCATGACGGCGAGCTGAAGCGGCGTCGCCAGCACGAAGCCCTGACCGATGCCGGTGATCAGCGTCTCGCCGCCCTGCCACCTGGCGCCGATCGATGCGAGCTTCCATTCGGGCGTGGGTATCAGCCCCTCCTGTTCGCCCGGCAGATCGTCCAGCAGCTTGGCGCCGAGGCCGAGTTCGAGGGCCATCTCCGCGATCCGGTCGATGCCCACCTGCTGCGCCAGCTCGTAAAAGTAGATGTCGCAGCTTCGCTCGATCGCCCCCACCAGATCCAGCCGGCCATGGCCGTGCTCGTTCCAGCAATGGAACTGGGACTCGCCGAGTTCCATGAAACCCTTGCAGAGGATGCGCTGGCCGGGCCACGACCTGCGCGCGTTCAGCGCCGCCAGGGCGACCGCGAGCTTGAAGGTGGAGCCCGGCGCGTAGAGCCCCGACAGGCATCTGTTGAGCAGCGGCGTCATCGGGTCGGAGATCACGGAGCGCCACGTGTCGGCGCTCATCCCCCTGACGAACTGGTTGGGCTCGTAGGCGGGAGTCGATGCCAGGGCGAGGACGTCGCCGGTCTCCACCCCGAGCAGCACCGCCGAGGCGCTCTGGTGCGGGGCGAGCCGGTTCTGGGCGAAAGTCTGGAGCGCGATGTCCATCGTGAGGCGGACATCGTTCCCCGGCACCCCTTCGACCCGGTCGACCTCGCGGATGACCCGTCCGAGCGCGTTGACCTCGACCTGACTCGCGCCCGCCTTGCCGCGCAGCGCGAGGTCGCGGGTCTTCTCGATCCCGTCCTTGCCGATGCGAAAGCCGGGCAGCTGAAGCAGCGGATCGTCGCCGAGCTCGGTCTCGGAAACCGCGGCGACATAGCCCAGCACATGGACCGACTTGATCGAATGGGGGTAGTCGCGCACCAGGTCGGCGTCGATGGCGATGCCCGGCAGGTCCGGCGCGTTGACCTCGATTTTGGCGACCTCGCGCCAGTCGAGGCCTTCGCGCACCGTGACGGGGACGAAACCGCGCCGCCGCCCGACTTCGCGCAGCACGCGGGACCGCTCGGCCCCGGTGAGTCCGATCAGCCGGTCGAGCATGTCGAGCGTCCGGTCGACATCCCCCGCCTGTTCGGCGATCAGCAGCACGCGATAGCTCTCGCGGTTGACCGCGAGCGGCGAGGAGAACCGGTCGAGGATACGTCCGCGCGCGGGTGCGACGAGGCGCATGTTGATCCGGTTGTCCTCCGCCAGCATCTTGTAACGGTCGGAGTCGACCACCTGGATCTGGTACATCCGGCCCGCCAGCATCGCGGCCGCGGCGAGCTGGACCCCGCCGAGGACCGCCGCCCGCCGGGTAAAGAGCCTGTGCCTCTCATTGTCCCGGTACATCGCCCGATCCTAGCCCGGATTTCTCGCCACTGTCATGGCCCGCGCGGCCCCAAGGCGTCTCGCAAGCGGAGGAATCCGGGGCTATGCGCGGCGCAGGATGGCGCGGTGAATCCGCGACAGCACCCAGTAGAGGAACGGAAACACGGCAAGGGTCAGCCCGAACTGGAACGCGAGCGGTGCCGGGTCGACGTAGCGGAGATGCCAGGCCATGACCGCGAGCCAGAACACGAACGCCGCGGAGGCCGCCGTCAGGCCGAAGGCCCACCACACGATGAGGAAGGACTTGCCGCGGAAGAAGACGCGCTGGAACACGATGACGCCGTAGACGATCAGCAGCGTGAGCGCGTTAAGCCCGATCGGCCCGGCGTTCATCAGGTCCTGCCAGAGGCCGAGCGGCAGGACGGCGATCGCCGGCATCAGGTCGGGCCGGTAAATCGTCCAGTAAAACACCGCGATCAGGCCGAGATTGGGCGCGACCGGACCGATGGACGACACGTTGACCGGCATCGCCGAAAACATGATCAACACCAGCGAGACGACGAAGGGCGTGAGCTCCATGGCCAGCCCGTCGAGCCGGCGGAGCAACCCGCTCATCGCGGCGTTCCGTCGGGAAGGGCGTCCCGGAGAGAACCGAACGCCACCTCCCGATGGGCGATCACGCGGATGAATTCGAGCCGGTCGAGCACCGCGAAGGGCCGCACGTGGATCGATTCGCCGGCGACGTTCGAGACGATGCCTATGGGCAGTCCCGCCGGGAGCACGCCGCCATGACCCGAGGTCACGATCCTGTCTCCGGTATTGACCCGGGTGCCGTGACGCAGGAAGGAGATCTTGGGCGCGGCGGTGTTGTCGCCGACGAGGATCGCGCGCTCGCGCGATTCCTCGAATACGACCGGGATGCGCGAGTTGAGGTCGGTGATCAGGAGGACGCGCGCGGAGCGGTCTCCGACCGAGACCACGCGGCCGACCAGCCCGTCCCCGGTCATCGCCGCCTGGCCCTTGGCGACCCCGTCCCGCGCGCCGGCCACGACGACGATCGAACGGACGAAAACGCCTCCGGAATCGCCCACCACGCGGGCGGTGACGGTATCGGCCGCGGCCTCCGGCACGAAGCGGAGCAGGTCGCGGAGACGGTCGTTTTCCCCCGCCAGCTTCAGCCCCGCCGCCTGCCAGCGCAGCAGCCGCTCGTTCTGGGCGCGGAGCTTTGCGTTTTCCTCGCGCAGGCGGCCGAGCTCGGTGACGGTCTCGATCGCGTCCGCGACGGTGGCCGCGGGACGCGCCATGACGTTCATGATGGGGGCGACGAAGTCGACCACGCCCGCGCGCAGCCTCTCGAACAGAACCGTCTCCGCCTTGCCCAGCACGGTAATGCCGAAAGCGGCCAGGATCAGGGCGGTGAGCACGACACGCTGGCTGAACGTCCCCGAGGGGACCGCCAGACGGATGATCGATCCGGGCCGATACTTCACCGGCGCGAAGCTCCCTGTCCTGTGCGCTTACGGTATTCGAGCGATGCGCGCCCCGTGTTCAATATGGGGGATCCCGGGTTCGGCTCAATACTTGGCGGTGAGCACGTTCTTCAGGGCCTTCATTTCCTCCAGGCAGCGCCCGGTCCCGAGCACCACGCAGGACAGCGGCTCCTCCGCGAGGGTGACCGGAAGGCCGGTCGCGGCGCCGATCAGCTCGTCGATATTGCCGAGCAGCGAGCCGCCGCCGGTCAACACGATGCCCTTGTCGACGATGTCGGCGGCGAGCTCCGGCGCGGTGTGTTCGAGCACCACCTTGACGGTCTCGATGATGGCGTTCACCGGCTCGGCCAGGCTCTCCGAGATCTGCCGTTCGGAGATCACGATCTCCTTGGGAACGCCGTTCATCAGGTCGCGGCCCTTGATTTCCATCAGATCGCCGTCGCCGCTGTTGGGCGCGCAGGCCGATCCGATCTGCTTCTTCATCCGCTCGGCGCTGCCCTCGCCGATCAGCAGGTTATGGTTGCGGCGGATATAGTTGATGATCGCCTCGTCCATCTTGTCGCCGCCGACCCGGACCGAGCGCGAATAGACGATCCCGCCGAGCGAGAGGACCGCGACCTCGGTCGTGCCGCCGCCGATATCGACCACCATCGAGCCGGTCGGTTCGGTGACCGGAAGGCCGGCGCCGATCGCCGCCGCCATCGGCTCCGGTATCAGATAGACGCGGCGCGCGCCCGCGCTTTCCGCGGATTCCTGGATCGCGCGGCGCTCCACCGCGGTCGAGCCCGACGGCACGCAGATGATCACCTGCGGGCTGGCAAAGCGCCGCCTGTTGTGCACCTTCCGGATGAAGTGCTTGATCATCTCCTCGGCGATCTCGAAATCCGCGATCACGCCGTCGCGCAGCGGCCGGATGGCGTCGATCCCGCCCGGGGTGCGGCCGAGCATCATCTTGGCCTCGTCGCCCACCGCGAGGACCTGTCTGCGGCCCCTGGCGGTGGCGGTCGCGACCACCGACGGCTCGTCGAGGACGATTCCGCGCGACTTCACATAGACCAGCGTGTTCGCGGTCCCGAGATCGATCGCCATATCGGCCGAGAGAAGTCCGAGTATCTTGGAAAACATGGTCCGCTATTCGATACCTCGTTGAGCGCGGCCGCCCGACCCGAGCGCGCGCCGCTCCATCAGGCGATAAGCGCCTCGGGCGCGGTCTTTTCCCGCTTGACCAGCAGCTTGTTCAGCGCGTTGACGTAAGCGCGCGCCGACGCGACGAGCGTGTCCGTGTCGGCCCCCTGGCCGTTCACCGTCTTGCCGTCTTCCTCCAGCCTGACGGTGACCTCGGCCTGCGCGTCGGTGCCCTCGGTCACCGCGTGGACCTGGTAGAGCTTCAACCCGGCGGTATGGGGGTAGAGCCCCTTGATCGCGTTGAAGGTCGCGTCGACCGGTCCGTCGCCGGTCGCCTCGGTCCCGCGGCGGTCGCCGTCGATGTCGAGCTCGAGCGTCGCGGTCTGGGGCCCGACCGAGCCGCAGATCACCTGGAGCGACACGAACCGGATCCTGTCGTTGCGCCGGATCACCGCGTCGTCGACCAGGGCGGCGATATCCTCGTCGAAAATGTCCTTCTTCTTGTCGGCGAGGTCCTTGAAGCGCCGGAACGCGTCCTGCAGTGCGTTTTCGCCGAGATTGTAGCCGAGCTCCCTGATCTTCTCGCGGAACGCGTGGCGCCCCGAATGCTTGCCCATGACCAGCGTCGAGCGCGCCAGCCCGACCGACTCGGGCGTCATGATCTCGTAGGTCCCGGCGTGCTTGAGCACCCCGTCCTGGTGGATGCCGGCCTCGTGCGCGAATGCGTTGGCGCCGACGATCGCTTTGTTGGGCTGGACCGTGAATCCGGTGATCGTCGAGACCAGCTTGGAGATCCGGGTGATCACGGCGGTGTCGATCCCCGTGGTGTAGGGCATCAGGTCGTGGCGCGTCCTGAGCGCCATCACGATCTCCTCGAGCGCCGCGTTGCCCGCCCGCTCGCCGAGCCCGTTGATCGTGCACTCCACCTGTCGCGCGCCCGCCTCCACCGCGGCCAGCGAGTTGGCGACGGCAAGCCCGAGATCGTTGTGGCAATG
>JAJDVB010000009.1 GCA_022826345.1 Alphaproteobacteria bacterium
CCTGCTTGACGGGGTGGCAATGGCTGACCGACCAGCCCGACGTGATCACGAACACGACCCGGCGCAACTGGGCCGTCGCGCCATCGTGATGATCCCAATGCCTCACCGTATCGGTTCATATGAATTGCGCCCGGTATGATACCCCCGACCTGAACCTGGTGGAAACCGACGACGCATACGAAGTCGTCGCTGCGCTTCCGGGGCTGGAAGCGTCGGACATCACGCTCGTGATCGAGGGCGTGCTGCTGAGTATCGACGCGGAGCACGAAACGCCTGATACGGGCAGCGACGGGGAAGTGCACATCACCGAAATCACATTGGGGCGGCTGCACAGGACGCTGGAGCTTCCCGGGCCGGTGGGCAAGACCGAGGCCGAATTCAGCAATGGCCTGCTGACGGTAACGCTGGTCAAGAAGCCGATCCGGCCGCGCCGGATTCGGGTGAAGACTGCCGAGCAGCAAAAGCCGCAAACCTAGGAGCGAGCCGTTTCGGCAAGCGCCCCCTTGTCCGTAGCGATCCATCGCTCGGACCGCCGCGAAACAGTCTGGGCTGTATGAGTGGAGCAAGTGATCCCGTGGTCACTCTTTCTCGCGAATTCGACAGCAGGGAAGCGGCCCAACAGTGGATCGCCCGGATGAGAGCGTCGAAACATGTCATATCGGCGCATGTCATGACCATTGGAGATCACAAGTACAGAGCGACTGTCGAAGCTTCGGGCTCCAAACGAAGTCCATTCTTTCGCTGGCCAAAGAAGCCCCGCTTGCACTGCGTTGAGCAAGCGCGCCCAATCCACTTTGGTTGACAAAAGACTGATCGAATATTTCTGCTTCAGCGTGAGATTCGCGCGCATAAACTTCGAATTCGAAACCCGATACAAAAATGTCGGGAACGCACTTTAAGGTCGCCTACAACCGAGAACAGTCGGGTCAGGAGCGCTCTTCTTCGGTCAGCGCGTCCTCTATCGAATCGAGCTTTTCCTCGAGACGTTCCAGCAGCATCACGATGCTGTGCCGCTCGCCCGCCGTGATCTCCGATCCACCCGGGCTCGTCGCACTTCGAGAATCGGCGATGGCCTCGGACAGGTCGCCGACGGCCGCCTGAAGCGAGAGGGTCGCGAGAATGAGGTCGGCCGGTTCCGGCGGAGGCTCGTCGGACATCGTCTCCACCATCTCCTTGTAGGCCTCCAGAATCGGCGGATCTCCCCATCCGCCCGACACGTAGGCCGCGTCGAGAATGACCGCCTGGGCTACGTTCGGCCAAACAGGAAGATCCGGATCGGTCCATTTTCGGATCAATGAGGGAGAGCGCTTGACGAGGGTGGCGCACTGCTCGTCGTCCAGCCGCCTCTTGATGCGCGTAATCGCCGCCGCAAGAGAGTTCGGCTCGCGTGTTTTCATTCGGGAACGCTCCGCTCACCAACGAGCCTGACGTTCTGGATGCTGTGTGTCAACAAAGGCCCGACTGAGTGTTGGGCCTGGAACGGGAGCCTTTGGGTGGACAAGCGGTTCGATAGGATGCAACGGGCTCGACGGGTATTCGAAGGCTCGAAGTATTTCTTCCCGCCCCATAGCGGGACTTCGCACATTGCTGGTAAGGGCCGAAGAGAGGGTCGCACTGCGACGCGCAGCACTTAGAGGCCCCAGAGAATTGTCCGGCGCACGTCAGATCATGCCACTCAAAAGCATCGCTGTGCTGAGAAAGCTGAAGAAGCCCGTGACGCCGGTCACAGTGGTGAGACTGATCGACGAGGACCGCGCCGGATTCCTGGTGTGGCGCCGCTGCTTGATCGCGGGGTGCGGGATGTAGGCGTGGGTCTGGTCGGCGAGACTCATCGCCGTCCGCCACCTCATGTCTCGGGCTTCACGGTTGTCATCCCCGCTTGGAGAGCTGCCGGCCCTTGTCATTCGGCCTGCTGAGGCCGATATGCCCTACGGCACGAAATACCAACAATTGGTCTTGGATGGGAGGCGCCCATGGCGCCGGAGGAGGAGAGGCGCGGCGGCCCGGATTCCGGAAAGGACGATTTCGACGGTCGCGACCTGCTGGTCGGCCGGCCGGAAGGGGCGGAGGGCAGGACGGCGGCCGGCACCGCAGGAGCGGCGCAGGCGACAACCTCTCCGCAGCCCGGTGCGCACGACGACGCCGTCCGCGAGATTCTCGAGACGGTACGGGCGATGGCAGCTCGGATCGACGCGCTTCAGGAGGCGCCGGGCCCGGAGGACGGGACGGCAGAAGCGCTGGGCCGCGAGACGGCGGCGCTGACGCGGGCCGTCGAGGACGCGCGCGGTGCGCTCGCCAAGGCGGCGGAACTGGCCGCGCAGCAGGATGGACAGGCGTCTGCCGGAGCACAGGCGCTGGCCAAGAGCGTCGACGCGCTGAGGGTCCAGGGCGAGGCGCTCGACAAGCGCGTCCGCGCGACGGGCACGCAGGCGCAGGCGAACGCCCGGCAGGCGGAGGCCGCCGCCCAGGGCATTGCTGAGATGAAAGAGGCGGCGGCAGCGCTCGACAGCCGGCTGCGCACTCACGCCGAGGAATTCTTGCGTGCCGCGCGGAGGCAGCGGTGGCGCCCCTGGCTGACAGGTTTGGCCATCGGGGCCGCGTCGTTCGTCTTCTTCGTGCTGGGCGCGGTGCTGCAGCGGGAGACCGACGTCGTGTCCTTCGGCGATCCGCGCCACGAGTGGAACGACTACGTCGCGGAGCACTACGCACCGACGCTCGCCGCCTGCACATCGAGAGCGCGCCATCACGACCGGATCATCGGATGCGAGCTGCACGTCGGCCCGGCGCGGGATCTGACGGTCCCGCTTTACGACGACGTGAACCTGGAGAGAGTGCCGCCCGAAGAGGCCTCAGACCCCGCGGCCGGCCGGTAGTCGACCATGGTCGCGACCGTCACACGCCTGAAGGCCGCGGCCACGACGGTGCACTACTTCGAGGTGGACGGGTACTACGCGAAGAACGACCCGGAACATCGCAAGGCGAGCCGCTGGTACGGCGAGGCGGCGGCGCTTCTGGGCCTGCACGGGACGGTCAAGCCGAACCGCTTCGAGAGCGTGTTGGCCGGCTACGTGCCCGGAACCGACCTTCGTCTCGGGCGGATGCGCGACGGCGAGCACCAGCACCGGCCGGGCGTGGACGTGACCTTCTCGGCGCCCAAGTCGGTATCCCTGGAGGCGCTGGTCTACGCGGCGCCCAAGACCCGCGCAAGGGTGGTGCGGGCGCACGACGAGGCTGTGAGCGCCACTCTGGGCTTCATCGAGGCGGAGCTGCTCCAGACCCGGAGCTATGACCCCCGGACCGGGCGCAGGCCTCGCGTGCAGGCCGACGGCATGGTGGCGGCGACTTTCCGCCACCTGGCGAGCCGCAACCTGGACCCTCAGCTTCACACGCACGCTGTGATCGCCAACATGACGCGCGGCCGGGACGGGGACTGGCGCAGCGCCGAGTTCACCTCGGTGGAACGGTCCAAGCTCCTGATCGGGGCCTACTACCGCAACGAGCTCCGGACCCGACTCGAAGCACTCGGCTACGCCACAGTGCCGACCCTGGTGGGCCGGATGCCGGGGTTCGAGATCGCGGGCTACGAACGGCCAATGCTGGACGCATTCTCGACCCGGCGCCGGGAGCTCCTGGACTACATGGCCGACCGTGGCTGGGAGAACACACCCGCCAGGACACAGCAGGCGGCGCTCTACACGCGGCGGCGCAAGGCGGAGCCGGAGCGGCAGGTCCTGCACGAGACGTGGCAGGAGAGGGCCCAAGAACTCGGCCCGGCGCGGGACCAGGACATCGCAAGGGGCCGCAACGGCGTTGGCGCATCGGCCTCCCTGCAGAGCGAGCTACGAGCCTACCCATCGGCGCTGTCGGTGGTGCGGCGTGCCGTGGAGCACCTGGAGGAACGGTGCACCGTGTTCTCCGCCAACGACCTGCGCGCCTGGGCGCTGGCGCACGGGGGAGGACAGCACTCGCTCGAAGCGCTGGATGCCGGCATCGCTCAACTGCGGCGCGACAGGCACCTGATCGAGGTGACGGCGAGGCGGGCGGACCTGGCCTTCGTCACCGACCGGGCGCGCAATGCCGAACGCGACATCATCGCCGGCATGCGCGCGGGCCTGGACGCCGGGCGGAGCCTGGCACCCGCCGCTGCGGTCGAGGCCGGGCTGGGGGAGGCCGGTTTGAACCCCGGTCAGCGCGACGCGGCGCGCGCGATCCTGCTCTCGCCCCACCGGACCGTGGGGGTGCAGGGCCACGCGGGCTCCGGCAAGACGACCATGCTGCGCGCGGTGAAAGAGCTGGCGGGCGAGAATCGGATCATCGGCCTGGCCCCGTCGGCGAGCGCGGTTCATGTGCTGGCGGGCGAAGCCGACATCCCGGCCCGCACGCTACAGGGGTTCCTCACACGCTACCGCGACGTGGGCGACGGCATCGCCCCACCCGAGAAGACGGAGGAGGCGCGCAAGGCCCTGGGCGGCGCGGTGCTGATCCTCGACGAGGCGTCGATGGTCGGCACCGTGCAGATGCGGGCGCTGACGCGCATCGCGTCGCAGACCGACGTGGCGCGGATGGCCTTGATCGGCGACCGCAGGCAGTTGCGGTCGGTGGAGGCCGGCCAGCCCTTCGGCCTGCTGCAGGACGCGGGCATGCCCACGGCACGGATGGACGAGGTGGTGCGCCAGCGCGACGCCGACCTGCGGGCCGCGGTGCTGCACATGGTGGCGGACGAGCCGCGCATGGCGGTGGAGGAGCTCGGCAACGGCGTCCTGGAGACGGAGAGCGACGAGCTTGGCAGGAAGGCGGCGCAACTCTGGCTCGACCTCGATCCGGACCTGCGCGCCGGGACGGCGATCCTGGCGCCCACGCACGAGCTCAGGGCCGAGATCAACGATGCCGTCCGCCACGGCCTGGAAGACGAGGGCGTGCTGCACGGTCCCGCGCTGGAGATCGAACGCTACGTCAACCTGCACCTGACGCGCTCGCAGAAGGGCGAGGTCGCGAACTACCGGCCGGGGGACGTCGCGGTCTTCCACCACGACGGCTACGGCGTCAAGGCCAGGGCCGGCGACGCCTGCCGCGTGCTGGAGGCACAGGACGACGGGCACGTGCTGCTGGCGCATCCCGACGGCGGGGAGCGGCGAATCGACCCGGGCGGCTACATCCGCTACCGGCTCGACCTCTACGAGACCCGTCCGATGGTGCTGAGAGCCGGAGACCAGGTGCGCTGGACCCGCAACGATACTGTGCGCGGCCTCATCAACGGCGAACATGCACGGGTGCTCTCAATCGGCCCGGTGAACGTGAGGATGCGCACGCAGGACGGCCGCGAGATCGCCATGGCGCGCGACGATCCGCAGCTTCACCATCTGGACCACGCCTACTCCTCGACCGTGCACGCCGCGCAGGGCCTCACCTGCGACCGGGTGATCGCGGTGCTGGACACGGACCGGGGCGCGCCGGCCGACCAGGCGATGTTCTACGTGGAGCTCACGCGCGCCCGCGACAACGTGGTGCTGCTGACGGACGACCGCGAGGCGCTGATCGAGGCGCTGGAGACGGCGCCTGCGGAGGAGCTGTCGGCGCTCAGGGCTATCGGCGAGCAGTTCGAGACCTCCTCCCCGGCGGAGACCACTTCTCAGCGCGCGCCGCCTGAGAGGGAAGATGTTCTGAACGAGGCGTCGAGGGAGCGGCGCAGAGAGGCGGCGCGCTTCGTCGATCGAACCCTGTCGGCGGTAGCGGCCTCGCTCCGGGAGCGTGACGAGCGCGCCCGCGAAGCCCACACGCACGACGCTCATGTCACCCTGGCACCGGGCTATGCCGAGTGGCGCAAGGGCGCGCGGCGGTCGCTCGCCGACTGCCGCAAGATCCTCGACGATCCCGAGACCCGCGGGCATCTCGACCGCCGTCCCGGCGCGACCGACGAGATGAAACGGCTGTCGGCGCGGATCGAGTCCGACCTCAAGTCCGACGGTGCCGAGATCGAACGCCGTCAAAAGCAGCAGGACCAGCAACAACTGGAAGAGCAGAAACGGAAGCGCGAAAAGCAGGAGCAGCAGGAGCAGGAACGCCGGAAGGCGAAGACGCGCGACCGCGGCGGTCTCTCGATGTGAACCGGCCCGCACGGCAGCCTTCGGTCATGGCGAATCCAGGACCTCAGTACCCATGCGCGCATTGAGGCGCTCCACGGTCGCCGCCGCAGCCCGCTCCCCGAACAGGTCCGTGAGCAACGCCTTCAGCTCGTACTCGCGGGCGTCGCGCATCATCTCCCGCATCCTCGCTTCGACCAGGAAGGCGAGCGCGTTGCGGATGCGCGTCAGCACCGCTTCCTCCGTATCCGCCGCCGCCGTGCGCTCGGCAATCCGCACCAGGCTGTCGTGCAGGCGTCTCTGCTCCGCCTCGTCCAGCACCAGGCGCGGCGGCGCCGGTGCCTCCGCCGTGGGATCCACGTTGAGCCCGCACTCCACGAAATAGCGCGACATCGACAATCCCCGCCGCTCGGCCAGCACCCGTACACGTTCCCACTCGGCATCGGTGCAGGAGATCGAGTGCGCCCTCGGCGGCGGCCTGCGCTTGCGCCTCATCATTCGTCCTCGTCGCCATCATCGGCATTACCGCCCGCGTCCCTCACCAGGAAGGCCAGCGCCCCGAGCGCCGACATCTCCGTCCCCGGAAGCCGCGCAAGCAGCGCCTCGTTGCACCGGTCCATGAGCGCCACCCGCCCGTATAGGCTTCGCTGCTCATCCTCGCTCAGGACCAGACGAGGACCCTCCTCCCCGTCGTCCTCGTCCCCGCCATGAAGCGCGCAGGCGATCATGAAGCGCGAGAAGTTCATCCCCGCCTCCTGGGCGCGCTTTCCAATCAGCACCCGGTCCGCCGCCGAGCAATAGATGGTGTGCTGGTGCGACCGGCGCCGCGTTCCGGTCTCCCTGTCAGCCGTCATCCCAGCGCCTCATCGGCATCGACGCGTGCCCCGGCACGCCGAACCAAAAGTTCCCAGGTCTCCGCCCCCGCGCTATCCTCAACGCGCTGCTTCTCGACCTCGTAGAGCACCCGCACCGCCCTCTCGATCCGCGCCACAGCTCCGGCAAGCTCCCTCGTCGCTACCCCCGATTCCGGCACAGCAGCCGGCGCCGTCAGGCGTTCGACGACGAAGCGCGAGACGTCCATTCCTGCCGCGTCCGCCCGCTCCCGCACCGTCTGCCAGTCGCTGTCGGTCGCCATCACGGCGCGCTGCCTCTTGCGCTCCTCTGCCCGGTCCATACTGTCCACCTCCCCTCGTCGTGACGGCTTCGCGATCATCTGGCACCGATACAGACTCGAAGCCCAGAGAGCGCATTGCGCTCCGTCAGAAGACGATAATACCTACGGAACTCATATGCGACGCGTAGCACGATCACATGCGTTGTATATATGTTGTGGTACCTTGACTCAAGCGTCCACGGGCTATCACTAAGGTCCCCGCAGCTTGTCACTACGTGCTAATACACGTCCGAAAAAATCCCCGAGTGCAACTGTGAAGCCAAGCGAGCCTGCAGCTTATGGCATTCTTGCCAGGAAGACAGGCTCTTGACTCAGCGCCCAACCTGTTGTAATGAGGGAATTATCAGGAGGATCAAGCTACGCCGTATAGACGCGTATAGATAGTCAATTTTTCCTGTGACTTGTCACACCCGTTCCTTGAACGCCCTGGTCGGCACCAGCCCTTGCGGCCGGGCCAGCAGGATCACCACCACCAGGCCGAACACGAAGGCGTCGCGGAAGCCCCGCATGCCCTCGGGCAGGATCGCGATCAGCACGGTCGAGAAGATGCCCACCACGTAGCCGCCGACCACGGCACCGATGAGGCTGCCCATGCCGCCGATCACCGTGGCGATGAAGGCGTAGAGCATCAGGAAGACGCCGCCGCGGAAGCTCAGGATGCCGGTCTGCGTGTGGTACATCAGCGCCATGATGCCGGCGAGCGCGCCCGAGATGACGAAGGCGAGCGCGATCACCCGGGTCGCGTTGACGCCGAGCATCCGCGCCATCCTGAAGTCCTCGGCCGCCGCCCGCATCTCGACGCCGATCGGCGTCCGCCTGAGGAAGATCGTGAGCAGGATCAGCAGGATCCAGGTCACGGCCACGATCACGAGCTGCAGGATCGGCACCTGCACCTTGTCCGAAAGCGGGATCACGCCGGTGAGCTCCGGCCAGAGGCCCACCGCCTTGGGCCGCCCGCTGTAGATCATGATGATGAGGTTCTGGATCGAGAAGCTGAGCGCCACGGAGGCGATCATCAGCACCGCCGGCGGCGCCGTCTGAATGTGCCGGAAGAGCAGGAAGTAGGAGGCGAGCGCCCAAACGATCACCACGCCAACCACGCAGATGACCAGCGCCACCGGGTGAAAGTCGAGAATCAGCGGGACCGCGACGACCGCCGTGGCCGGCACGATCAACGAGAACCCGCCGATGGTGATGAAGTCGCCGTGGGCGAAATTGATGAGCCGGAGCACGCCGAAGAGCAGCCCGATGCCCAGCGCGCCAAGCGCGTAGAAGCTGCCGAGGCTCAGGCTGGAAATGATGACCTGGACGACGACTTCCATCAGAAGGTCGCCTCGCCCGCGTGCTCCACCCCTTCGGTGAAGCCGAAGTAGGCCTGGCGCACCTTCTCGCCGTCCTGCAGGTCCGCGGCGTCGCCTTCGAGCTGAATCTCGCCGCTGCGCAGCACGTAGATGCGGTCTGCCGCCTTGATCGCCCGCTCCGAGCTCTGCTCGACGATCAGCAGCGTGAGCCCGCGCGATTCCCTCAGCTCAAGCAACACCTCGTAGACCCGGTCCACCAGGTTGGGCGCAAGCCCAAGCGAGGGCTCGTCGATGGTCATGATTCTGGGGTTGGTCAGCAGCGCCCGGCCGATCACCAGCATCTGCTGCTCGCCGCCGGAAAGCTTGCCTGCGGCCCCCCTGCGCCGCTCCGCCAGAACCGGGAAGAGTTCCAGCACCCGCTTGAAGTCGGCCTCGACTTCGGCGCGGTCGCGGCGCATCCGGGTGCCGAGCCGCAGGTTCTCTTCGACGCTCAGCGTGGTGAAGACGTGCCGGCCTTCCGGCACCTGGGAGATGCCGCGCCGTGCCACCGCCTCCGGCGTGAGGCCCACGATGGACTGGCCGTCGAAGGTGATCGCACCCTGGGACGGCCGCAGCACGCCCGAGATGGTGAGCAGCGTCGTCGACTTGCCGGCGCCGTTGGGGCCGACGACACAGACGATCTCGCCCTCGCTGACGCCGACGGAGACGCCGCGCACCGCCGGGACCCGGCCATAGTGCACGTAGATGTCCTCGACAGAGAGCAGCATCCGCGTCACTCGTGGCCGAGGTAGGCGGCGATGACCGCCTCGTTGCTCTGCACCTCGGCAGGCGTGCCGCGCGCGATGGTGCGGCCGCTGTCGAGCACATGGATTCGCTCGCAGACTCCCATGATGACCCGCATGTTGTGCTCGATCAGCAGCACACCGCAGCCGAAGCGCTCCGGTATCTCGCGCACAAGGTGCATCACGTCGTCGCATTCGAGGTCGGACATCCCGGCCGCAGGCTCGTCCAGCAGGACAAACGTGGGGTTCATCGCCAGCGCGCGGGCGATGCCGACCCGGCGCTCATCGGTATAGGGCAGCACGCCGGCCGGGTCCTGAGCCTGATCGGCGAGGCCGATCCACTCCAGGATCTCCATCGCCTGCGCGTGCGCCTTGCGGCGGGAG
This sequence comes from Alphaproteobacteria bacterium, assembly GCA_022826345.1. The sequence goes on from JAJDVB010000009.1 coordinate 9,722, forward strand.
AGGCCGAGGCTTACGCCTGCGACCTCGACGTTCTCGCTCACCGGCATGTCGCGGAAGAGGCGCCCAGCCTGAAAGGTGCGGGCCACGCCATGGCGTCTGATCCAGTGGGGCGTGAGCCTGGAGATCACCTTGCCGCCGAGCAGCACCTCGCCGGCAGCGGGGACCTGGAAACCTGTCATGGCGTTGACGAGCGTTGTCTTGCCGGCGCCGTTGGGCCCGATGAGGCCGAGGATCTCGCCCTGGTGCAGGGTCTCGTCCACGCTGTCGACAGCAGTAAGGCCTTCGAAGCGGACCGTGACGCTGCGCGCTTCCAGCGTATGGCCGTTCTGCGCTTCCGCCTTGGATCCGGCGTCTTCTGACACCAGCCGCTCCCCGTTGCCCAAACCATCCCGCGCGCCGCCGCGCGGACGATGCGGCCGCACGGGCGCCCGCACAGCCGCAGTCCCCTCGTTAGCTACCGAACGCCGGGATGCGAATCAACGGGGAATTCGCATGGTTTGCTCGATGGAACTCGCGGAAATCACTTGACAATGCCATCGGACCTGTTTTTGGCCTTTCAATCGGGCTTGCAAAAGCCGACGCCGCATTGACAATGCGTCGGCTTAAGGGCTCGGCATCCCGCCGAGCGCTTGGCATGTGCCATTGGACATTCAGAGGGAGGTCACTTCGGATGAGAAAACTTGCATCAATCGCTGCGGCCGGCGCACTCGCGCTGGGCGCGGTATCGGCCGCGCCGGCGGTGGCGGACGACCACGAGGTCGTCTTCGGCTTCGCCGCGTCGTATTCGGGCTGGATGCAGGCCTATAGCGGGCCCTCGACCAACGCCGCGCTGATCGCGATCGACGACTGGAACGCCAAGGGTGGCCTCCTCGGCAAGCAGATCAGGCCGGTCTTCGCCGACGCCAAGACCGAGCGCGCGGAAGGCGCCAAGGCCGGAATCTCCGTCATCAACGATGGCGCGATCGCCATGGCGGTGGATTGCGACTACGACTTCGGCGCGCCCGCCGCGCTGCAGGCGCAGAACGCAGGCCTGATTTCAATCTTCCTGTGTGCGGAGAGTGTGCTCGCCGGCATCCAGGGCATCGGCAAGTACTCGTTCTCGAGCTCGATCCTTGCCGCGGTGCAGGGTGCCACGATCGCCGAGTGGGGCTACAAGGTGAAGGGCTGGCGCACGGCCTACATCCTTCTCGACGACATCCTCGAGTACAACAAGGGCATCTGCTACGGCTTCGACTGGATGTGGCGTGAGGTGCTCGGCGGCGAGGTCGTCGGCCACGACGTCTACCAGAACGACGATCCCAGCATCCAGGCGCAGGTGGACCGCATCAGGGCGCTGCCAGAGGAGCCCGACATCATTGAGAACTGCAGCTACATCCCCGGTGGGGCGAGCGCGATCAAGCAGATCCGCGCGGCCGGTATCACCGCTCCCATCGGCGGCGGCAGTTCCATGACGGGCATCTACTGGCAGGATTCGGTGCCCGGTCTCTCCGGCCACTTCGTGCCCGAGCAGGCCTCGATCTATGGCGACGATCCGCGCCCGGAGGTGCAGGAGTTCCTCAAGAAGTACGAGGCCAAGTTCGGTGAGCCGGTGAACAACCAGTACGCCTTCCCCGGCTACGTGGTCTTCGAGATGTGGGCCAAGGCCGTCGAGAAGGCCGGCACCTTCGATTCCGACGCCGTGGTCGAGGTGCTGGAGAGCTTCCGCGAGGAGCCGGTGCTGGTGGGCACGCGGACCTTCACGGACCAGCTCCACCACCAGAACTTCGCGCCCTATCTCATCATCGAGACCACCAACAATCAGCCGGCGGTCGTGGACTCCTGGACCATTTCGGAGCCGGTGCCCATGGACGTGCTGTTCGGCAAGCGTTACGAGTACATCGCTCGCTGAACGAGCGTGGAACGATAGCGCCCGCTAGTCGGGTGTAACGACGGGAGGAGGCTGCGGCGTCAGCGCCGCAGCCACGCCCTTCCGCGTTGAGACCAACGCCCCGTCCGGGCAACCGGGCGGGGCGTTTCATTGCCGGGGCTTCAACCGTTTGTTGGTCACATTTCTGCAAAAGTGTCCAACAAGCGAGTTTGTCGGCCACAGGTGACCGACAAACGGAGTTCTTCCGCCGCTGCTTTGTGCGCGCGGGATGCTGCTGCGATATCGGTTGGGGACGGGCACAATGAAATGTGATGAGACACTTGGTTGTCACCCCCGCCCCGCTTTGCAATGATCGGTGCGAGCCGGGCGGCGCAAGGATTGGTGTGATGGACAGTGGCGGCGAGCACGGCGCGGGGCCCTACCTGGAGGGGCAGCTGCTGGTCGCCATGCCGACGATGGCGGACCCGCGCTTCGCGCACACCGTCATCTACATGTGCGCCCATTCGGAAGACGGCGCAATGGGCCTCGTTGTCAACAAGCTCCTCGAATCGCTCAGCTTCTCGGACCTGCTCGAGCAGCTCGAAATCGAGCCCGCGCACGAGAGCAAGCCCATCCCGGTGCATTTCGGCGGCCCGGTGGAGGCTGCACGCGGCTTCGTCCTCCACTCCACCGACTACACCCACGAAGCCACCATGCAGGTGGACGACGGCTTCGCGCTCACCGCCACCATCGACGTGCTGAAGGCCATGGCAGAGGGCCGCGGGCCGCGCCTCAGCATGCTGGCGCTGGGCTATGCGGGCTGGGCGCCGGGCCAGCTCGACCGCGAGATTCAGGAGAACGGCTGGCTCACCGTACCGGCGGACGAAGAGCTGGTCTTCGACGAGGCCCAGGACGCCAAGTGGGAGCGCGCCGTCGGCCGCCTCGGCATCGACCCCGGCAACCTCTCGGGCTTCGCCGGCCGGGCTTAGCGCGTTTCCGTTTCTCACGGAAATGCTCCAGCATTTTATCGCTCACGGCAGCCGGCCTACGGCCGGCGCCTCCGCGAGGGCGCCGCGGGAGCGGCGGGCCGCGGTTGCGGCCTGTCGCGTGTCCGTCAAAGCCGGACGCGCTCCAGCCGAGACTTCCCGCCGCGCTCACGGTCTGCGCGGCGCGATCGTCGCGTAGAGCAGGTGATCCTGCCACTCGCCGGCGATCTTGAGGTAGGCGCGCGCGTACCCCTCGCAGCGGAATCCGGTCTTCTCCAGCAGCTTCCGGCTCGCGGTGTTCTTGGGCATGCACGCGGCCTCGACCCGGTGCAGGCCGAGGGGCCCGAAGCAATGGCCGAGCAGGCCGGTGAGCGCCTCGCTCATGTGGCCCTCGCGCGCATGGGGGCGGCCGATCCAGTAGCCGACGCTGCATGACTGCGCGGCGCCGCGCTGCACGTTGCTCAGCGTCATCCCGCCGAGTAGCGCGTCGTCCTTCCGGCGAAACAGGAAGAAGGCGTAGCCCAGATCGTCCTGACCGTCGCGCAGCTGGCGGCGGATGCGCCGGCGGAAGGCGCTGCGGGTCAGCGCGTCGCTGGGCCAGATCGGCTCCCAGGGGCTGAGGAACTCCCGCGAGAGCGCCCTGAGCTCGGCCCAGGCCCGCCAGTCGCGCATCTGCGGCGGCCGGAGGTAGAGCAACCGCGTCTCCATCGTCGCCTCGCGGGCCGAGTCCTGGGCGGGGCGGAGGAATGCCATCAGCCGGGCACCCTGATCCTGAATGCGTAGGTGCCGGCGTCCTCATGCCAACCCAGCAGCTCGAACGGCGTGGTCTCGCAGAAGTGCTTGAAGTCGATCACCGCGGCCGGGTCGGTTGCGAGTACCTCCAGCGTCGCGCCGGGGGCGAGGCGCTTGAGCGCCTTGCGCGCCTTGAGCACCGGCAGCGGGCACATCAGGCCGCGCACGTCGAGGGTCTCGGCCGCGTCCGGCGGGACATTGGTCACCGCGGCGTCCGGCGGCCGCCCGGCCGGCTCAGGCGAAGCGGGCGGCGATCGAGTCATGATCTTCGAGCCTCCCGATGGGGCCGAGAGCGGAGACTGTGGGCCGGCCTCCCTGCAGGATGCGGTACGCGGTGCGTTGCACTGCCTCGCGGTCGACCGCATCGACGCGCTCGATCAACTCGGCGACCGTGAGCGGCCGGCCGAACAGCAGGATGTGGCGGCCCAGCCGCTCCGCCCGCGCCTGGGTGCTCTCGAGCGACATCAGAAGCCCGGCCTTGAGCTGGGCGCGGGCGCGGGCGACCTCCTCGTCGCCCACCGTGGTGCACGCGTTGACCAGCTCGTCCGCCATCACCGGGATCAGCTCGGCAAGCTCGTCCTCGCCGGCGCCGGCGTAGACGCCGAAGATGCCGCCGTCGGCGTAGCTGGAGGCGAAGGTGAAGACCGAGTAGGCGAGGCCGCGCCGCTCCCGGATTTCCTGGAAGAGCCGCGACGACATGCCGCCGCCGAGCAACGTCGACATCACCTGCAGCGCGTAGAAATCCTCGTCGTCGTAGGCGAGGCCGTCGAAGCCCACGATCAGGTGCGCCTGCTCCAGGTCGCGCGCGATGCGGCAGTCGCCGCCGCCGTAGACCGCAGCCGCGGGCACCGGCACGGGGCCTTCGGGCAGCGCGGTGAAAGCTGCCTCCGCCGCCTGGACGAGGGCGTCGTGATCGACCCGCCCCGAGCCTACCAGCACCATGCGCGCCGCCCGGTAGTGCGCCCCCATGTAGGCCGCGAGCGCCTCGCACGAATAGGAGCCCACGCGCTCGGGCGGGCCGAGGATTGTGCGGCCGATGGGCTGGTCGGGATAGGCGGTCTCCTGAAAGCGGTCGAACACGAGGTCGTCCGGCGTGTCGTTGACCTGCGCGATCTCCTGGATCACCACCGCGCGCTCGCGCTCCAGCTCCTCCTCATCGAAGGTCGAGTGCTGGAGGATGTCCGCCAGCAGGTCGAGCGCGAGCGGCACGTCCTCCTTCATCACCTTGGCGTAGTAGGCCGTGGTCTCCCTGGATGTGTAGGCGTTGAGATGGCCGCCCACCGCCTCGATCTCCTCGGCGATGTCGCGGGCGCTGCGCCGCTCAGTGCCCTTGAAGGCCATGTGCTCCAGCAGGTGCGAGAGCCCGTTGGTCTCTTCGCTCTCGCAGCGCGCGCCGACATCGACCCAGAGCCCGACCGAGGCCGTCTCCACGTGTTCCACGGGATCGCTGACCACCCTGAGCCCGTTGGCGAGCGGCGTGATCTGCACGCTCACGCCACACGCTCCCGCTGCGGCGCGTGGACCCGGTCGCGAACGAAGCGCGTGAGCAGGGCCGCATCCACAGGCAGCTCAGTCACCCTTTCCGGTTTCGCCGCGAGCGCCGCGAGCCTGGGCGGGAGCGCCGGGCGAACGCCGATGGCGCGCTCGATGGCGTCGGGGAACTTGGCGGCGTGGGCGGTCGCCAAGCTCAGCATCGGTCCCGTGCCGGAGCCGTGGAGGCGGGCGGCGTGAACGCCTGCCGCGCTGTGCGGGTCGATCATGCGGCCGCAGGTGCGCCACACGTCCGCGATGGTGGCGAGGCAGGCGTCGTCGTCGGCACGCGCGGCGGCGAAGGCGACCTTGGCCTGTGCCAGCCGGGCGCCGCGCAGGGTGAACTCACCATGCTCGGTAAGCTCGGCCATCAGCGCACGCACGGCAGCGCCGTCGCGGCCCGAGAGGTCGGCCAGCAGCCGCTCGAAGTTGCTCGCAACCTGGATGTCCATGCTGGGGCTCAGTGTGCTGTGGACCGTCCCCTTGCGGTAGAGGCCGGTCTCGAAGAAGCGGGCGAGAATGTCGTTCCGGTTTGTGGCGACCATGAGGCGTTCGATCGGCACGCCCATCTGCCGCGCCGCGTAGCCGGCATAGACGTTGCCGAAGTTGCCGGTGGGCACGGTGAACGAAACCGCGCGAGCAGGCGCGCCCAAGGCCAAAGCCGCGTACACGTAGTAGGCGGTCTGCGCCGCGACCCGGGCCCAGTTGATCGAGTTGACCGCGGCGAGCCCGATTTCGTCGCGAAGCGTGAGGTCGGCGAAGAGCGCCTTCACCAGCGCCTGGCAGTCGTCGAAGGTGCCGGCGATGGCGACGTTGTGGACGTTGGGCTCGGCCGCCGTCGTCATCTGGCGCCGCTGCATCTCGGAGACTCGGCCCGCCGGGTGGAGCACGACCACCGAGAGCGCCTCGCGGCCGCGGAAGGCTTCGATCGCCGCGGCCCCCGTGTCGCCCGAGGTCGCGGCCAGGATCGTCGCCGTCCGCCCACGCTTCGCCAGCACCGCGTCCAGCAGGCGCGCCACCATCTGCAGCGCAAAGTCCTTGAAGGCGAGCGTGGGGCCGTGGAAGAGCTCCAGCAGCCACTGGTCGGGGCCGAGCTGCACCAACGGCGCCGTCGCGGGGTGGTCGAAGCCGGCGTAGCTCTCCGCAGCGATCTCCGCGAGCTGCGTGCGCGAGAAGGCGCGCCCGGTGAACTCTGCCATGACGGCTGCGGCGACGTCGGCGTAGGGCCGGCCGCGGAGCGCCGCGAGCGCATCGGCGTCGAGGACCGGCCAGCGCTCAGGGATATAGAGGCCGCCGTCGCGCGCGAGACCCTGGAGCAGGGCGTGTTCGAACGAGACCGTCTGCCCTCCGGTCTGCCGCGTGCTGATGTAGCGCAAGCCGCGCTCTCCGTGCTGGTGCGCCCTCGTCCCGCCCTGGCCAGACTATACGCGCCCGCCGCCGGCCGGCAAGGAACCGCCGTGCTCGGTGGGAATTTCGCCATTTGGCCGGGGCGCCCGAGGGTTGTACGCTGCGCCCGCGGCCTGGGGCGGCCACCGAGCCGGCCAGCGGCGCGCATGAGCGATTCAAGGGAGACACACACATGCTTCGATCGTTGCGAACGGTGGCCCTGGCAGGCGCCGCCACGGTGGCCGGTGCCGCGTTGGCGCTGGGCGCTCTCGACACCAAACCCGCCAAGGCCGAAAGCGGTGGCACGCTGATCTGGTCGATCCCGGCGGCGATGAGCCTGTTCGACCCGCCGCAGTCCTGCGGTTGGCTCACTAAGAACGCCACCCACATGATCTTCGACGGCTTGGTCGAGCTTGAGCTCGGCAAGCCCGAGAAGGGGTGGGCGACGCTCCGGCCGGCACTCGCCGAGTCCTGGACCGTCTCCGAGGACGGCAAGACCTACACCTTCCACCTGCGCAAGGGCGTGAAGTTCCACGACGGCACGCCGTTCAACGCCGAGGTGGCGAAGTGGAACTACGACCGCTTCTCCAACCCCGACGCGCCGCAGTACAACTCGGTCGCCAATGCCTACTTGAACTTCTACGCGCGCTGGATCGCGTCCAGCCGCGTGGTCGACGAGCACACCTTCGAGATCGTGCTCACCCAGCCGCACTACGAGTGGCTGCAGATCGGCCAGTCCTCCTGCGGGCAGCCAGAGATGATCAGTCCGACCGCGTGGGAGATTCACGGCGATCAGGACATCGCGCTCCACCCGGTCGGCACCGGGCCGTTCAAGTTCGTCGAGCGTGAGATCGACGTGATGGTCGTGCTCGAGCGCAACGAGGACTATTACGGTGAGCCGGCGAAGCTCGACTACATGGTCTATCGCCAGATCACCGACCCGGCGACCCGCATCGCCGCGCTCAGGGCCGGCGAGATCAACATGGTCACCGAGCCCACCTGGGACGAGATCGAGAACCTCGTGGACGAGGGTTTCCAGCTTCTGCTGCAGCCCAACGTGCCCTCGGTCTGGTACGCCGCGTTCAACATGAAGCACCCCGCGCTTCAGGACGTGCGCGTGCGCAAGGCGATCAACATGGCGATCGACCGTGAGGGCGTGGCCCGCGAGGTGCTGAGAGGCACCGGCAAGGCCGAGCACGGCATGCTCTCCGCCGGCACCTTCGCCTACGATCCCAACTACAATCCCTATCCCTACGACCCCGAGGGCGCAAAGGCGCTGCTGGCCGAGGCCGGTTACGGGGACGGTGGACTCGAGCTCACCTTCGAGATCTTCGACTACGGCTGGAACGAGGCTTGGGAGAAGTGGATGCAGCGCGACCTCAAGAAGGTCGGCATCGATCTCAAGCTGGAGAAGCTGGAGTGGATGACCTATCTCGGCAAGTGGCTCCAGGGCATGCCGGAGACCGTGGCGATGAACAGCATGGGCTGGGGCTGGTCGGTGCCTTACTGGACCGCCCACGCCACCCGTTGCGACCATCACCCGCCGAACGGCATCAACGGCGGCTGGTACTGCAACGAGAAGGTCGATGCGCTCTATCAGCAGGCGATCCAGACCGAGGATCAGGCTGAGGCCACGAAGCTCTATCGCGAGGCCAACCGCATCATCATGGAAGAGGACGTCGCCTTCGTGCCGGTGTTCAGCTACCACAATCCGATCATTCTGGCGCCCAACGTGAAGGGCTTCGTGAACGGTCAGGAGAACTGGTACGACTACACCCTGCCCTGGGTTGAGGAGTAGGGATCGCGGATAGCAGCGAGTGGGCCGCCGGGCGCAACGCCCGGCGGCCGGCTGCTTTAGCGGTGCGGGGCAGCGCCGCAGCGACCGAGTGTTCGTCACCGTGATTGTTCGCTCACCGATGGGAGGCGCCGCCGCGCCATGACGCGGTTCATCGTCATGCGCCTCCTCACGATCGTCCCGATCATGTTCGGGGTGTCGTTCTTCGTCTTCATCCTGGCGCATCTCGCGCCGGGCGACGTCACCACGACGCTGACGGGGCCCTACGCGACCGAGGAGACGCGCGAGCAGATCCGCGAATCCCTCGGGCTCAACGAGCCGCTGCCGGTCCAGTACGGCAAGTGGCTGAGCCACATCCTCCAGGGCGAGTTCGGCAAGTCCATCGCCAACCGGCGCATGGTCGCGGAGCTGATCTTCCCCAAGTTCGTCAACTCCGCGATCCTAGCGGTGACCAGCGCGGCACTGGCCTACGTCATCGGGCTCTTCGCCGGCATCTTCGCGGCGTCCAGGCCCTACGGCTATTTCGACCGATTCACCATCGCCGGCACCCTTATGTTCGGCAGCATTCCGCCCTACTGGTTCGGGCTGCTGCTGGTGCTGCTGTTCTCGCTGACCTGGCGCTGGCTGCCGGCGACGGGCATGACCAAGATCTTCGGCGGCGGCGGGCCGATCGACGTGATCCTGCATCTGATCCTGCCAACCATCGCCGCGGGCGCGGCGCCCGCGGCGATCATCGCGCGCACCGTGCGCGCGACCATGCTCGAAATCCTGAGTCAGAACTACATCAAGGTCGCCCGCGCCAAGGGCATCCGGCGCGGCGTGATCCTGCGCAAGCACGCGCTCCGCAACGCGCTGCCGCCCATCGCCACCATCTGCGGCCTGCAGCTCGGCTACCTCTTGGGCGGCGTGCTCTTCGTCGAGGTGATCTTCGCCTGGCCCGGCATCGGCTATCAGCTCTGGCAGGCGATTCAGGCGCGCGATATCCCCACCATACAGGGCGCCTCGCTCATCATCGCGGTCGCCTTCGTTCTGGTGAACCTCGCTGTCGACGTGTTCAACGCCTACACCGACCCGAAGATCCGCATCTCCGAGGGAGTGCGCTCGCGATGACCGCCGAGCCGACCCTCCACGGCCAGTCAACGCGGCAGCGCTCCGCCGCCGAGCTCCGGCGCGAGAACCTCCACATCATGTGGCGGACGCTCACGCTCGCCTGGCACGCCTATGCCAAGGACAAGGCGGCGGTGGGTGCGCTGGTCTTCATGATCATCGTGGTGCTGATCTCCATCTTCGCGCCCTACATCAGCCCGCATGACCCGACCGAGGCGGTGGGCACCCGCGGCGGCCTGCCGGGGACCGACGGCCTGGTCCTCGGCGGCGACATGGACGGCCGCGACATGCTCTCCCGCCTCTTCTGGGGCGGGCGCGTGTCGCTGCTGATCGGCGTGGTGCCGACCGTGGCCGCCACCTTCATCGCCGTGGTGCTCGGGCTCTTCGCCGGCTACATCGGCGGCTGGGTGGACCAGGTGGTGATGCGCATCCTCGATGTCTTCTTCGCCTTCCCGCTGGTGCTGCTCGCCATCGTCATCGCCGGCATCCTGGACCCCGGCGTCGCCACCCTGATCCTCTCCATCACCGTCGCGCTGGTGCCCTACATCTCGCGCCTGGTGCGAACCACCACGGTCTCGGTCAAGCAGGAGCCCTACATCGAGGCCGCGCGCGCCGGCGGCGCCACCACGCCCACCATCCTCGCCCGCTACGTCCTGCCCAACATGCTGGCGCCGGTGATCGTCTACTCGACCACGCTGATCGGGCTGATGATGGTGGTGGGCTCCGGCCTCTCCTTCCTCGGCCTCGGCATTCAGCCGCCGGACGCCGACTGGGGCACCATGGTCTCCGACGGCCGCGCGGTGCTGAAGAAGGCGCCGCACGCGACCGCCTTCCCCGGCTTCGTCATCGTCATCGTGTCCCTGGCCTTCTCTTTCATCGGCGACGGGCTGCGCGATGCGCTCGATCCGCGCGCCAGGGTGCGTTGAGGGGAGGGCGCCGTGAGCGAGCCGGTTCTCAGCGTGCGCGGCCTCAAGACCCACTTCCGCCTGCGCACCGGCACGTTGAAGGCGGTGGACGGCCTCTCCTTCGAGCTTCAGGCCGGCCGCGTGCTCTGCATCGTGGGCGAGTCCGGCTCGGGCAAGAGCGTGACGGCGCAGTCCATCATGCGCCTGATCGAGCTGCCGGGGCGCATCGTCGACGGCGCCATCTCCTTCCGCGACCAGGACCTGCTGGCGCTCACCGAGCACCAGATGGAGGACCTGCGCGGCAACCGCATCGGCATGATCTTTCAGGACCCGATGACCTCGCTCAACCCGGTCTTCACCATCGGCGAGCAGATCGTCGAGACCATCATCGCCCACACCGGCGCGAGCAAGGAGGAGGCCCGCGCCCGCGCCGTCGAGCTGATGCGCCTCGTCGGCATCCCCGAGCCCGAGGGCAGGCTCTCCGACTACCCGCACCAGTTCTCGGGCGGCATGCGCCAGCGCGTGCTGATCGCCATCGCCATCGCCTGCGAGCCCGACATCCTCATCGCCGACGAGCCGACGACCGCGCTCGACGTCACCATCCAGGCCCAGATTCTGCGGTTGCTGTCCGACATCCAGAAGAAGCTCGGCAGCGCCATGATCCTCATCACCCACGATCTCGGCGTGGTCTCGGCCATGGCCGACGAGGTGCTGGTGATGTATTCCGGGCGGATGGTCGAGTACGGCGACGTTAAGACCATCTTCCGCAACCCCCGGCACCCCTACACGCTCGGCCTGCTGGATTCGATCATCAAGCTCGACGATTCCCGCGAGTCCGAGCTGCGCTCGATCTCCGGCCTGCCGCCCATCCCCATCGATCCGCCGCCGGGCTGCGCCTTCCGCGACCGCTGCGTGAAGGCGATGGACATCTGCGGCGAGCAGGACCCGCCCTGGGTCGAGACCGCGACCGGGTCCACCGCCGTCTGCCACGCCGTCCAGGCGGAGGAGGGCGCCGCGGGCGCAGGGCAGGGGGCCGCGCCATGAGCGATATCACCACCGGCGGCGGCGCGAACGGCGGCGAGGGCCCGCTCCTCTCGGTCGAGGGGCTGGTCAAGCACTTCAAGCTCGACCCCAAGGGCCTGTTCGACGCGCCGCCCATCCTGCGCGCGGTCGACGGCGTCGATTTCGACGTGATGCGGGGCGAGACCCTTGGCCTCGTCGGCGAATCCGGCTGCGGCAAGTCCACCACCGCGCGCCTCGTCCTGCGGCTGATCGAGCCCACCGCAGGCTCGGTCACGCTCGACGGCGAGGACGTGCTGGCGTGTTCCAAGAAGGAGCTGCTGGCGCTCAGGCGCGAGATGCAGATCGTCTTCCAGGACCCGCTCAGCTCGCTCAACCCGCGCATGTCGGTCGGCAACCAGATCGCCGAGCCGCTCCGCTTCCACGGCATCGGCGACAAGGTGGACCGCTTCGACCGCGCCCGCGAGTTCCTGGAGGTCGTCGGCCTCAGCTCGGACTATTACGACCGCCTGCCGCACGAGTTCTCCGGCGGGCAGAACCAGCGCGTCGCCATCGCCCGCGCGCTCATCCTCCAGCCCAAGCTGCTGATCCTGGACGAGCCGGTCTCCGCGCTGGACGTCTCGATCCGCGCCCAGATCCTGCGCCTCCTGATCGACCTGCAGGGGCGCTTCCAGCTCACCTACGTCTTCATCTCCCACGACCTCTCGGTGGTGAAGCGCTTCTGCAACCGCACCGCCGTGCTCTACCTCGGCCGCATCGTGGAGATTGCGGAGAGCGAGAGCCTCTACCGCGAGCCGCTGCACCCCTATTCCCAGGCGCTGATCAGCGCGATCCCCGAGGCCAACCCCGACGGCCCGCGCGCCGACTCCCTCGGCGGCCTCGAAGGCGACGTGCCGAGCCCGATCAGCCCGCCCGCCGGCTGCCCCTTCCACACCCGCTGCCCGCACCGCATGCCCGAATGCTCCGAGCGGACCCCGGTGCTCAAGGAAGTGAAGCCCGGCCACCAGGTCGCCTGCTTCCTGCATTAAAGAATCGGCATCGGACGAAGTATCTGCCATGGACGGGAACCGGGCTGCGCAGCAGCCCGGAGCGCGCGACCGCGCGCCGCGCCGAAGGCGCGTAGCCAAGCGAGCGGAGCGAGCGCCCGGCGACTGAGGGAAATGGTTAAACCCGCGCCCGGCGACTGAGGGAACTGATTAAACGAGCGCCCCCTCCTCACTTGGGCCCGAGGGACAGGATCGATGTGGGGCTGGTGCGATACACCCGCGGAGCGATTTCCGTCCAGGATTCATAGTGATTAGCCGGGCTCGAGTGGGATTCGCCGGGATTGTCCGGGACAGCGGGGAACTCTGCGGGATTCCACGGGTCCACCGGCACCGACGTCACGGTGCGGGGAGCAGGCGGCGGCGGGGGCGGATCGCCCTCCACCTCCGCCCGGATGATGGCGACCGCCTCCGGCGAGAGCCCGCCCTGGCCCTTGGCCCGGCCGGCGGACTTGGCCTTCTCCGCCTTCGCCTTCTCCGCTGCGCGTTCCCGGTCCTTGCGGAGCTTCTCGGTGGCCTCGATGCGCTTGAGGATGTGGGAGAGTCGGGCAAGCTCCTCCGTCGACACGGGCTCTTCCCGCGCGCTGAGATCGGCCATGGTGGCGAGCACCATCGTTTGCAGCGTCTCGATCAGGATGGGCCCGGCGCCGCCCTCCGGGCGCTCGCCCAGCGCGTCCACCCACGCCTTGATGGTGCGGTCGGTCTCCTGCTGCTTGCGGATCAGGTCGTGCATGTTCTTGGCGTAGCGGCCGACGGCCGAGCGCGAGCAGTCCTCGCCCCCCGCCCTGATGCGGGCTGTGATCTGGTCGATGGTGGCGCCGTCGGCGATGGCCTGATCGACGGCCTCGCGGAGCTTGGGCGGCAGACGCTTGACGGAGGAGCGACTGGATGCCGCGGCCGGCGTGGTCTGTCGGGTTTCGTTCTGCATGGCGTGGACGTGCTCGCGGGTGGTGTTGTGGCTCATCCCGCAATGCTGCCCCACGCCGCCCACGCCCTCTACCGCACCATGGTCCGGGGAGTCGCGCACGCCCTCCCCCACTCGTCATGCGCGGACTTGATCCGCGCATCCATTTCGGCCCCGTGCGGCGGCGCGACGTGGATGGCCGCAACAAGTGCGGCCATGACGAGAGGAGATCGGTGCGTGTTCTCTTCGACCTCACTCCCCCCTTCGTCATGCGCGGACTTGTTCCGCGCATCCACGGCTTGCAGCATAGCGACATGAGCGGAGGCTGGGTCTACATCATGACCAACCGACCCAACGGCACGCTCTATCTCGGCGTGACCAGCGACATCGCGCGCAGGGCGTGGGAACACCGCGAAGGCCTGGTTGAAGGGTTCACCAAGAGGTACGACCTGACCCGGCTCGTCTACGCGGAGCGCCATGATGAGATCGCCACAGCCATCCAGCGGGAGCGGACCTTGAAGCACTGGCCGCGCGCCTGGAAGGTCAGACTCATCCGCAAACAGAACCCCGATTGGGACGACCTTTACGAAACCCTGCCGTAGCCTTGCGGGGAGACGTGGATGCCCGGAACGAGTCCACTGCTGTCCGGTTTAGAGGGGTGGACAAGGTGCATGACATTGATTCTATTCGTCTCCGGACGTTTTGCGGCGTTCTGGACACGAACGGAGGTCAATGTCATGCGGCACCAGAATAGCGTCTTTCATCAG
>JAJDVB010000082.1 GCA_022826345.1 Alphaproteobacteria bacterium
CTCGATGGGGCTGCCGATGCCGTCCATCCCGATCGCGCCGTAGCCCCGCATGATCACCGGCCGGATGTAGCAGTGGCGGAGCTCGTTGCGCCGGATTAGGGCGAAGCAGGCCTCTGTCAGCTCGTCGTCGCTGTAGCCGATCTCCATGCGGTAGATCCGCGCAGAATTGCGCAGCCGTTTCAGATGCTCGGCCAGGCGGAAGATGGCGGGGCCGCCGGCGGTGTCGTAGCAGCGGATGCCCTCGAAGACCGAGGAGCCGAACTGAACGGCGGTGGCCAGGATATGGACCGTGGCGTCCTGCCAGCGGACGAATTCCCCGTCGCGCCAGATCCACTCGGTCTCCTTGAATGTCGTGCTCATCGTCTCTCCGGCGGGCTCGAGTTCATGCGGGCGGGGATGTTAGCCCGCAATTCTCACCACGGTCACGGCCTGCGTCGCGCTTCCAGGCGTTCGATCCGCCAGGAGCGGGCCGACAAGCGTATCAGGGAATACGGTTGAGGTTCGCGACGACGCGGTCGGGCGCTTGGGCGCGACCCGAAGGGCGGCGCCTTCAGGGCGACAGGGTGTGTCGCGCCGTTTGCCCGATGTCCCCGCATCGCGCTGCACGGCGCTCCTGCCCTCTCGCCCTGAATGCGCCGCGCAGACCATGACCGTGGTGAGAAGTGCGGGCTCATAGAGCGGGGGCCTCGCGGCCATCCTTGTCGCACCCCATATCTGTATCGGTCTCACCGCACCGGCTGCCACCGCCACCACTAGATACAGAATTTGTTCTATTTATATTCCCTATATGTTCTATAAGAGGTATGATGGCTAGAGTGGTTCTGGTTCAGCAGGTTCCGGCGCCTCAGTTGCAGCCGGTCGGAGGTTAGTGATGAGTAAGTGGTACGTGGTCCACACGCGGCCCCATCAGGAGCAGCGCGCCGAAGTAAACCTGGTGCGCCAGGGGTATCGGGTATGGCTGCCGGTGATGGAACGCTCCCGGCGCCGCGCAAAGCGCTTCGAGAGCGGGCACGCGCCGCTCTTTCCACAGTACCTGTTCGTGGAACTCGATATCGGGCGCGAGCCCTGGCGCGCCATCAACGGCACCTTCGGGGTGAAGCGGCTTCTCGCCGACGGCCCGCGGCCTCAGCCGCTGCCCGGCGAATTCGTGGCTGCGCTGAGGGAGGCGACCGGGGCCGACGGCGTGAGCACACCCGCGCCGCCCGATTTGCAGCCGGGAGATGCCGTCACCATCGCGATCGGCCCCTTCGTGGAGTGCGCGGCGGTCGTCCTGCGGCTAGCGCCGCGCGAGCGGGTCGAGGTGCTGCTGGATGTGCTGGGCGGGCAGGTTCCTACCCGGCTTCCCAAGAAGGCGGTGATCGCCGCCGCATAAGCGCCCGAAAACGTCTCGGACAGGGAACTAAAACGGGGGGGCGTCGCCCGACGCGTGACTCCTGTCGAGGTTGTCGAACTTGGTCAGCAGCGCGTTGAAGTAGAGCTCCTCCTTACCGATCGGCCCGTGACGCTGCTTGGCGACGATGACCTCGGCCTTGTTGTGGACCTTGTCCATCTTCTCCTGCCACTCGGCGTGGTCAGCCGTGCCCTCTTCCGGCTCCTTGCGCCCGAGGTAGTACTGCTCGCGATAAAGGAACATGACCACGTCCGCGTCCTGCTCGATCGAGCCCGATTCGCGCAGGTCCGCAAGCTGCGGCCGCTTGTCGTCGCGCTGCTCCACAGCACGGCTGAGCTGCGCCAGCGCGAGCACCGGCAGGTCCAGGTCCTTGGCCAGCGCCTTGAGGCCCTGAGTGATCTCGGAGACCTCCTGCACGCGGTTGTTGAGACGCATGCTCGTCGTCGGCCGCATGAGCTGCAGATAGTCGACGACGATCAACGAGATGCCGTGGCGGCGCTTGAGCCGGCGTGCGCGGGCGCGAAGGCCCGCGATGGTGAGCGCGGGTGTGTCGTCGATGAAGAGGGGCAGCCCCTCCATCGCTTGGCTGGCTTGGACGATCCTGATGAAATCCGCATCCCGCACCTCTCCGCGCCTGAGCTTGTCCGACGAAATCTCGGTCTGCTCGGCGAGGATCCGTGTTGCGAGCTGCTCGGCGGACATTTCGAGCGAGAAGAACGCGACCTTGGCGCCATCGGCGGCCGGCTCGCCTTCGGAGCCAGCGCGGTAGGTCGATGAGGCATTGAAGGAGATGTTGGTCGCGAGCGCCGTCTTCCCCATGCCGGGACGGCTCGCCAGGATGATCAGGTCGGAGGCGTGCAGCCCGCCGAGCAGTCGGTCGAGGTCGGTGAAGCCGGTCGGCACGCCGGTGAGCCGGCTTTCGCGCTTGTAGGCCTGCTGAATCATCTCGACGGCGCTGGTCAGCGGCGCGGCGAACTGCTGCCCGCCAGGGTCGATCCGCCCGTCCTCGGCGAGTTGGTAGAGCTTGTGCTCCGCCCCTTCGATCTGCTCCGTCGCCGGCTGGTCGAGCGGTCCGTCGTAGGCGTCGTTAACCACTTCTTCGCCGATGGTGACAAGATCGCGGCGGAGCGCCAGGTCGTGGATTGCCCGACCGTAATGTTCGGCGTTGATCACCGTCACGGCGGAGCCGGCGAGCCGGGCCAGATACTGGCCGCCGCCGGCTTCCTCCAGCGCCTCGTCCCGCTCGAAATAATGCTTGAGGGTCACGGGGTTGGCGATCTGCCCGCGCTCGACCATGTGGAGTACGGCGCCGTAGATACGGCCGTGGACCGGCAGGAAGAAATCCGCCGGTCGCAGGAAGCCGCTGACCAGGCTGGCTGCTTCGTTGTTGACCAGCAGCGCGCCGAGCAGCGCCTGCTCGGCTTCGAGGTTGCTCGGTGGGGAGCGGTAGCCCGGCGTCTCGGTTGTCGCTTCTTGCAGGGGGACTTGAGTCGCCATGGACGCACTATGACATGTGCGTGACGGGCGGCTCTACACGGCTCCGCCTGTGACAATTGGGGATATCGTGGAAACTCGGTTTCCACGCTTCCCCTGTCCACAACCGCCACATTACGGGGAAAACCCCAATTCCCTCAGCTCGCCAGCGCTTTGGGAGCGGACAACCTGTGGAAACTCAGTCAGGGGGCCGGCACGCAAGCCCCCGCGGCCTCACGCGGCGTGGGCGCGCTCCCAATCCACCATGTAGTCGCGGGTCAGCGGCGCCGCGTCCTGGCGCCGGGCGAGCTGGATCTGGGCTACCATGTGGTCCTGGTGGCGGAAGGCGGCCTCGGAGCCGGCCAGGTAGAACTCCCACATCCGGCAGAAGCGCTCGTCATAGACCGCCTTCACCCGCTCGCGGTTCGCCCGGAAGTTGCGCGACCAGTGCTTGAGCGTATCGGCGTAGTGCAGGCGCAGCATCTCCACGTCGAGAGACTTCAGACCGGTCTGCTCCAGCGCGGCGAACACCTCGGAGAGAGACGGGCAATAGCCGCCGGGGAAGATGTACTTGCGCAACCACGGGTTGGTGACGCTCGGCCCATCCCAACGGGCGATGGTGTGAAGCAGGGCGACACCATCCTCCTTGAGCAGCCGCTCCACCTTGCGGAAGAACTCGAGGTAGTGCTTGACGCCCACGTGCTCGAACATGCCGACCGAGACGATCCGGTCGTAGATGCCCGTATCCTCCCGATAGTCGCGGAGGTGAAAGGCCACGTGATCCTGGATGCCGAGTTTTTGGGCGCGCTCCGTGGCGTATGCTTGCTGCTCGCGCGAGAGCGTGAGCCCCGTAACGTTGGCGCCGGTCTTCTCGTGCAGGTAGATGCCGAGGCCGCCCCAGCCCGAGCCGATGTCGAGCACGCTGAGACCGGGCCGGTCGAGCAGCAGCTTCGACGCGAGGTGGCGCTTCTTGGCGTGCTGGGCCTGCCCCAGCGAGTGATTGGGCGTGTCGAAGTAGGCGCACGAATACTGCCGGTCCGGGTCGAGGAAGAGGTCGTAGAGGTCGTCCGAGAGATCGTAGTGGTGGGCCACGTTCTGCCGGGCGCGGCCGATGGGGTTGTGCTGCTGCAGCGGGCGTACCCATTGCGCGAGCCAGTTGCGCGCCTTGATCACCGCGTTCTCATCGAGCAGATGGATGTTCGCGCCGACCAGGTGAAGGAAGTCGCGGATGGTCGCGTCGTCCTCCATCGTCAGCGTGCCGTCCATGTAGGCTTCGCCAACGACGAGGCGCGGGTTCAACAGGAGCTTCCAGTGGAGTGAGCGGTCGTGCAGCCGGATGGTGACGGTGTCCCCCGGCTCGCCGGCAAAGGTGTGGAGCTTGCCCCGCGCATCGATGACGCGGAGCGTGCCCCGCTTCATCAAGGTCCTGAGCAGGGGCGCAACCAGCATGGCACGGGGCCTCGATTATTCGGCCGGGGCGCCGGCCGTATCTTCCTCCGAGGGACCGTCCGCGTCGCCGGCGGCTTCGGCTGCGTCGGTCGTCTCGCCAGCATCCGCCGTATCGGGTGCGTCGTCTGCCGCCGCGTCCGCGTCCATGGCCTCGCCCTCTGCGGCTTCGTCCGCCTCGTCCTCCGCCTCATCGAGGATCGTGCCGCCGCGGGCCTGAATCTCTGCTTCCTCGGGCGAGCGGGCGACGTTGACCTTGACCGTCACCGTCACCTCCGGGTGGAGCGCGATCCGCACGTCGTGGACGCCGAGCGACTTGATCGGGCGGTCCAGACGCACCTGCTGGCGCCTGACCTCGGCGCCGCGCTCGGCCATCGCCTCGGCGATATCCCGCGCGCTGACGGAGCCATAGAGCTGCAGCGTGTCGCTCGCCTGGCGGATGAGGATGATGCTCTCGCCCTCCAGCCGGATCGCGGCCGAGCTGGCGGCATCGCGGCGGTCGCTGTTGAGCTGCTCCAGGGCCTCGCGCTCCCGCTCGAAGCGCTGCATGTTCTCGGGCGTGGCGCGAAGGGCCTTCTTGCGGGGCAGCAGGAAGTTGCGGGCGTAGCCGTCCTTCACCCCGACGATATCGCCCATCCCGCCGAGCTTCTCGATCCTCTCGAGCAAGATGACTTCCATGCCCCTGTTCCCCGCTTGGCGAATCGCCCAGACCGGAATACCCGCGCCGGGCGACGGCTTGTCTATTTGATGACGTAGGGCAGCAGCGCCAAATGGCGCGCGCGCTTGATCGCCCGTGCCAGCTCCCGCTGCTTCTTGGCCGAGACCGCGGTGATGCGGCTCGGCACGATCTTGCCCCGCTCGGAGAGGAAGCGTTGAAGCAGCTTCACGTCCCGATAGTCGATCTTCGGCGCGTTGGGTCCGCTGAAGGGGCACGACTTCTTGCGGCGAAAGAACGGCCGTCTCGGGAACGAGACCATCGGCACGCCTCCGCCGCCGCGGCCGCCGCCCGGCCCACCGCCGTGGCGCGGTCCGCCGAAGGGATGCATCCTGCGGCCGTCGCCGCCACCCGGCCCCGGCCGGGTTGCACCGGCCGGCTGCGGGGCGCCCTCGGTCCGTTCGCCTTCAGCCATCGCTCTTCTCCCTGGCGCCGCTCTCCGCCGCGCTCTCGCCGCTGCTCGGCGCCTCGCTCACAGGCGTCTCGCTCACAGGGGACTCGCTCGGGGGGGTCTCGCTCGCGGTCTCCTTGGCGCTTGCATCGGCAGCCGGCGCGGCGTCCTCGCGCGCGGGACGCTCGCTACGCTCGCCGCGCTCTCCATCGCCCTCCCGGCGCCGGCCCTCGCCGTCATCGTCCCGGCGGCGGCCCTCCCACCGGCCTCCGCGGCCGCCACGGCCGTCGCGTCCGCGGCCGCGCGACTGGGTAAGCGGCGCCGGATTAGGGTCGTGCTCGTCCACCCGCACCGTCAGGTAGCGGATGACGTCCTCGTTGATGCGCATCGTGTGCTCCATCGCGGAAATCGCTTCCGGCGGCGCATCGATGTTCATGAAGTAATAGTGGCCCTTGCGGTTTTTCTTGATGCGGTACGCAAGGCTGCGCAGCCCCCAATACTCGGTCTTGGCGATCTCGCCGCCGGCCTCCGTCAGTATCTCGCGGAACTGCTCGGCAAGGCCGTCCACCTGTTGGGACGAGATATCGGGACGCGCGATAAACGTGCTCTCGTAGAGCGGCATGCGGCGCTGTTCTCCTGAGTGTCGGTCGCGGCACATAGCAGGCCGCCCGCCCCGCTCCAAGGCAAGGCGGCAGACCCAGGCGGCGGACTATACATCATCGTTCTTGCATCGCAAGCGGCGCTGCGGCCGGTTCGCTTGACAGGTCTCAGGCTGCGTGGTCAGTAGCGGCGCGCGCGTTGGGGTCGCGAAAGCGCGAGAGTCTCCCGCATGACGACGGCCATCATCTTCCCCGGACAGGGCTCGCAGCAGGTCGGCATGGGCCAGGACCTGCACGATGCCTTTTCGGCCGCCCGCGCCGTGTTTCAGGAGGTGGACGAGGCGCTTGGCGAGCCTCTCTCGCGGCTCATCTTCGAGGGCGAGGAGAGCGAACTCACGCTGACGCGGAACGCGCAGCCCGCGCTCATGGCCGTCTCGGTCGCGATCATTCGCGCGCTCGAGGACGAGGGCGCTTGGCGGCTGTCGGATCGTGCGGCCTTCGTCGCCGGCCATTCGCTAGGCGAGTACACGGCGCTCGCCGCCGCGGGCTGCTTGGCGTTGGGCGATGCGGCGCGCCTGCTGCGCCTGCGGGGCGAAGCCATGCAACAGGCGGTGCCGGTGGGCGCCGGCGCCATGGCCGCGCTGCTCGGCGCCGGTCTCGCGCAGGCCGAGGCGATCGCCCAGGCGGCGGCCGAGGGCGAGGTCTGCGTCATCGGCAACGACAACGCTCCCGGCCAGGTCGTGGTGAGCGGTGCCGCCTCGGCGGTGGAGCGCGCGGTGGCGCTCGCGCCGGAGCACGGTATCAAGCGCGCCGTGATGCTGCCGGTGAGCGCGCCGTTCCACTCGCCAATGCTCAGCCCCGCGGCGGAGACCATGGCGGCGGCCTTCGAGACCGTATCCTTCAACCCGCTGGCCGTGCCGGTGGTCTCCAACGTGACCGCGCGCCCGGTCCACGAGGCTGCCGACGTGCCGGCGCTGCTGGTGCGCCAGGTGACGGCGATGGTGCGCTGGCGCGAGAGCGTGCTTCATATGGCGAGCGAGGGCGTGGATACGCTGATCGAGGTCGGCGCCGGCAAGGTACTCACCGGGCTTGCGCGCCGCATCGACCGGAGCTTGAGCGCGAGCGCGGTCGGCACTGTCGCGGATGTCGAGGCCCTCTTGGAAAGTTCAGCATAGGCGCTGCGGGTAGCGGCAGCGGGGAGCAGCACGGGATGTTCGACTTGTCGGGAAAGGTGGCGCTGGTGACGGGGGCGTCGGGCGGCATCGGCAGCGCCATCGCCGGGGCCCTGCACGCCCAGGGCGCGGCGGTGGCACTTTCTGGCCGGCGCGCGGAAGCGCTGGAGGCGCTTGCCGCGAAGCTAGGGCAGGGCGCGCAAGCGGTCCCCTGCGATCTCGCCGATCGCGACGCTCTCGCGACGCTGCCCGAGCGGGCGGCGGAGGCACTGGGCGCACCGGCCATCCTGGTCCATTGCGGCGGCATCACCCGCGACGGGCTCGCACTCCGCATGAAGGACGAGGACTGGCAGGAGGTTCTGGAGATCAATCTCAGCGCCGGTTTCGTGCTCGCCCGCGCCTGCCTGCGCGGCATGATCCGCCAGCGCTGGGGGCGGCTGATCTTCATCACCTCGGTGGTGGGGACGACCGGCAACGCCGGACAGGCGAACTACGCAGCCTCCAAGGCCGGCCTCGTGGGCATGGTGAAGGCGCTTGCCGCGGAGACGGCTGCGCGCGGCGTCACCGCCAACTGCGTCGCGCCCGGCTTTATCGAGACGGCGATGACCGACGCGCTGGCGGACGCTCAGAAAGAGGCCTTGCTCGGCACAATCCCGGCCGGGTGCTTTGGCGAGGGGAGCGACGTCGCCGCCGCCTGCGTCTACCTCGCAAGCGAGGAGGCCCGCTACGTCACCGGGCAGACGCTCCACGTCAACGGCGGCATGGCGATGATCTAAATCCGCTTGCGGCCGGGCTTGCCGGCGCGTATCGCAAGCACGCCGGCAACGACGATCAGCACCGCGCCGCCGGCCATGAGCCAGTCCACGCCCTCGCCCCAGAACAGCCAGCCGAACACGGCTGCGAAAACCACCGACGTGTAGATGAAGGTGCCGGCCCGGTCGGTCGGCGCGATCAGGCAGCCCTTCGCAAAGAGAACGTGGGCGGCGGTCGAGAACACGCCGAGCATGATCAGACCGGGCCAGGCCTCCGCCGGCGGCACGGTCGGGTTCATCAGCACCGGCGTGAGCGTGACCAGGATGCCGATGAGCGCGAAATAGACGGCGATGCGGAACGGGTCCTCGTTGGCCGGCATGCGCCAGATCGCGACGGCGGAGAGCCCGCCGAGCACGCCGGATGCAAGCCCGATCAGAGCCCCGAGCTGGAAGAACTCCGTTCCCGGCTTGAGGATCAACGCGACGCCCGCGAAGCCGATCAGCACCGCCGCCAGCACCCGGCCGTCGAACGCGAATCGGAACAGCAGAAATCCCAAGACCGGCACGAAGATGGGCGAGCTGAAGTTGAGCAGCACCGCCTCGGCAAGCGGCAGCACGCTGACCGCGTGGTAGTAGCAGAGCAGCGCCGCCACCAAGGCGACCCCCCGCATGGCCATGAGCCCGCGATGCGCCGGGCGCATCGACCGGGGCCAGTGCCGGATGACCCAGGGCAGGAGGATCGCGAGGCTCAGCACGTTGCGCCAGAACAGCACCTCGAAGCTGGACAGGCTCTCCTCCGCCATCTTGATGCCCATGCCGGCAAGGGCGAACATCAACCCTGCGGCAGCCACGAGCGCCGAGCCCAGCAGCACCCGCCCGCGTCCGGGAACGGCGCTCGATTCGGTCTGTTGATCGCTCATTGCCGGGTACGTGACGGTGGGTTCGGTGCTTCTCTCATGGCTCATAGGCCGGCTTCAGGCTTGAATTTGCGCTCGTACCGGCACCATCTTCCGAGCGTATGGAGTATCGCCAAGAAATGTGTTACCTAGCGCCGCGTCCGCCCGTCCGCGCGGCACGGTCCGCTTGCGATTCGGAAGCCGCACGGGGCCGCTGTCCGCCGGTTGAGACCGGCGTAGCCGTTCACGCAGTCCGACGAGGGAAGGTTACATGAGCGATAACGATATCGCCGCGCGCGTCAAGAAGATCGTCGTCGATCACCTTGGCATCGAAGAGGAAAAGGTGACCGAGAATGCGAGCTTCATCGACGATCTCGGTGCGGACAGTCTCGATACGGTCGAGCTCGTGATGGCCTTCGAGGAGGAGTTCGGCTGCGAAATACCCGATGACGCCGCCGAGAAGATCCTCACGGTGAAGGACGCCATCGACCACATCGAGCAGATCACCTGACGGGACGGCCAGAGGGGCCGATGGCGCGGACACGGCCTGCGCGAGACCCCGATAGCCGGAGAGCAGTGAATGCGCACCGCTGACCAGGCGCGCAGAGTGGTGGTCACCGGTGTCGGCATGGTGTCGCCGCTGGCGAACGGCGTTCGCCTGAGCTGGGAGCGGCTGGTCGAGGGCCGCTCGGGCATCGCGCAAATCGAGGGCTTCGATCCCAGCGATCTGCCGGTCAAGATCGCGGGCGAAATTCCCTCCGGCGACGATGAGGGCGCCTTCCGCGCGGCCGACATCGTATCCACCAAGGACCTGCGCAAGATGGACGACTTCATCGTCTATGCGCTCTGTGCTGCGGTGGAGGCGGTGGAGGATTCGGGCTGGATGCCCGACGACGAAGAGAGCCTGGAGCGGACCGGCGTGATGATCGGCTCCGGCATCGGCGGGCTCAAGACCATCGAGGCGGCGACGGTCCTGGTTGACGAGAAGGGACCGAGGCGGCTCAGCCCGTTCTTCATTCCGTCGAGCCTGATCAACCTGGCCTCGGGCCACGTCTCGATCCGCTACGGCTTTCGCGGGCCCAATCATTCGGTCGTGACCGCGTGCTCTACCGGGGCGCACGCGATCGGCGACGCGTCGCACCTCATCCTGCGTGGCGATGCAGACGTCATGGTCGCAGGCGGCGCTGAGGCCGGCGTCTGCCACATCGGTGTCGCGGGCTTCGCGGCGGCCCGTGCACTCTCCACCAACTTCAACGACGAGCCAGAACGCGCATCCCGCCCCTGGGACGAGGCGCGCGACGGATTCGTGATGGGCGAGGGCGCAGGCGTGGTCGTATTGGAGGAGTACGAGCACGCGAAGAAACGGGGCGCGACGATCTACGCCGAGGTCATCGGCTACGGCATGAGCGGCGATGCCCACCACGTGACTGCACCGGCGCCCGACGGCTCCGGCGGCTATCGCTCCATGGCGCACGCGCTCAGGACCGCAGAGCTCAACACCGACGAGATCGACTACATCAACGCCCACGGCACCTCGACGCCACTCGGCGACGAAATCGAGCTTGGCGCGGTCAAGCAGCTCTTCGGCGAGGACGCCGGGCGGCTCTCGATGTCGTCGACCAAATCGTCGATCGGGCATCTGCTCGGCGCGGCGGGCAGCGTGGAGCTGATCTTCTCCATCCTCGCCATCAACGACGGCGTGGTCCCGCCGACGCTCAATCTCGACAATCCCTCGCCGGGCTGCGATCTCGATCTGGTCCCGTATGAGGCCAAGGAGCGCAAGGTCGAGCGGGCGCTGTCGAATTCCTTCGGGTTCGGCGGCACCAACGCCACGGTCATCGTAGGCCGGCCCTCCTAGCGCGGCGGGCGATGAGGCGCGCCCTCCTATGGCCGCTCACAGGCGTGGCGGTCGTGGTGGGCCTCGCCGTCGTCCTGGCGATCGCAGGTTGGCTCTACGTCCACAGCCGGTTCGACACGCCGGGGCCCGCACGCGATGAGCGCACCGTGGTCCTGCCCCAAGGGCTGAGTGCCTTCGACATCGCCGATACGCTTGAGGAAGCAGGCGTCATCGACGATCCGTTGCTCTTCGTTGCCGGGCTCTGGATCGAGGACAAGCAGCACGCGCTCAAGGCCGGCGAGTACGTGTTCGAGGCCCTGGTCACGCCGCGCGGCGTGATGGAGAAGCTGGTCTCGGGCAAGACCGTCGTGCATCGGCTCACCGTTACCGAGGGCATGACCAGCGCCGAGGTCGTGGCCGCGGTCCGCGCGGCGCCGGGGCTCGAAGGCGAGATCTTGAAGGTGCCGGAAGAAGGCTCGCTCCTGCCCGAGACCTATCATTACGCGCTGGGCGACAGCCGCGCCATTCTCATCGAGCGCATGCAGCGGGCCATGGCGCGCCTGGTCGACGAGCTATGGGCGGCCCGCGATCCCGCGCTCGCCCTCGACGACGCGCAGCAGGCGGTTGTACTGGCTTCCGTCGTGGAGAAGGAGACCGGCGTCGCCGGCGAGCGGCCGGTGATCGCCGGCGTCTTCCTCAACCGGCTGCGCGAGAACATGCGGCTGCAATCGGACCCGACCGTTATCTACGCGCTGACAGAGGGCAAGGGTCCACTCGGCCGGGCGCTGACCCGGTCCGATCTCCGCATCGAGAACCCCTACAACACTTACCGCGTGCGCGGCCTGCCGCCCGGCCCTATCGCTAATCCCGGGCGCGCGGCGCTCGCCGCAGTCATGAATCCGGCCGAGACCGATGCGCTCTATTTCGTTGCCGACGGCTCCGGCGGGCATGCGTTCGCGAAGACCCTGGACGAGCACAACCGCAACGTCGCACGCTGGCGCGCGAAGCGGGCCAAGGCAAAGAAGTAGCGGCTGCGAGGCGCGTCGATGGGGGACATGACCGCGATCTCCAGCATGACCGGTTTCGCGCGTGCCAGCGGCGGCGACGGCGCGACCGGTTGGAGCTGGGAGGTCAAAAGCGTGAACGGGCGGGCGCTGGATATCCGTTGCCGCCTGCCGCCGGGGCTGGAGCGGCTCGACCCGGCGGTGCGCAGCGCGGTCTCGGCCCGACTTCGGCGCGGCAACGTCACGGTGGGGCTCAGGCTCTCGCAGGCGCCAGACGCTGCGGCCATGCGGGTCAACCGGGCGTGGCTCGACGAACTGATACCGGGCGCAATTCATATGAACCGATACGGTGAGGCATTGGGATCATCACGATGGCGCGACGGCCCAGTTGCGCCGGGTCGTGTTCGTGATCACGTCGGGCTGGTCGGTCAGCCATTGCCACCCCGTCAAGCAGG
>JAJDVB010000101.1 GCA_022826345.1 Alphaproteobacteria bacterium
GTGACTGCATAGCCCGGTGTCGCCCAGCCCGACACCCGCGACCAACATGGTGATCGACCCACTGCGCCGTTCGCGATCGCCCAGCCTCTGCACCTCGACCCGGTTGCCGTCCAGCCAACCGTCGCCTGGTCGCCGCGGTCGCTCGACCGCCTGCCGCAGACAATCCTCCCCGCCACCGAATCAGGGCTGGCCCTGACCCCTCTTCTCGCCCCCTCAAGACCCGGCTCTACGGCGGAGCCGCTTTAACTCTCACACCCCACGCGCCTGAAGGCGCAAAGCTATTCTGAGGCGACATAGCCTGTCATGGCCGGACACGAGAGGACAGAATTGTAGCGAATCCACAGGCGGCGGCGTTGGAACGAGCGAATCACATTGAAATACGGCCCCTAGCCGCCTGATTGGACGCATGTCTTGACAGGTAGAAATACATTGAAATACGAAGGCGCTTTGCGACTCTAACCGGTTCGTAGTTCTTTGAAACACGCGACTTGAAGGGCTGACAGGGCGACACATGTCCGCAATCCGGGGCGCGAAAGGGTGAACGCCCAGCAAGATTGCCTTGCGGGAGAGTGCTATCGTGACGAACAAGAGCAAGACAAGACCCCGCCCCAAGACCCAAGTCGACGAAAAATCGACCGGGACTCGCTCGCCGCGGACCATCAGATTCACAGATGCCGAGTGGGCGAAGGTCCAGCGCGCCGCAGCAGCAGCCAACATTTCGACGGCCACCTTCGCGCGAAACGCCGTCCTGAACGCCTTAGTCGAACCCACGGAGGCCTCGGACGGCGCCCTTCCGCCCGGCCTGCTCGAGCTGGTCAAGCGCACTTATCGCAGCGCCTACATCCTTTCGACGCTCAAGCGGGACGACATGATCCGCGAAGGGCGGCAGGAACAACTCGAACGTACGGTTCAGGCAGCCCGCGATGCCGAGGCTCACGTCCTGGGCGACGCGTCCGAGTAGGTCGTAGTACCCGCCACCTCAGCCTCTCGGCACGGCATTCGTCGGAGCGCTTGACGGCGGCAAGCGCACCGAGCAGATGTTCGTTGCCGACCGGCACGGCCATACGGCCGGAATGCACAGGCTATTCGCGATCCGGAGGATATCTTGAGCCCGGAGCATCATGGCTTGGGACAACTCGAAAGGACGCCGTCATAAGAGTCCGTGAGACAGATTCCTTGGCGCTGTCGGCGCTGCCCGCTGCGGCGACGGCAACAGAGACGGTGCTGATTGATATCGGCGCATTGCCATCCCAAATAGGTCTACGCTGTCGCGGATATCATATCTCTGGCCGTTTCGCCGTCGAGCAAGCTGGCTGTTGCCTTGCTCGACCTTGAGGAAGGCGAGGTCGTGCCGCCTCATGCTACCGAGAGCGGTTTGCGCCTGCTGACGGTGATTTCGAGTACGATGTCCTGGGGCGATGGCAGCGAGGTCGACGAGACGAAGGAAACCGTCTGTCCACCCGGAAGTGTGCTGACCATCCCCGCCAAGCTCGACCATTGGCTGGCCGCGCAGCAAGCCGGTTCGCATTCAACTGATCTTGCTCGATGAAGAAGCCTTGGTTCCAGGAATGCTGGAACAGATGAAGTAAAGGCGGTCCCGCCGGCTCAGTATGGTCGCTGCTCGCCCAGGGTCGGCCTTGCGAGCAACGGCACATAGCAGCATCTCGCCTGATCGTCACTGATCGCCTATCGGCGATAGATGCTGATGAGCCGCGCAACCAGAAGGGCTATGTAAAGTACGCCGGCGACCGCCTCCAGAGACGTCCAAATCCGCGCCACAGCGGTCACCGGACGGATGTCGCCGTAGCCCAGGGTCGTCAACGTCGTGAGGCTGAAGTATAGGAAATCGTTCCAGCCGACCGACGCGCCCGTTCCCGTCAGATCGAATGAACCCGGCATCAGAGTCTCGATGAACCGATACGACACTCCCCACGCGACTCCGATCAGCAGATAGACAGCCACCGCTCCGCAGAGCGTGTCGAAATCAGCCTCACTGACTGCGATTATCCGACGAAGCATTGGGCCGAGCGCGTACATAAGGAGGCAGATCGCCAGACCGTCGGAGATCAGGACCGTGACATCTCCCGTGAACGGCCTAGCCCATGTCACCACGGTCCACGCGACGGCCAACCCTGTCGCGGCGACCAGGCCGGCTTTGCGGTTGCTCACCACATATGCCGAGGCGGCCAGAAGAAGAGAAAACAGGGTCAGAAGGACTGCCCGGCCCACGGCGGCCTCCTCCGCTACAGGTCCGAGGATGACCAGAAGCAGCAGAGCTGCGAGCAACCCGGAGAAGCGAAAACGTCCGAAAAGCCTATTGTTGATTCTCATCACCAAGACCATGCGAAGAGACGGGGAGTCAGACTGAGCAGCCTCGTCAAACGGCTCACGGCGCCGGTCAGCGGTTCCGGCCGCAACCGCCCATTGTCCCGTCGACCCCGACAGTCCCGGCAAAATAGACCGCTGTATGGATCACGGTCTTGAGCCGGTGCGTCGCACCTTCTGTCATTGTGAACAGTTTGAGGCCGATGAAGCCGCCGACGGCACCCGTCACTGCGGAAATGAAGCGCAGCACCTGCTTCTGCCTCAAGGGCAGATGTCTTCCGTGAAGAGGTTACGCCGTCGGCGCATCTGCTCATGGCGCGGCACTGTCCAGGGAATCGAAGCAAGTCTGATTGGATCTTCAAGGCTGTTCTGCGAACGGGTTCATGCTGCTGCACAGGCAGTGATACGGGCGAGAATTGTGGGCTAGGCTCTGGGCGGCAGACGTGGCTCGCTTTCGCTCCAGCCGACACGGCCGTCGGTGGACAGCATGACCGCAATGGGCCGCGTACGCGGGAAGTAAGCGAAGACGATCATCGTGATCACGGTGATGGGCACGCAGAGGAACATCCCCGGTATACCCCAGATCGAGCCCCACACCGCGAGCGAGACCAGCGTCGCGAAGGGACTGACGTTGAGCGAGGAGCCCATCAGCATCGGCTCCAGGAAGTTACCGATGAAGACTTGGATCACGGCGAGGCTCGGTGTGACGATAAGGAAGGGCACGAAGGTGTCGAACTGCACCAGCGCCAGCAGTGCTGGAAATATGATGCCGAGCAGCGAGCCGATGGTCGGGATGTAGTTGAGCAGGAAGATGATGACCGCCCAGAAGCCGGCGAAGTCGACCCCGACGGCCGCCAGCACGACGTAACCAAGGCTCGCCGTGAGCGCACTGGTGAAGGTCTTGATCCAGAGGTAGTTCTGAATCTCACGGGTCATTTGGCTGAGGATGCTGCGCACCCGTTCCTCCCGCTCCCGGTTCGGGAAAAGCGCCTTCATCTTGCGGCCGAAGCTACCCTGCTCGACGAACAGGAAGAGCACGTAGATCAGGATCAACCCGGCTTCGCCGGCAATCTCGGTCAGCGTTGCAGCAATACTGCTGACCACGGCCCTGAAGTCGATGCGATCAAGGAGGTCAGTCAGATTTGGCGTCTCTTCGAGGCCGAAGCGTGCGGCCACCTCGCCGATCAGGCGCTGGAGATTGGCCTGATAGGTGGGGATAGCATCGACCACGGCACTGAAATTGCCGCTCACCATCTCGGCCAGTGACATCACCGCCGCGATGACGGCGAGCCCCGTGAGCGTGAGCGCAGCCCAGCGCGGCGGGCGAACGCCGCGTATGCTGATGCGCCTGATTCCACGCGCAATCGCGTTGATCAAGTACCAGGCCATGACGGCGATGGCGATCGGGATCAGGATGTTCCGCCCGGAGACGAGAAGGTAAATGGTGAGGGCGGCGATACCGGCCGAGGCGGCGAAGAGGATGAGTCTTGGCTGCATGACGGCTGGCCTTCCTGAGCGCTCGCGGCATTGTTGGGCCGAGCCGGACAACGGTCAACCAGCCGGAACTGGAATGGAAACGCGCAGTCGGTGCATCCTCGTCCATGGTCTCGCCTCGTGGCCGTTCATATAAACTCCGAACTGTTTCCCGAAATCCGTGCCGATGACACTCTTGCTCACATCGAAAAGGAGAGTTCCGAGGAGCTCGGCGAGGCCTACCGCAAACGCACCGCGGAACTAACACGAGCGCGAGCGTGTCGAGCTGACGGTCGTTGCGCTTCCGCTTGAAGCGCCGGAACCCGAAAAGCGGCGAGGCGGTGTCGATCTTGGGTTGTGCCGTGTGGTTTTCCTGACCTCGCAAGTTCTGAAGCCACGGGTCGCCTCGTCCATGCAGGACGTGGTTGGCAGCGGCCCGAACACTCGGGACAGACCTGAGGCCGGGCAAGGCGGGTGAGAGCGGGGATTCCTGATCCGATGATGGGGCAACGCCGAAGACTGCGCAGGCGGTGCGGGCGAGCGTGCTGCATCCCTGAGTAGGTGGAAGCCGATCGGCGGACGCACCTCGCTTGTAGGGTTGCCCTGCAACTGTTGTGACATTCCCGCTCGCGGGCTCCGTCCCGATAAGGTCCGGCATTATTCCGATGCCGCACGTCGGGTTGGGGCAACCACTCCGTTCACCGATCTCGAACACTGGCACGGGCTGGTGGATCACGACGTCAATCCCATGAGAAGGCGCAACCGAAAGATTGGTGCATGAGCACCAGATGCCGTTGCCTACCTCGCTGATAATGCCGGTCGCAGTCGCCTGCATCTTCGTCAGGTCCCCACGTCCACGATGGCCACCACCGGGCCGCCGCCCTGCGGCCCCTGGTGCATCGCATCGACCGAGACGAACACGGCGGGATCGCCGATGGCCACCGCCGCGACGCCGCCGACCGCGCCCTTGGAATGGCGGTGGTGGTGGACGTCGGAATCGTCCAGCATGATCTGGCGGCGGCCGCGCAGGCGCGCGGTGCGGTCGGCCTCGCACTTGATGAAGCAGTTGACGAGCTTGCCGCCGAGATCGGCCGCGCGCGGACGCTCCGGCAGGTCGAGGCCGGCGTTGCGGATGCCGTCGTAGATGCCGTCGATGTCGAGCGCGTCCTGCATGACGCCGTGGCCGATGCGGAAGCGCCCGCCGGCCCCCGGCGCATTGCCGAAGAGGACGATCTGCCCGCGGTCGAGCTCGACGCCCGACGAGCACGAGGCGACCGAAGAGTAGAGATCGAGGTTGCGGCAAATCTCCTCGGCCTTGGGCATGCTCACCTCGCCGAGCGCGACGGCGATGCCGAGCCCGGTGGTGCCGTTGGAGACCCCCATCGATTCATGGACCTCGCAGGCCACGGTCTCGCCGCGCCCGTGGGCCTCGCGCACGGTGTCGATGGTGAGCAACGGCGTCTTGGTCTGGACGTAGTGGACGTCCGACGGGTCGCCGATCCCCGCGTCAGCCATCGCCGTGCGGACGCCGTCCGCGATCTTCTCCACCATCGCAGGCCGACCGATATCCTCCGGCAGGATCGATGCGCTCATGGCGGTCCCCATGGCGAGGCGCGCCGCGTCCGCGGGCCCGGTCTCGTCGTTGCTGGCGAAGACGGTGGCGTGGGGGGTGAGCACGCCGTCGCAGCCACCCGACCAAACCATGGGGATTTCACCGACCTCGGCCTCGCTGCGCGTGCCGTGCTTGAGCAGGACGCCGCGGAAAGCGGTGTCCGACAGGATGCGCGTGAAGTCGTTGACCCCGCCGTTGCCCTCCGTCTTGCCGATCACGGCCACGACCTCATCCGCCGCCATGCGGCCCGACGCGATCAGCTCCTCCAGGCCCGAGGCGTCCGAGACCGACTTGATCTCGACCTTTGCAACATCGATGGCCATATCTCACTCCCTCGCGGCTCTCAGGCCCAGGCCGTGCTGCGTTGTGTCACGGTCTCGGCGACCACCCTGCCGCGCTTGATGACGCAGGTGCGGTCCGCCCGCCTGGTCAGCGCCTCCAGCGGATCGGCAGCGTCGATGATCGCCAGGTCGGCGACGCAGCCGGGCTCCGCGCCGTAGTCGTCGAGCCCCATGGTGCGGGCGGCAGCGCCGGTTTGCATGTCGAAGACCGTCTCGATCTCGTGCGGGCGGCTCATGTGCGCGGCGTGGCTCGCGAGGAACATCACCTCCAGAGGATCCCCCCGCCCGTAAGGGTAAAAGGTATCGCGGATGCAGTCCTGCCCGCAGGAGACGTTGACGCCGGCCTCCAGCAGCTCCTTCACGCGTGTGATGCCACGCCGCTTAGGCTGGGCGTCGCCCCGCCCCTGAAGCATCAGATTGGTCGCAGGGTTCACGATCATGTGGATGCCGGCCTCACGCACCAGCCCGATGACGCGATTGGCGTAATCTTCCCCGTAGCCTGCGAGCGCGCAGGTGTGGCCGGCGGTGACGCGCCCCTGCCAGCCGTTCTCCACTGTCTGCTCAGCCAGAATTTCCAGAGTCCTGGCGTTTGGGTCGTCAGTTTCGTCCACGTGCATGTCGATGTCGGCGTCGTGATGCCTCGCGATCTCGAAGGCGAGTGCAATGTGGCGGACGCTGTCGGCAGGCGAGTTCTCGTTGAAGGGCATGCCGCCCACCAGATCGGCGCCGGCTTCCATCGCCTTCCACATGAGATCGTCGGTGCCCTTGTCCTTGAAGATGCCCTCCTGCGGGAAGGCGACGATCTGCACGTCCGCGACGTCGCGGGTGCGTTCGCGCGCTTCGACCACGCCTTGGAGCGGGCGAAGGCCGCCGATGCTGTCCACGTCGACGTGGCTGCGAAAGCGCGTGACCCCGTGGGCAACAGCCGTGCGGATGGTCCTCACCGCCCGGGCGGCGATTTCCTCCACCGTGTAGGCGCGCTTCCGGGCCCAGATGATCTCGATGGCCTCGTCGAGGGTGCCCGACGCGTTGGGCCTCACGTCGTCGTTGATCTGCGCCTTGTCGAGATGGATGTGCGGCTCCAGGAAGCCGGCCACGCAGAGGCGCCCGCCGGCGTCGATGGTGCGCGCCGCCGCAGCCGCGCCGCCCGACGGCGCGTCGACGAAGCGGCCGCCCTGGGCGAAGAGGTCGCGGGGCGCGTCCTCCCGCCAGAGGCGCGCGCCCGTGATCGCGAGGTCGACCCGGTCGTCCGTCATCCGTTCGCTCCTTCCTGAGCCCCCGGTGCCCGCAAGGCGCGCCAGCGTCCAGTCCCGGCCGAGCGCCGCCATGACGGCGAAGAATCCGGGCGACACGTCGGAGTCAGGCGCGCCGAATGAAACGGCCGGGTGACTGTGTTCAAGCAGACCTCTCCTCCAGGAGAAGCCACTATACCAATCCGGAACGGGCTTGTTTTGCCCTTCGAATACCAAGGCGCCTCGGATGTCGAAGCGCCCGATTGCCGGGCTATGTTCGTACCGCTACGGTCGCGCTGCACGGGACACCGCGCTCGGACCGATCGCACCGGGAGACTCGACACCCATGAGGGCATCGCGCCTGAACCAGGTTCTGCACTCGGTGGCGGATGCTGGCCGCGAGTTGCTGCGACGCGGCGCGCCTGCGGCAAGGCCGCACAGGCAATCGCCGCACACGCTCTGTGAAGCCCTGCTGTCGACGCGGGGCGAGGCGTCGGGCACGGCGCTCGCCCGTGACGTCGCAGATGCCTATCGCGCGATGAACCATGCGGAGAAGCGTGCCTTCTTCTCGATGCTCGCCGCCGACTACGGTCCGGATCCGACGGCGATCCACGCAGCCGGCGAAGCCTACAGGTCGGCTCCCGGCTTCGAGACGCTCATGGAGCTGAGCGCGGCGATCGAGCCGCCGCGCCAGAAGCTGTTCCGCCACATCAACATGGCACCGGAAGGAACGGCGACCATCGTGGCCATGCGCAAGGACCTTCTCGAGCTGCTGCCAGACGATCCGCCGCTCAGGGCGGTGGATGCCGATCTCGTGCACCTGCTCGCCTCATGGTTCAACCGGGGCTTCCTCCGTCTCAGGCAGATCGACTGGGAGAGTCCTGCCGCGCTGCTGCAGAAGATCATGGCCTACGAGAGCGTGCACGCGATGGCGGGCTGGGACGAGCTCAGGCGCCGTCTTGCCGGCGACCGGAGATGCTTCGCCTTCTTCCACCCGGCGCTTGCAGACGAGCCGCTGATATTCGTGGAGGTGGCGCTGACGCGTGGAATGGCAAGCGCCGTGCAGCCATTGCTTGCCAACGGCGGCGATGTCCTCGACCCGCGGGAGGCGGATACGGCGGTCTTCTACGCGATCAACAACTGCCAGGCGGGGCTTGTGGGGATCTCGTTCGGGAACTTCCTCATCAAGCAGGTCGTGGTCGAGCTCGCCTACGAGCTGCCCAACCTCAAGACCTTCGCCACTCTCTCGCCCATACCCGGATTCCGCGCATGGCTCGCGTCGCTCGACAAGAGCGCCAACACGGCGGTCTCGACGGACGAGACCGAGGCGATGGAGCGTCTCTCGACCCCGGGCTGGCACCGGGACGAGGAGGTCGCGGGGCGCATGCGGGAGCCGCTGACGCGCCTGTGCGCACGTTATCTCCTGGAGACCGGCCCCGGCGGCCGCTCCCTGGACCCTGTCGCCCGCTTCCACTTGCGCAACGGCGCACGTCTCGAACGGATCAACTGGCTCGGCGACGTATCCGCCAAGGGGCTGTCGGATTCTGCGAGCCTGCTGGTCAACTACCTGTACGACCCCAGGACGATCGAGCGCAATCACGAGGGCTACGTGAAGGAGGGCGGGATCGCGGCGTCTCCCGAAATCAGGCGTCTGCTCAGATAGCCGTCGGCACGATTCTTGCAACCTCGCCGGCCACGGTCAGCAGTCCGACAGGTTGGCCTGTACGCAGGTTGAGGCCGCGGGTCTGGAGATCTGTCGATGAATCGGGGTTGCGTCCTGCGCCTGAGCTTGCCGCAGGGTTGGCCTGCATAATCGTGATTTCCAGGTGCTGTGCACGTCGTCGCCGGCCCGTATCGGACCGAACACGGATGCCGAAGTGCGGGTTATGAATCGCCGGTAATCTGCACGCCGAACGAACCGCTGGAGACCGACCAAGAAGACGCAGTCTGCTGATCCGGTCATTTCGGAGGTGAGGGTCATGCGCGACGCGCATGCGGCCGGCCTCGATTGCGACATCGCGGCGATCTTCGGGGACATCCGGGCGATGCAGGAATATTCGGGACGAGAGTTCGTCCGCTATCCTTCTCGCCTGGTTGTCGCTACGGAGGCCGGGTTGGCGAGGCATGTGCGAAATGACTGATGCTGGAATTGGGCGCTCGTAACCTACAAACTGTTGGGAGTGTGCCTTGACTGCCAGCCTGGAGGCTCCATGAGAAGGCTTGCCGCAGCGCTGACCCTGGTTCTGTTGCTTTCTGCGCCCGCATTCGGTGATGACACGGCACCGGAGAGGCTCCGCATCGGCGTTGATCCCGCCTACCCGCCGTTCAGCGACATCAACGATGCGGACCGGCTCATCGGCTTCGATATCGACATCGCGCTTGCGCTCTGCGCGCACATGGAAGCCGAGTGCACGTTCGTCCGCCAGGAATGGGAGGGGTTGATCCCGGAACTGCTGGCCGGCTCGTTCGATGCCATCGTCTCCAGCATGTCGATCACCGAGAAGCGCCGGCGCCTGGTGGCGTTTACCGAACGCTATTACAGCAGCGGCGCTCGCTTCGTGGCCCGGAAAGGCTCGGACTTCGATCCCGAAGACCCGGCAGGCAGGACCGTCGCCGCGATGCGCGCGACGATCGCCTCGGACTGGCTCGAAGACAACCGGTCGAGGTTTGCGGACATAACACTGTACGCCGACCAGGAGGCACTCGATCGGGCGCTGATCGAAGACCGCGTGGACGCCGTGTTCGGCGACGCGCTCGGCTTCTGGAAGTGGCTCAACAGCCCCGAGGGCGCGGGCTTCGCATACGCGGGCGCTACCTATCGCCTTGACGAAGGCATCGGGATTGCTGTCCGCAAGGAGGACGAGGCGCTGCGGCAGCGCCTGAACCGGGCACTTCGGGCCATCCTTGCCGACGGGACCTACGAGCAAATCAACGCAAGGTATTTTCCGTTCGACATCTACTGATACCGGGCGCAATTCATATGAACCGATACGGTGAGGCATTGGGATCATCACGATGGCGCGACGGCCCAGTTGCGCCGGGTCGTGTTCGTGATCACGTCGGGCTGGTCGGTCAGCCATTGCCACCCCGTCAAGCAGG